>PCAM01000035.1 GCA_002730555.1 Chloroflexota bacterium
ACCCGCACTCCAGGGCGCTGCGCCGAGCCGTACGTATACGCAAGAAGGCTCAGCTCTTCCAGGCGAAGACCCATGCTTCCGCCAGGGCCTGCCCCGCAGTGCTCCCCGCAGTTGAGCGGATCATCTTCTTCGAGGGTCGTTATGAGCGGCACCTGCCCTGCCTTCAGCAAATCCTTATATTTCTCTTCAGGCATGCTCCCCTCTGCCTGTTTGAGGGCTCGTTTTACAAGTGGATGGTCCGCGTTCACGATCTGCATACTGAGACCCACGTTGACCGAATCGCCAGGTCCAGATGAATGAAAATGATCAAGACCGGTTAAATCTCCGCGGTTTTCAGGGCCTTCCATCCCCCATAAAATGTCGCCTGTGAAATACGGAAACTGTAGATGCCCATCGGCTGAAAAATCTATTCCGAAACCCCAAGGTGGTGGGATATAGTCCAAAGCGTCTTGCCCCCTGAGACCGTGAGCTATGATCGGACCATCAGGAGTTGCAACAACTCCACCGTACTTCATACGTCCCGCCCACAGACGCTCTTCGGAATCCGGGTAACGTGCTTCTGCCTCCACCAGGTATTCACCTGCGACTGCAAATAAAAAGGACTGACCGTCACCATCCCACCAGCCACCGGTGCTGGCGGTTCCCGTGTATTCCTTTTTGGTCACGGCGTTATCGGCCCCGATATGAGTAACCGTGAACCTGACATCGGCTGGAACGCCCGGATAGACCTGCAATCCCACCGGCAGGCTGTCACCGACTTCGAAAGGGGTGCCCGGCAAAAGTGCCGTTTCAATGTCGAGACTGTTTGCCACAACCAGGTCGAATGTACCGGTCACTTCAAGGATTTGACCGTTTTCGTCGGCGATATGACCAGCCAGATGCACCACGTAGTCCCCGTCGAGTGGAAACTGGTACTCGAAGATATCTGTCTGGCCCAGTAACTGCGGTATCTCGCCTATGTGCCCGCCGCCGCCGGCAATCTGGTTTCCTTCGGGCGTCGTGGGCGTTTTAACACCGTAGGCCGCGAACGGCCCAGGCCCAAGGACATCGGTTTTACCGTCGGGTCTTTCTACCGCGATCCTGAGGTCACTGTTCGAAAAATCGAACGCAATCAACGGAACGGCCGGGGGGTGACGGTCGGTTATCCCCATCAGCGGCAGGTAAGGGTCCAGGCGGTGTCGCCAGGGATCTCCGTACGGGTCCAGGCGGGGGACAATTGGGTTGTGGTGGGTGATGATCCTCGATCCGATAGAGAGCCGGCCGGCATCCTCGCGTGCCAGCACACCTCCGCGGGTGCCTTCCTGAAGCAGGTCGGCCAAAAGAGTGGTCGTGAGACGCAACGGTTCGGCTGGTCCCACAGTGACCATGGCCAGTGCAATGCTGTTGCCCTGTCCCAGCGGATTCCCGAGTTTCAGCAGTTTATCCGAGGGCTGGATAGTCTCTCTAACAGAGTCGGGCGTATTAAGCGTAAGCCACGTTACATAGGTTCCCGTCGGCGCATCCGATTCCACCTGCACCTCACAGGAAACATCTGCGACGAGCCCATCGCTCGCCTTCCGCCATTCCAGGATCCCTGTACCGCAATTTTGCGAGAAAATATCAAGCGTTCCCTCTTGCCGCGTCCTTTCGATTGGCAGCCCGGTTGGTGTCATGATGTTGGATAAAAAATCGCCGGCCGGCCCTATCTGATACCCGGTTTCATCGCCCAGCATCTGGCCTGAAAAGCTGAAAGACACTCCGTCTAATGACTGAATATCTGTGAGTACTTTTATCTGCCCGTTCACATCGAATGTACCGTCCGATCGAAAAGCAATATCAGACAGGTTTCCTTCAAAAATCCATGGCGGCCCGTCATCAGTCACCCTAGCCCCGCCAGCGACCGAATATCCACCAGACCCTGCCGCAGATGGCACGACCGGCACGCGCAGGACGATGCCCGGGGATCCTATTTGTTCGGAGTTAACGATCTCGTCAATACCGCTTCTGATCGCTGAATAGCCTTCCGTCGTAGAGTCCTGTTTCACCAGCAGATGCGTACCGGCACGGGCTGGGATGCTGGTAGCAAAAGCGCCTTTCGAATCGGCCTGCACGACAGCAACATTGCCAAGCTCCATGTTTGCGACCAGCACAGCGGCACTGGAGGGAACGGCCCCCTCGCCTGCGGAAACAAAGGCGTATCCGGTTGCAGCGTCATGGTCAACAGTTATTGAAGCTGACTCTGGAGGAGAAAGAACACGGTAACGTTCGGCAGCGGCAAGGTGATCCAGCCCAGATCCGGAAGAATCCACAGTGAGAATTGAAAAGTCAGAGGATGCAGACACACCCGGTTTGGAGTCCGGAGTCTGGTCGGGCACGGGCGACTTTCCGAGAACGGTAGCAGCTACAACAGGGTCAGGCGCGGCCGAAGATTCGGGAGGGGTGACTTCCTGACTGTCCGCAGAACAAACGATTAGCAGCAACGTAAACATTGCCGAGGCTATTACCGTAAATCTGTTTCTGGGGTTCGTGGGCACCGACCACGTGTTTACCAAGTCACTCACTCGAATCTTCACAACACTCGGGTCTGAGTACAGGTCCAGCAACTGCATTGTGCGACGATTCTGTATTTTTGTGAAATATTCTCTGTTCCTAAACCGCAGGCCGTGAGTTCGATTCTCACCCGGGGTACCATACGTAACTCAATCGAAAGAAGGGCATCCAGAAATGGGTGCTTCTTTTGCGTTTAACGTCAAAGTTGTTGTCAAACGTGAATTGACCCGATCGGTTGGGTACGCAGATGGTTTTGATCGGCTTGTAGGAAGGCCGCTTCCGGGTTCTCGTCGGTTGCTCAACTTTCGTCGGGCACCCTTTCCGACTGCGCCTCCCCCACCCGATTCAAAGATTTTACGAGTCGCGCCCTGAACGACCGGCAAGGAACCGGGCTATTTCACTATGCCCGGCTCTTGTGGCGTCCGACAGTGGCGAAAATCCCCTGTAGGAATGTTCGATATCCGCATCGCCTCCTCGAGAGTCCTCCCCGTTGCATCGCCCATGTATTCACACCCGTGTAGTATTCGGTCACTGGTTTTATCGACGTAAAGGGATCCGAATCGGGTCCCCGATCAGTATTTTCGGATAGCACGTCTCATCATCCAGAGGCACGTTGTCGTCCAGAATGAGGCACATTTTGTTTGGCCTTCGACGCACTCCTGCTCCCGTTCCGGCTCCCGAAGACTGTCTGCCGGGACGAACGAACGCGATCCCAACTTCAGACGTTCACTTTGTGAACGGTCGGCCGATTCACGGTCCGTTCCCGGACAACATGGATTCGATCGTCTTTGGGATGGGCTGTTTCTGGGGCGCCGAGCGGTTGTTCTGGCAGGTTCCGGGTGTCTACACGACCGCGGTCGGGTACAGCGGTGGAACTACACCAAATCCGACATACCCGGAGACCTGCACGTCGATGACCGGCCACACGGAGGCGGTGCTGGTGGTGTTCGATCCCGATAAAGTCGATACCGAGGCGCTGTTCAAGGTGTTCTGGGAGAACCACGACCCGACCCAGTACATGGGTCAGGGCAACGACATCGGCAGCCAGTACCGGACCGCCATTTACGGTACGGCGGCAACGCAGCTTGATGCGGCACGGGAGAGTCTGGCGAGCTACCAGGCGAAGTTGAACGAGTCTGGGTTCGGTGAGATCACGACGGAGATAGCACCGGCCGAGGAGTTCTACTACGCGGAAGAGGATCACCAACAATACCTGGCGAAGATCCCGAACGGCTACTGCAACCACGGTTTTTGCCAGGTCGCGTACGACTGAAAGGGTCCTCAGACCCGATCAATTGGCGACTCGGTTATTGGACGAACCGTTGTCTGATCGGCCAGGAGCGCGCTAGGCGTCGAGACCCACCCCGGCGAGGAACGCCGTGATCATGGCAAAGCCCACGATACCGAGTATCGACCCGTGGGCGCCAAACGCCTGGAATCGAGATGGTTGAGTGCGGGATTCGCTTCTGAGGAAATAGGTGACGTGCCGGTCCAGCGCGACGAGCCCCACGATTCCGGCAACCAGAGCGAATCCCAGTAACCAGCCCGCCGCTACGCCTGAGCCCAGTGGACTCCCAGATAGACGCGGGAAGCGCCGATTCCGATCGCCAGAGCGGCACCCATCGCCCAGACGCCCAAGCGGATCCGGTACGCGGGAATGCAGGGGCGCGTTATAAGCCTTGGAGCCCGCACCCATCGTCGGTAATCCTCGCCTGCCCACGTTTGCGTTGCACAGGCGAGGATCAGCTGAACCCCTAAGAGCGGACCTCCAGCTGTATCTCGAACACCTCCAGGATGTCACCTTCCTGGAAATCGATGAATCCCTCGACGCCAACGCCGCCCTCAAGACCAGCCGCCAGCTCGTGGACGTCATCTTTGAAGTGTCTGAGGCTGGCGATTTGGCCTGTGTAGACCGCTTCACCATCCCGCTGGATCCGGATGCTTGACGTCCGTGCGATCTCGCCGTCTAAAACTCGCACACCGGCGACGCGGTACCTGCGTCCCGCCGGGAAGATCGCCTGAACAATGGCGTGGCCGAGCACCACTTCGTTCTCAATCGGCGCCAGCAGCCCTCGTCCGGCCGACCTGAGGTCGTCTATAAGGTCGTAGATGATGTTGTACTGCCGTATATCCACCCCGTGGATTCCGGCCTGTTTTTCTGCGCCGGCCTGTGTTCCGGTCTCAAACGCCATGATAAGCGCACCCGAAGCTGAGGCCAGCATCACATCGCTCTCATTGACCGGCCCGGTTGCCGCGTGGATCAGGTTGATCTGGACTTCATCGTCCGAAATCTGTTCGGCGCTCCGGCGCAACGCATCGATACTGCCCTGCGTTCCGGTCTTTATGATGACGGAGAGTTCTTCCGCGTCACCGGCGTTGAGCCTTCGCATGACCTCGGAGAGCGTGGCGAGTGAGCGTGAGTCTCCGCCGCGGTCTTCTTTTTCACGGTCCTCGACGATGCGACGCGCCACTTTTTCACTGGCAACAACGTCCAGGCGGATTCCGGGCTCCGGGACAGATCCCAGGCCCATGACCTCAACGGCGTCGGACGGTCCGGCGGTCTTGACGGCGTTTCCGTGCGTGTCCACCATTCCCCGAACGCGTCCACGGGATTTGCCGACCACGATCTGGTCTCCGACCTTTAGCGTGCCCGATCGCACGAGGATCGACGCCAGCGAGCCCCGAGACGGGTCGACGTGCGCTTCCAGGCAGACGCCTACTCCCGCCGTGTCCGGGTTGGCTTTCAGTTCCTGGACTTCGGCAAGGAGGACCAGGTTCTCAAGAAGATCGTCGATACCATCGCCCTTGAGGGCCGAAACCTCCACCGAGACGACATCACCGCCCCAGCTTTCGACGAGGATGTTGCGTTCCGCAAGCTCGCGCTTGACGCGTTCCGAGTCTGAGCCCGGGAGATCGACTTTGTTGATGGCGATGACCATCGGCACACCCGCGGCGGCGGCGTGGTCGATCGCTTCATTCGTCTGCGGCATGATGCCGTCGTCGGCCGCGACGACCAGCACGACGATGTCAGTGATCTGTGCGCCGCGTGCGCGCATCATCGTGAACGCTTCGTGGCCGGGGGTGTCTATGAATGTCAGTTTCAGGCCGTCACGGTCGACCTGCGAAGCGCCGATGCTCTGCGTTATCCCGCCGGCTTCCAGATCTACCACGGATGAGTTTCGGATCGAGTCCAACAGCGTGGTCTTTCCGTGGTCCACGTGGCCAAGCACGGTGATCACGGGCGGCCGCAGGACTGCGTTCGGGTCTGCTTCCTCAACCTCGGCGGCGGCGTCTTCCCCGGCGATGCTTTCTTCTTCCTCCTGTGGACGAAGCACCTTCACGCCAATGCTGCCCGCCACTGCGGCGGCGTTGGCGAAGTCCACGGGATCGTTAACGGTCACCATCAGGCCTCGACGCATCAGCAATTTGATCGTCTCGACGGGGCCGGTACCGATCTTTTCGGCGAGCTCTCCAACGGTCAGTACCGCCGGGATCTCAATAGGCTCCGTCGGGATCTGCTGCTCCTGTACAGCGGCGGGCGCGTCGGGCTGGGCGCGTCTGCGTCCCCGCCCTCGGGGCCTGCCTGCGAATCCGCTACGTCGTCTGGCCATCAATCTCCGTCTTTCCCGTTTCGTCTAATTCAAGTTACCCGGGTTATCTGGGTCGCTATCGGTTCAGGTTGTGGACACCGTCGGGAACTCCGCCGTTGCCCACTCCAGCAGATCGGCTTTGGAGCCCTTCGACCCTCGACCCTTCAACGAGCGTTCAAGCCCACCCCGATCAAGGCCCATCTCAAAGCACTCCAACTTCCGACACAGATACGCCCCGCGTCCGCCGACCTCTCGTGAGGTCCCGGCGATGAGTTGGTCCGCCCGTCGTGTCACACGCACAAAGTCCTTTTGAGAACCCTTTGTCCGGCATGCGACACAGGTGCGGAGCGGTACATGATTACCCCTCATTTACACCCCTGCCGCCGGGTCGGCGGGTTTTGTCAGTTTCGTCGACGGAACTACTAATGTTACGTACGTGCGTTATCGCCAGAGGCAGGTGGCTGGGTGGTCTTGCGAGCCACCGCCCGACGTGCCTTTGCGCTCAAGTTTTCGCCGCCGCGACGTCCGCGTCCACGACGACGTGAGCCACCCTGGTCCCGGTACCCGATGATGTCCTCGGCGAATCTCAGAGTGCCGCTGTCGTCTTCGTCATCGGACGAGCCCAGTTGCCAAACGTCATCGGAGCTGAAGTCGATGATCTGTTCCGCCTCCGCAGCTGCTTCGGCGGCGGCTTTCTCCTCCTGCTCCAGGACCGCAAGCTCTTTCTCAAGCGTCTCCAGGGCCAGGGCCTCTTCAGCAGATGACGATTCTGCCGCAGCCGGGGTTTCTACCGCTTCGGTAGCCGGCGCGCGCTCGAGAACGGCCGCGGGTTGTTCGGCGATGGCAGGCTCGGGCTGATCGGCGGCGATCTCGGCGACTGCGGCGAGTTCCGGCTCCACGGGCTTCTCTTCCAGGCGCGCAACTTCAGCGGCGACAGGCTCCGCCGCATACACCGTAATATCCGGAGCGGCCCCGGGGGCGGCTTCTGGGGATGCGTCTGCCTCAAGCGGCGCCGCCTCTACGGCTGCGACGATCTCCGACACCGCGTCTGTTAGTTCAGGTGTGTCGTCCGCTACCGGTTCTGCATGTTCTGAGGCCGACTTGATGTCGACACGCCAATCGGTCAGCTTGGCGGCCAGGCGGGCGTTCTGCCCTTCACGGCCGATGGCAAGCGACAGAGCGCGATCTGGAACGACCACGATCGCTGAGCGCTCTTCTTCGTCGATGATGACGTTGTCGACCTGTGCCGGGCTCAAGGAGTTGGCGATGTATGTGATGATGTCTTCCGCGTACTCGACGACGTCTATCTTCTCGCCGTGGAGCTCGCTGACCACGTTCTGGATGCGAATGCCGCGCAGACCGACGCACGCGCCGACGGCGTCGACGCCAGCCTGGTGCGACGTGACCGCGACCTTGCTTCGAGCGCCGGGCTCGCGAGCGATGTTTTTGATCTCCACGATGCCGTTATATATCTCAGGAACCTCGGCCTCAAACAGCCTTCGTATGAGGTCCGGATGTGTGCGGGAGGCGATGATTTCCGGGCCGCGGACGGTTCTCGCTACCTCAACGATGTAGACCTTAACCTTGTAGCCCGGGCGGTACCTTTCGGTCGGCACTTGTTCGGTCGGCGGCATGATTGCCTCTGCGCGACCAACGTCCAGCACGACGCCCCTAGCATCGCCCCTCTGGACGGTCACGGTAAGGACCTCGCCAGCCTTGTTTTCAAACTCGTCGAAGACGATCTCGCGCTCGGCATCGCGCAAACGCTGCATAACCACCTGTTTGGCGGTCTGTGCGGCGATGCGGCCGGGATGCTGTGTGATGGTGCCGGTGACAACGTACTGGCCGATGGTGGCCGACGCGTCAATCTTCTTCGCATCGGTCAGGAACACCATGGCTTCGGGTTCTTCCATCTCGGCGCCGTCTTCTACGACGGTGCGGACGGTGTGAACCTCCATCTCCCCGGTGTCCGGGTCAAGCACGACGGTGACGCCCTGGCCTTCAGATATAGCGTCACGTTTGTACGCGGAGACAAGAGCTTCCTGGATGGCGCTCAAAACGACGCCATGCGGGAGAGCTCTTTCGGCTGCGAGTTGTGTTACTGCAAGGAGCAGGTCACTCTTCACAGTTGCACCTTCCGGTTCTGAATCTAAAAATACCCTGACAAACAAAAAAGTGGGGGCAAACCCACTTTGTCAGCAGCGATCGTTACCCCGATCAAATTCAACCGCGAGTATAGTCCACCGTCAAATCCTTCGCAATCGTTTCCCAATCGTGATCGGACCATCAATATACGTATGTCAGGCGTCTCATTACGAAGTTCGACGCCTCACCCGGCTCTGATCTCCCTACTCGCCTCAATTACGACGCCCGAATCCATTTCCCTGACTACCCGTAGCAACACTGGAAGGCGACCCGAATGAAACTCGCCCTAGTCCTAGATTTTGACGGCACGATAACCATGAGAGATATCGGCGTTGAGGTGATCAAAAAGTTCGCCCGATCGGACTGGGACGAAGGGTTGCGCCGATGGCGGGCCAGTGAGTTCGATCAGAGGCAGTTGATGGAATGGGATTTCGCACGTCTGCCGTCCGGGCGGCTTTCAGAGATGCGTGAGTACTCGCTGAGTGTAGCCGTGTTGAGGCCGGGGCTGACGGGGCTGCTGGAGTTATGTCGATCGAATGACATGCCGGTGGAGGTGGTCTCAAACGGGATGGCGTTTTATGTGGAGGCGGTTCTGGAGCGGGAGGGGTTGTCAGACCTGGCCTTTGTGGCCCCGACTCCGACTTTTGCCGGGCTTGATCCTGAGACCAACGACCCGGTGTCGCCGGTAGCGGAGTTCGGTATCGGGGTGGAGACATGTGAGCGCACCGGTTTGTGCAAATGCGCTCGCGCCGCACGGTTGCGCCCGGGTGGCCGGAAGATCGTCTTTGTGGGCGACGGCATCTCCGAT
Source organism: Chloroflexota bacterium (assembly GCA_002730555.1). Taxonomy (GTDB): domain Bacteria; phylum Chloroflexota; class Dehalococcoidia; order Lucifugimonadales; family Lucifugimonadaceae. The sequence continues at coordinate 9,073 of PCAM01000035.1, forward strand.
TTTTGCATAGCGGAGGAGGAGGCAGATTTCGTTATCGCCCGATCCGCCCTGAAGGATCACTGTGCCGCTAACGGCATTGCACACAGTGAGTTCGATGACTTTTACGATGTCGCCCGCGAGATTGAGTCGTTGCTGGCTGGCTGACGGACCTCGTGCCCCACAATTCGATCATATGGCGCTACCATCTGGCGACCTTGATGGTCGTGTGTGAGCCAGAATCAAATGGAATACACCACTCGTATATACCTGTGGTCATCGGGGAGATGCATGTCATGACAAACGGGTTGTCGCCGGAGACGGTGGGACGCCGAATACGCGAGTACGAGGGGTTCGGGATTCACCGCACCGGGTGGCCGGGCGATATGGGGTCCGCGAACTGGGGGCTGGCGGAACTTCAGGGTGACGGGGTTGATGGTTGGATCGAGGAGTTCGAGTTTCCAATGTTCCGTGCCGAGTCGACTCGTGTGACCTGGGATGGCGGTGGCGCGGACGGTGTTGCGCTGCACGATTGCGGGGTGACGGACGCGAACGGGGTGGCCGGCGGGCTGGTGACTGCTGGCGGTGCAGATGTCAGAGGCAAGATTGTTATCGCCGGCGAGAATGATCCTGCGTTTGACCAGGGTCCTGTGTACGAGCGAATCGCTGAGTTGGAAACTGCTGGCGCGGCCGGGCTTGTATTGCAGCGCAGCGATTCGCTTGGCGCCATCAACGTTCTGAACGCCTACCGGATAGCTGAGCCTATCGGGTTGCCCGTGTTACAGATCGCGGGGCCGGACGGGTCGGGATTGTCCGAGGCGGCTAAAGCCGGGGGCCAGGGCATCTTGATCATCGACGCTACGCGAAAAACCGCGAGGGCGCGAAATGTGGCCGTTACCATGCCCGGCGATGACCCCGATGCGGCGCCGGTCGCGATCATGACGCCCCGGTCCGGCTGGTTCATATGTGCTTCAGAGCGCGGCGGGGGAGTCGCCATCTGGCTGGGGCTCGCCGCCGCCATCGCAGCGATGCCGACGCGCCGGCGCACGGTCCACATGGTGGCTTCAAGCGGGCACGAGATTAACCATTACGGCCTGCAGGCGTTTTTGAGTGCCCGGGACGGGTTGGAGACGACGGCGATCGCCTGGCTACACCTGGGGGCGCTGATCGGCAGCCGTGCAAGATCGGTCAAGATCGAGCCCAGCGATGCAGAGCTCGGGGCGATGGCGAGGTCCGCTTTTGAGTCGTCCGGGGCCGAGCGATGGATGATGTGGGACAGGCGCGGCGGCGAGGCGGAGAACATCGCTAAGGCCGGGGGGCGTTACGTGTCTTTGCGCGGTGAAGCGGCGGACAACGAAGGCGGTGAGACGTTTTTCCACAGTCCGAACGACTCGATCGATCGTGCCAGCGACATCGAACTGGTGGCAGCCAGTGGGCGAGCCTGTTTGACGATGGTTGAGGCGCTGGTCTCTAGCTAGTTGCGACGAATCCAACGCCCTTAACGGGTGACCGTTAACTCCTCATGAACGCCGCCAAACCTCGCCCGATGGGGTCGCCCGACCTGGCCTTAACGCGGGTGCCAGATTTGGCCCTCGTTGAGTCCTCGAACGTAGCCGGCCTGGCCGATGTGCTGCATGTTACCGTTTACGATGGCCAGGAGTCGCTGCCCCACCGCGGACTCGCCGATTACACGGTCGATATCGTCGCGGCCGCGCATCGAGAGGTAGCCCCGGGTGCTCTGGAAGACGGCGTCGTAGTGTTCAAGCAAGGTGTCAGCGTCTGGCGGTGCAAACGCTGCCACTTGCGTTGAATCGTGACCCATGCCGGTGTCGTTTGGATCGGCATCCATGTGATAGCGACCATGCCAACCGCCGCTGATCCAGAGCTGTTCCTCGCCGGTGATGGCGGAAATGCCGCGGTCCTGCATTCGGGCCATGTGCCAGATCAGCCAGCCCACCGGGTTCGATTCAGGGCCAGGCCGGTGCGTGAGTTGTTCAGGCGACAGGCCGTCGAGCGTCATGGCGACCGAGATGCGGACCGTGGTGAGCGCCTGAATGACAAAATCGGCAACGTTCATGAGACGACTCCGGGAGGTTCCCGCCGCAGCGGACAAAGCCCTTTAACGGGGAGACAGGTTGAGGGGGAACGGTGTGTCCGGATGGGCTTCAATCATTCGGGACCATGCGCTCCGGCCGATGCGGTCCACTTCATCGATGAGGTCGATTTCATTGACTGTGAGCACCCGCCCGTCTCGCATGACCCACTCGCCATCAACCATCACGGATTCGATATCTCCCGGTTGGCCGTTGTGGATCCAGGACGAGACGATGCGCATGGTCGGCACCAGGTGGGCGCGGCGCATGTCGACCATGAACAGGTCGGCCTTCTTGCCTATCTCCAGCGAGCCAATCCGGTCATCCATGCCCAGCGCGCGGGCCGACCCCATGGTGGCCCATTCCACGACGTCCTCAGGTTGCGGGCTGAGGGCGTTCTCGGTGGCGACCCGCTCGGTGCGCAGGGCTGTGCGCATCACCTCGAACATGTCCTGTGTGTTGTTGTCCGTTCCGAGGCCGACGGTGCAACCGGCGTCGCGGAGCGCCGGGATTGGCGGGTGCACGGCCCGTAGCGCAGCCATCGCCGGTTGGTGGGTGATGTGGGTCCGAGAGTTGCCAAGCGCGGCGATCTCGCTTTCATCCACGTAACGGCAGTGGGCGGCGACCAGTCGAGATCCCAGGAAATCGTGCTCGGCCAGATAGTTGGAGGGTCTTGCGCCCCGCAGAGCGAGCAATGTCTCGACTTCCAGGCGGCTCTGCCCGAGGTGGATCGTGTAGCCCGTGTCGTACTGCTCCGCCAGCGCCCGGACCTCTGCGAGCAACTCCGGCGAGCTTGTCTCCACGAGTTGGGTTGAGGCGAAGCAGGTGACACGTCCATCCTTTGCCCCGTGCCACTTTGCGAACAGATCCTCCGCCCTACCCAGCTTTGTCTCGCGCTGCTCCGCGGAGAAACCTGAAGGTGGCTGGCCGGGCCGGTATGCCGGCCCCATCACGCCGTCGTCCGTGTTCTCGGCGAGCACCAGCCGCATGCCGGTATCCGCTATCGAGCTTGCGTAGACAGCGATGCCCGCCGCCATCTCAAGCAAAGTGGTGGATCCTGAACGGATCGCTTCAACAGCGCCAAGCGTCGCCAGCGCGATTTTTTCTTCGGCGCTCACGAGTGAGTAGATGCTTACCGGAAACGGCAGGTCGGGCGGAAAGCCGAAATCCTCCGTGATCCCCCGGGACAGCACGTTCACCAGGTGGGCATGGCAGTTGATCAGGCCCGGAAATACGGCCTGACCGCTGCCATCGACCACATCAACGCCCGGATGTGACGCGAGAACGTCGTCGCTGGGGCCGACCGCCGCGACAACGTCGTCTGTGATCGCTATGGCGCCATCGTAGATGACCTGGCGTGACGTGTTGCCAGTGACAATGGTTGAGTTGGCGATAACGGTCGTTGGCATGGATCTTCTCGCTGCTGTCGAGCCGGTTGGTTGAGCACTGGATCCCCACCTGCGTGGGAATCACGGGTTCTAACAGGACCGGTCTCTAGTCTTTGGCCGGCGCGAGCAACTCCAGGAATTCGATCCGCTGGTTCTCGATCAACGGGCGAATCTGTCCCCCGAGATCGAGCGCCGCCTGCGGGAGGACGTGGCCTTCACGGGACGGAGACATGATGGCGTCATCGGTCCAGTCCAACACGACCACGTTCTGTTCGCCCGGAAGCGTTGCGCCGTTGTAAGAGACACGGAACTCGCTGCGCTGACCGGCGTCCCGGTACGCCTGGGCCTGTTGTTGTAAAAGGCCGGCCACTCTGCGTGCCTCGCCGGGCTTGGTGTTGAAGATTCTTCTGATCAGGTACAAGGCGTTACTCCACGGGTTCGTCGATGTGATTGATACTCGCAATAGAGAAGTGTGCCGAGCATAATCGAGGAACCGGCCTCCTGGGGCTTCGCAGGCGTCCTTTTTGGCCGGGCGAGCTGGCCGTCATGGCACATGCACCATGACCTGGGGCTCCGACGCCACGACGAAGTCGGCGCGGCCGACATCGGTGCTCCAGGCGCGTATCTGCCGGAGCAGGGCATCAAAGAGATATTCCCGAACGGGTACATGCCGAAGGGGTCCGGGGTCGGAACATCGAGCGGCGTTGATATGGATGGCCCAGGAGATCCTTCGCTTCAAGCTCAGGATGACGGTACGGCTGTCGCATCTGGCTTCCGGAGGCCACGAGTGACGGGTACGGGCGGCTACTAATTCGTCCCTACAGTGAGGGATCCGTACGGGCGGGCGGTTAGCCTTCCAGCGCGGCTTTCACTGCCTGCACGGCTTCGGCCAGTGGAGCCATGGTCGCTTCGTCCGCGTCCCGGCGCTTCATCTCTATCTCGCCGCTCTTCAGGCCGCGGGCGCTTACAACCACGCGTAACGGAAGGCCGATCAGATCAGCGTCGTTGAACTTGACGCCCGGCGGCACCTCGCGATCGTCGAAAAGCACTTCCACTCCCGCCGATTCCAATTCTTCGTAGAACTTTCCGGCGGCCGCGACCACGGTTTCGTCGTTGGTGTTCAGCCCTGCCAAGTACACCTCGTACGGCGCAATCGCTCTTGGCAGGATCATCCCGTTGTCGTCGTGGTTGGCCTCGATTGTTGCGGCGAGAAGGCGGCCGACGCCGATCCCGTAGCAGCCCATGAGCGCGTATTTTTCGTCACCGTTTTCGTCGGTAAACGTCGCGCCCATCGACTCCGAATACCCGGTGCCGAGCTTGAAGATGTGCCCCACTTCAACGCCGCGGTGCGCCACGAGACGCCCGTCACAGTCGTTCGGGCAGGCATCGCCCTCGCTTGCCATGGCGATGTCCGTGACGATGTCTGCGCTGAAGTCACGTCCGTAGTTGCCGTTGTTCAGGTGGTAATCGGTCTTGTTGGCTCCTGCAACCAAGTTTGGTGAGTCTACGACGGAGTCGTCCACGATGCTGGTGATTTTCACGCGAGTGCGGGGTCCGTCGGGCGCGTCCAACCCGATGGCGGAAGCGGAGCCGCCCACCAGTCCCGCCGCTGCTACCTCACCGGGCGTGGCGAGGCGTGGCTCGGCGCCACCCATGGCGTTCCGGAGTTTCGTCTCGTTCACTTCAAGGTCACCGCGTATCGAGACGAAAACGATTTCGCCATCGGTCGATGTCTCCGGGGCGTAGAAAACAGCTTTCACCGTCTTGCTGATAGGCACGTCCAGATACTTCGCCAGCGCCTCGATTGTCTTGATGCCCGGCGTGTGCACTTCTTCAAGTTCGGCAGGATCTTCTGGCCCAGCCGCGGGCTTCTTGAACTCCGCTTTCTCTGCGTTGGCGGCGTACGGGCAGTTTTCATCGCTGCAAACGAAGATCGTGTCCTCACCGGACTCGGCCAGCAGCACGAACTCGTTAGAGTCCTTGCCGCCGATCGGTCCGCTGTCCGCCTCCACCATTCGGACGTCGATCCCGGCGCGGTTGAAGATGCGGTGATATGCGGCGGCCATAGCCTGGAAACTGACGTCTAGTCCTTCCTCGTCCTTGTCGAATGAGTAGGCGTCCTTCATCTCGAACTCCCGGACCCGCAGCAGTCCGGCGCGCGGGCGGGCCTCGTCACGGAACTTGGTCTGTATCTGGTACAGATTGAACGGCAGGTCGCGGTAGCTCTCCAGGTTGGCCGCGGCCATGAAGGTGGTCGTCTCTTCGTGGGTCGGGGCGATGACCATGTTGCGGTCACGACGATCCTTCAGTGAGGCGAGGGGCGGCTGAAAGGTGTCGGCTCGCCCGGACTGCTCCCACAGCTCTCTCGGCTGAACGACTGGCATCGAAATCTCTTGCGCGCCGGCCCGGTCCATCTCTTCACGGATGATGTTAGAGATCCTGGTGAGGCTGCGCCAGCCAAGCGGCATGTAGCTGTAGATGCCCGCGGCGACCTGCTGTACGAACCCTGCTCGGGTCAAGTACCTGTGCGATGCGGTCTCGGCGTCGACGGGCGCCTGGCGCAGTGTCTTTCCGAAGGAGCGGCTTAAGCGCATTGGGGGGCCTTTGGGTGTGCGCGTATTGGCGCGATGGGTGGGATCCGGACAAGTATATTAACGGCGCGGGAGGATCGAAGTGCGCCCCCTGAATGCGCTGCTGGGTCGTCCTGCTCAAAGACCGTCGCAAATAACGGCCCCGACCGGGGCGTTAGCCCTTGTTGACCTCGGCCATGAGGGCTTCGAGCATCTCGGACTCTGGCACTATGTTGACCTTCTCTCCCTTGCGGAAGATGACGGCGCGGCCGTTGCCGCCTGCGATGCCGATGTCAGCGTCTTTGGCCTCGCCCGGTCCGTTGACCTCGCAGCCCATGACAGCAACTTTGAGGTCTGTTTTGACGCCCTTTAGGGCTTCGTCCACTTCCGACGTCAGCTTCAATACCTCTACGTCGGCGCGACCACAACTGGGACAGGCGATGAGTGTCGGGCCGTGGGAGCGGAGGTTCAGTGATTTCAGGATCTCGAAGCCGGTTTTGACCTCTTCCCGTGAGTCGCCGGCGAGTGACACGCGGATCGTGTCTCCTATGCCCTCTGAGAGGAGGATGCCCAGCCCCACCGCGCTGCGAATGCCCCCGGCAAACGGGGTGCCGGCTTCGGTGATACCGAGGTGAAACGGGTACGGGACGAGCGGAGCGAGCTTGCGGTAGGCGTCCAGCGTGGTGGGCACATCAAAAGCTTTAAGCGATATCTTGATGTCCTCGAAATCGAGAGTTTCAAGGATCCCGATCTCCCATAACGCGGTTGCGACCATGTGGTCCGCGACGGCGTATCCGCCCTCGTCACCCGCCTTGGCAAGCTCGTTCACCCCGTCCGTCAACCGGGAACCACCGCGCGCCATGCCGATCTTGCCGACCGGCGGCAGGCTGCCGAAATTGACGCCGACCCGAATGGGAATCCCGGCCTTTTTGGCGGCCGACACAACCTCTCGGACTTTTGTCTCGTCCCGGATGTTACCGGGGTTCAGGCGGAGCATTTCCACGCCCTGCCGGACCGATTCAAGCGCCAGTTCGTGATGGAAATGGATGTCGGCGACGAGCGGGATGTTGATGCGGCGCTTGATCTCGCCAAGCGCCTCGGCAGCAGCCATATCCGGCACGGCGACGCGGATGATCTCGCAGCCGACCGTTTCCAGCCCGACGATCTCGGCCACGGTGGTCTCGATGTCTCGGGTGTCGCAGGTCGTCATCGATTGCACGGCGATCGGGTTGTTGCGGCCGCCGATCTTGACGCCGCCGACCGAGACCTCTCTTGTTACGCGTTTCATCAGAAGAAGCTCTCGCCCCGGAATATGCGCATCACGTCCTGCACACTGATCAGCGCCATCAGGCTCAACAACAAGAGGATCCCGGCCAGGTGGACGATCGCCTCCCGCTCGGGGGAGATGCGCTTGCCACGGCGGATCGCTTCGATCACCACGAAGAGCAGCCGCCCGCCGTCCAGCCCGGGCAACGGGAGGATGTTTATTACCGCCAGCGAGAGGCTGATGGTGGCCGCCAGGACGGCGAAGGTCCTGAGCTTTGTGGTGACGGCGGCATCGGCGGTCGCTATCTCGCCGGTAAGCTGGCCGATACCGATCGGTCCAACCGTGGCTGGACCACTCAGCTGCGGGTTGTTTGAAGACTGGACCAGTCCCGCGACAGAGTTCTTGGTCAGGAAGATCAGGTCCTTGATCTCCCGGAACGAGCCCGTGAAAGCGTTCCACAGGTTCTCAGAGAAGGTTCTGTTTCCGGCGTTCTCCGTCTGTATCTGGATACCAACAGAACCGTCGGTTATCGACGTGTTCAGCCCGAGAGAGAAGTCGTGGCGCCGGGCGTCCGGCAATGAAATCTCGATCGTTGGGTCTGAGACGACACTGACCACCTGGAGCACGTCCCCCACCTGGATCCGGTCATCCAGCAGACGGGCGGCGGCGATCGACATCTCTACGTTTGTGTCGTTGGCTTCCGGGACAACGTGGAGTCGATCGTTAACGCCGACCGTGATGTCCAGCAGTCGTGCTTCGGCGAGGAGGAGTTGGTTCTCCGGGTCCGTGACCTCGAACACCACATCGCGTTCCGGCACCTGGAAGCGCGGCCGTAACGACACCTCTTTGTCGCGACCCTCCACGTACTGGAACGCCGTTGCGCCCGGCATGGGGGACGGGTCCGGGATACCGGGCCTCACGAGCCAGTCACTGGAGCTACCTAGCTTCAGTGTGATGGCCTGTTGCAGTCCTGTCAGATCGTTTATCTCCCGTCCGTCTACCTCGATGACCCGGTCCCCAACACGCAGTCCCGCCTGGTCCGCTGGCGAGTCCGGGTGGACGGCCGTGATCGTGACGTCGCCAGCCAGCCGTGTTTGCGGGAGCATCAGGACGAAGGTGAACAGGAGGACCGGGATGATGGCGTTGACCACCGCGCCGGACGAAAGCACGAATGCTCGCGCCCACTTGGACTTGCCGGCTAAGCTGTTCTCGGCTTCAGGATCTTCCTCGCCGACCATCTTCACGAAGCCGCCCAACGGCAGCCAGTTGATGGACCACACCATCTCGGAGATGGTGATGCTGTGCGATCCGATCTCACGGAGCTTGCCGTTGATCGGGTCGCCCACGACGTAATCGCTGGCATCGGACGCCATGGCGTTTTTGCGTTTCTTCGGGCGGGCCAGCAAGGCGTGCAGCGATCCGTCGGCGCGCTTCTCGACGATTGTCTCGATTTGCGGGCCGGGTTGGAGCGCTGCGAGCCTCGGGTCGGCGCCATCTGACGCCACATCACGGAGATCGCCGTCGCTTGCTGCAGCCACAACTGGGGCGCCAGCCGATTCAAGTTCGTCAAAATCTTCAAAAATGGTCTCTTCAGTGACCGTCACCTCTGTCCGCCCGGTCCAGAGGCCGGTGGCGCGCGGCGGAAACCCGAAGCCGAACTCCACGACCTTGGTGCGGGTCATCTTCGCCGTGAAGAAGTGGCCAAGCTCGTGGAGGATGATGAGCGGGCCCAAGACGAGCAAGAACGTCAGGACGCCGAAAATTAAAGTGCCAGGAATCATGTTAGTCAGGGTCTATCGCCTATCAGGCGTCTCCGGGTCCTCAGTCTCTCAACACCGAGATCGCCGACCGGATGCGCGTGGCCGTTTCCGTCGCGGCCTCGGTGATCTGGCGCAGCGAGGGTTCCATTATCGGTTGATGGGCGGCCAGGCCCTGTTCGATGACCGGGCCGATCTCGGTGAAACCGATCTTTCCGCCCAGGAACAGCTCTACCGCGGCCTCATCCGCGCCAACCAGGGCAGCCCGCCAGGTTCCGCCGCGCCTCGCGACGTCCAATGCCAGGTTGAAGCAGGGGTAGAGCGAGGCGTCAAGTTCTTCAAATGTGAGATTTCCGGCCTCGATGGGGTCGAAGCGCGGAAGGGTGGAGTTCGCGACCCGTTCTGGATGCGTGAGCGCGCACTGGATCGGGTATCTAAGGTCAGGCGGCCCCAGCTGGGCCTTCACCGATCCGTCTTTGAACTCGACCATCGAGTGGACAATCGACTGTTTGTGCATTACCACGTCGATCTGATCGTACGGAATATCAAATAGCCAGTGTGCCTCGATCACCTCGAGCGCCTTGTTGATCAATGTGGCGGAGTCGATCGTGATCTTCCGGCCCATCTGCCAGGTCGGATGGTCAAGCGCCTCTTCGGGTGAGACGGAACGCAGTGCGTCCCATGAGCGCCCGCGGAAAGCGCCGCCGGACGCCGTGATGATGAGCCGCCTCGGCTCCTCCGCTTCGCCCCGGATACACTGCCAGATGGCGGACGGCTCGCTATCAACCGGAAGGATCTCGGTGCCGCCGTGCTTCGCGGCATCACGAAGGTGCTCGCCGGCCATCACGACCAGCTCTTTGTTGGCTAGGGCGACCGGAATTCCGGCCCGAAGCGCCGCTATGGCGGGTTCCAGGGCGTCAGCACCCGACATCGCCGCAACGACAAGATCCACGTCGTTGAGTGTGGCGAGTTCCATCAGAGAGGCGGGCCGACAGTCCGTACAGTTCTCCGGCTCGCGCCCGTCCGTTGCGTAGTAGCGGTAGGGCCTGAACTCGGCGATCTGAGTAGCGAGGAGATCGACGTTGCGGCCCGCTGCCAGTCCGAGAACCCGGAACCGGTCAGGGAGGGCGCGGATCACGTCAAGTGTCTGTGTGCCGACCGACCCGGTAGAGCCGAGCAGGACAACATTTTTTGGACGATTGAGGGACCGATTCAAGTGGCGCTCCATTCGGACACCCAGTATACGATCACGATGGTTGGCAGCAGTGAGTCCAGTCGGTCAAGAACTCCGCCGTGGCCGGGAACCAAGAATCCCGAGTCTTTGACGCCGGCGTGCCGCTTGAACGCGGATACGCCAAGGTCTCCCAGTGTTCCAGTGATTGCCATCACAATCCCAAGTACGACGGCCATACCCGATGCGATTTCAAGATCAAACGCGGTATCAACGACCAGCGCTGCGATCGCCGCGCCGATCAGTCCGCCGATCAACCCCTCCCACGACTTGTTGGGGCTGATGCCCGGAATGAGCTTGTGCCGGCCGAGGGTGATTCCGGCGAGCATAGCGGCGGTGTCCGCAGCGAAGGTCACGATGAGGGCGAGCATCAACCACTGCGCGCCGTCGTCCACGGATCGCAGTATCGGCGTATGGGCCAGAGCTATTCCCACGTACGGGCCCGCGGCGATCGCGTACACGAACGCGCTGCGCCGGCCGGCGCCCCACGGGGTCAGGAGGATGGCGAGTGCGGGGACGATCCCGGCCCCGAAAGCGGCCAGTAACATGGACCAGCCGGCCTGCTCTTCGGCTATAAGCCAACCCGCAGCTACTAGCGCCAGCGACCAGGCCGGTAGCAAGAGATAGACCGGGCCAACGGTTCGGGTCCGCAGCATGCCCGCCAGTTCCCATCCGCCGATCCCCGCAAGAACCAGGACGAGCGCTCCAACGGCGGAAGTGCCTAACCAGAGGATCACGGCCAGCGCCGGGATGGCGACCGCCGCGGTGATAAGTCTGAGCGTCATTTTGAGACGTTTACGCCGGGTCGACTCGAGCGACCGGATCGACGCCGCCGAAACGGCGCTGCCGGAGCCGATACGCCTCAAGTGCTACATCGACCTCGTCCCCATCGAAATTGGGCCATTGCACAGGGGTCGAATAGAACTCGGCGTATGCGGACTGCCAGAGAAGGAAGTTGGAGATGCGGAACTCGCCGCCCGTGCGGATCACCAGATCCGGGTCGGGCGTGTCACCGGTGGCCAGGTGGCGGGCGACGAGTTCGTCGTCGATATCGTCCGGCGACACTCCCCCGGCGACGATGGATTTGATCGCGGACACGATGTCCGCCCTGCCGCCGTAGTCGAACGCGATCGTCAACGTCAAGCAGTCGTTATCCCGGGTCAGTTCTACCGCGTCGGTGATCGAGCTGCTGAGTTGCTCCGGAAGCCTGTCGAGCCGGCCGATATGCAGGATCTTGACGCCATTCCGGTGAAGTTCCTGAGCCTCTGAGCTGATCACTTCCTGCAGGATCGCCAGCAGGGCCGAGATCTCTTCGCCGGGGCGCGACCAGTTTTCTGTGGAGAACGCGAACAGTGTTGCGTACCCGACTCCCCGCTCAACGAGCCGGGAGATGACGGAGCGCACGTTCTCCGTACCAGCGCGATGGCCATCAGCACGCGGGCGGCTGCGCTGGGACGCCCAGCGTCCGTTGCCGTCCATGATGATGGCGACGTGCCGGGGCATGACTGCCCCATCGTCGGCGGACGACGATGAGCGATTTGCTGAAGAACGCGGAGAAACGGTCACAGGAGGTTCCCGATGATGGAGGACTAAACCTCCATCACCTCCTCCTCTTTCTTCTTGCTTGACAGTTCCATATCGCTCACAGCGGCATCGGTGTGATCCTGGAGCGTGTTGAGGGCGCGACGGACCACGTCCTGCGACTCTTCGCCGTCTTTCTCCAGGGTTTTCAGCGAATCTTGCGCACTCCGGCGTACGTTTCGGGCGGCGACCTTTGCCTCTTCCACCCTGCGACCCATCTGGCGCACCAGATCCTTCCTGCGCTCTTCGGTCAGCACAGGGAGGATCAGACGGATCAGGTTCCCATCTATCTGGGGATTCATCCCCAGCTCGGCGGACTGCAACGCCCGTACCACGTCCTGAACGCCGTTCGGATCCCAGGGCTGGATGACGAGCATTCTGGCGTCGCCGACGGTGATCTGGGCAAGCTGGTTGAGCGGCATTTCCATACCCTGATAGTCCACGACGATGTTCTCGACGAGGGCCGGGGAGGCGCGGTTCGTGCGATACCCGGCGAGGTCGCGGTCAAGGGCGTCTACCGCGCCCTGCATGCGCCTGCGAGCATCCTCAAGTATCTCCGTGGTCATCCACCGTTCCCTTCGTTATGCCGGTCTCGTTAAATATGTCCTACGGGGGGTCGTTCCGGTGCGGTCTCTATTACGTCGCAGATACGGTGACGGAGTCCGAGATGAGGGTCCCGATCTCCTCCCCGCGAAGTATCCGCAGCAGGTTCCCCGGGCTGAACAGATCAAACACGACTATAGGCAGTCCGTTGTCCATGCACATGGAGAGTGCCGTGGCGTCAAGCGCGCCGACGCGGCGCTGCAGGGCGTCCAGGTGGGTCATGTGCCCGAGTTTGGAGGCGGATTTATCTATATTGGGATCAGAGGTGTAGATGCCGTCGATGTTGTTCTTGGCCATCCACAGCGCGTCAGCACCGACCTCGAGCGCACGAAGGGCCGCAGCGGTATCTGTGGACATGTAGGGGCTGCCGGTGCCTCCGGCGAAAATGACCAGGCGGCCCTTCTCGAAGTGCCGTAAGGCGCGCCGCCTGATGTAGGGCTCCGCTATCGCAGACATGCTGATGGCGGTCTGTGTCCGCACCGCAAGCCCGTTGCGCTCAAGCGCGTCCTGGACGGCGAGCGCGTTGATAATGGTGGCGAGCATTCCGGCGTTGTCTGCGGTGGCGCGGTCCATCCCGACGGCCTCGTAATCAGCGCCACGCCAGATGTTTCCGCCTCCGACGACGATGCCGATCTGGAGGCCCGTATCCGCGGCCTCGGTCACCTGCTCGGCGACGAAACGGAGTGCATCCGGGTCGAGGCCGAATTCACGGTCCCCTTTGAGCGATTCACCACTCAGCTTGAGCAGGACACGTTTATACGTGGTCACCGGCTCCTCCCGGATAGGAATTGAGGTCGTATCGCGCCCTTGTGGGCTTTCGGTAGTTTCTATTCTCCAAGTCCGAAACGACTGAAGCGGCCCACATGGACGTTTTCGCCCGTCTTGGCGGCGAGGTTCTTGACGAGATCGCCGATGGTCTGACCCGGGTCACGGATGTAGGCCTGCTCCATCAGGAGTTCTTCGTTGGCGACCTCATCGGCGTCTTCCGGGACCGAATCTCGGTCGACATACTTCGGGTTCATCGCGGCTACCTGCATGGCGAGTTCTTTCGCCAGCTCTTTGAACTCGTCTGTGCGGGCGACGAAGTCGGTCTCCGACGAGAGTTGGACCAGAGCTCCTACGCGGTTCCCGCTGTGGATGTAGCTCTCAATTACGCCTTCCGAGGTTGCTCGGCCCGCACGTTTGGCGGCGGAGGCGAGTCCCTTCTCTCGGAGGAAGTCGACGGCTTTGCTCTCGTCGCCGTCAGCGTCTTCAAGTGCGCGCTTTGAATCCATGATCCCTGCCCCGGTCTTCTCCCGGAGCGACTTCACCATTGCGGCTGTGATGTCCAAGTGACCCTTGTCCCCTGTGTTCAGCTGTTTGCGCCCCCGCCAGGCCGGCATCGGGCGGGCGGGGTGTTACCGATTTGTTACTCGGCTGTTTTGTCTACGGTCGCGTCGGTCTCATCGTCGGATGATTCGGTTGAAGCCTCCGGACCGGCTTCCGTGGTCTCTTCCTTGGTTTCTTCTGGGGTCGTTTCCTCAGTTGCTTCTGGGGCTGCAGGTGTTTCTACAGCCGTCTCGGGAGCTCCGGGCACTTCCTCGGCGGCGGGAGCCTCCGTGGCGGCCTCTTCCTGCTCAGCCTCAGGCGCGGCTTCTGTCGCGGCCTGGGCAACGGCGGCTTCTTCAGCCTCGCGCCGTGCGGCCTCCGCGATGGCCTGCCGTGCTGAGGCTTCCGCCTGTGCGGCGCGGCGTGCGGCCTCTTCTTGCTCTTCGATTTCGGCGTTCAGCGCCATCTGCTCAGCGACGCGCGCCTCGCGAACCTGCTTGCCGTCGGTGATGGCCTTGCCGACACGCTCGGTTATGAGTCGAACGCTGCGGATGGCGTCGTCGTTGGCCGGGATCGGGAAGTCGATGCCGGTCGGATCACAGTTCGTGTCCACGATGGCGACGACCGGAATTCCAAGCCTTTTGGCCTCAGCGACGGCGATTTTTTCTTTACCGATGTCCACGACGAACAGCGCTTGCGGCAGGGTTGTCATCTGTTTGATGCCGCCCAGGAATTTGTTCAGGCGGGTGACCTCGGTGGCCGCTTTCTGCGCCTCTCGCTTAGTGGCGGCCTGGAGGGTTCCGTGTGCGATTTCTTCTTCGAGTCGCACGACGTACTCGATCCGTTTCTGGATCGTCTGGAAATTGGTCAGCATCCCGCCGAGCCAGCGCTGATTGACGTACAGGGTGTGGGTACGCTGCCCGATGTCCGCAATCGTTTCCTGCGCCTGCTTTTTGGTGCCGACGAGCATTACCTGCCCACCGGATCCGACCGTCTCTTCGATAAAATCGGCCGCTGTTTCCAGTCTTTCGATCGTTTTGGCGAGGTCGAAGACGTGGATCTTGTTGCGGGCAGTGAAGATGTATGGCTTCATCTTCGGGTGCCAGCGCTTGGTGGGGTGGCCGAAGTGGGCGCCGGCTTCAAGCAGCCCGCGCAGGGTAATTGGCGGGCTCTGATCCGCCGGAGTTTGTGTCGTCGTCATCAGGTTAGGTTGCAACTCCGAAGCGATTGTGTGTTAACGGGACGCCAACGGGCGCGCGGAAAATCTCCGGGGTTGATTACCTTGGTAATCTGCTCCCGGAAGAGGTGTTAAATCATACCACGAGCCGCGGGCGGGTGAGCTTTGGAACGCGGTCCCGTTCAGTCTTCCCGCAGCCACCCGTACTCAAGGGCCATTCTTGCCGCCCGCGCCCGGCGTCGCGTGCCCATCTTCTCAAACATCGCGCTCATGTAGTTTTTGACGGTCTGTTCGGTCAACGCTAATTGATTGGCGATCTCCCGGTTTGTCTGTCCCTCCGCCACCATCCGCAACATGCGAGCCTCACGAGTGCTGAGAGGGCTGGGCGGGCTCGAATCCGGGTTCAGACTCCACGCCTCCCTCAACATGGCGAGGATGGCGAACGCCACTCCCGTGCGGTCCGCGGCGGCTTCAAGCAGAGGGCAACGCCCCTCCGAAATCCCACGTACAACGTCCGCCAGCAACACGTGCGCCTCTTCTTCCGGGACGGCGGCCCAGGCACCTGCGGTGGCCGCGGAAATCAGGGATTCGTCGCTCTCATCGGGGACGATCGCTATCAGGCGAGCGCCCGTCGTTTGAAGCATTTCGAACGGGATTTTGGGATCGGATAGCGAGCCCGCTCGAACGACGACCGCTTCGTTGGGGCCGATGTCTTCAGGGACGACGGGCCAGATGGGGTCAACGTACCGCGCGCTCAGGTGGGCGGAGAGGCCCCACGTGCGTTCCGCATCAAGCGCCAAGTGCACTTTGATGAGGGTGCGACCGCCGCCCTCCCTTGGATGGATGGCCGGGGGCATCCCGGGGAGCATGGGTGCTTCTTGTCTGGGTCGCCTTGAAGGCACCTTGTTCGTAACCGCCATTCTCGCGTCCTGAAGGAATCCACGGCGCGGGGCGTCCGATCCACTCTGCATCTGAGAGATATGAGAGACGAACGGGAATGCACGTCGGTTCGATGTAGCCGGGTCGAACATACAGATTTGGAAATCTACGATCCGGATTATGCGATTTCCCGCATTCCAGTTGCATACCGTTCCACGGTTCTCAACGTAGAATCTGAAAGAACCTCCCCTATCGATGGCGGGGAGGCGGAATGGGACATGTAATGGAAGCGACCGTAATCAATCAGGCCCCGATCTGGAGGGGCTACGTCTGGCCGGTGTCGTTCGCTGCCTCCGTACTTGGGCTCGCGGTGGTCGCAGGATTCATCTGGAGGGACGGCGGGTTTCTGACCGCCAACATTCTCGATCTCCAGGGACAGTCCGAGGGCGAGATCGGCAAGTTTGGCGACAAGTTTCTGCCATTAGGTTTCGCCTTCACCGTTGGTTTAGTAGCCACACTGAACCCCTGCGGATTCATCATGCTTCCCGCCTATCTGGGCCTGTACATAGGAACGGACGACGACGGCGGCTCGGCGACAAACACCGGCAAGTGGGACAAGCGTCTCCGCACGGCGCTCCTGACCTTTTTCCGCGAGATGCCGCGACGGCTGGCCAAGGCGGGGACGGTAAGTATCGCCGTTGGATTCGGGTTCATCGTTCTGTTCGGAATAGTTGGCCTAGT
Source organism: Chloroflexota bacterium (assembly GCA_002730555.1). Classification (GTDB taxonomy): domain Bacteria; phylum Chloroflexota; class Dehalococcoidia; order Lucifugimonadales; family Lucifugimonadaceae. The sequence goes on from PCAM01000035.1 coordinate 25,644, forward strand.
GATCACATCCGTGACGAACTCGATCGTGCAGTACTTTGACTGGATCGGCCTTGGTGTCGGAGTTTTGATGGGAGCAACGGCGGTCTACGTACTGGCCGGAGGGAAACTTTACAGCAACTTCGCGCAGAACACCGGGGCCAAGGTCGGCGATCCTCGAGATACGTCGCTTATCGGCTACTTCCTGTTTGGCATCAGCTACGCCGTCGCATCCCTTGGTTGCTCGCTTCCGCTTTTCCTGTCGGTCGTCGCTACCTCAACGACCGGGAATTTCCTGTTCGGCGCATCACAGTTTGTGGCTTACGCCCTGGGCATGACGTTCATCTTCGCTGTGCTGACGTTGAGCGTTGCTCTCTTCAAAGGAGCGGTTATCAAGTGGATGCGGGTCGCCTTGCCATACGTCCAGTCGGCGTCCGCGGTGATGTTGCTGCTAGCGGGGGCGTACTTGATCTTCTACTGGCTGACGGTGGGCGGGCTGGCCGACTCGATCGCTTCTTAAGCAGACAGCTAATCCCTGACAGTTTCGCAGGATAGGCGTCGGGCGAATACCGATCCGCCCCTACACGTGTTCAGGCATGTCGTTTATTCGCTCAGAAGCGCGCGCCTGCCATCCGGGTGTTTCGGGGCGGCATTTTCGCGTGTGGCCGATCGGACGAACCCGGTTAGTCGGAAATCGAGTTGTGGAGTTCGCCCAAGCCATCGATCTTTGTGACCAGGTTGTCGCCGGCCCGCAGGCGTGATGTCACGCCGGACGTGCCGGTGAAGACGATGTCCCCTGGCTCCAGGGTGTTGGTCCGCGAGATGAATGACAGGCACTCCTGCGTGCTGAAGATCATCTCTTGCGTGTTGCAGTTCTGAACCTCTTCGTCATCAATTGTTACGACGATGTTCTTGCCGTGCGGGTCGTAGTCGGTCTCGATGAATGGGCCGATCGGCGAGAAGCTGTCGCTTCCCTTGGCGCGCCACCACGAGCGGTCACCGGACTGCCATTCCCGCGCGCTGATGTCGTGGCCGATCGTGTAGCCGAGCACGTAGCTCAGGGCGTCTTCGGCAGACACGTTGCGCATCCGGCGGCCGATGACGACGACCATCTCACCCTCCTCGTCCACCTTGCCGGCGTTGGCCGGGAGGGTGACAGTGCTGTCCGGGCCACAGATGGAGCTGGACGGCTTGAGGAAGGGCTCGGGCTGGGTCGGGGCAGGAGCTCCGCCGGTGTGGGAATGGAAGTTCACGGCCATGGCGTACACGTCGCCGGGGAGGATCGGGGCGAGCAATTGCACCGAGGACAGGGGCGCGCTGGCGCCGGTCTCGGTGTACCGTCCGGTCGGCGGGCCAGAGATCTCGTTCACCGTGTCGCCGTCAAGGATTCCGTATGTGGCGTGGCCTCCGGTCGAGTACCTGACAAATTTCATTCGTGTTCTCCTGCGGGCCCGGGCGGGCCGCTATTTCTATTAGCGTGTTTCAGCGATGGGCGTAATTGGCGGCGCAAGTGTACTTCGGTGCTTGGTGCGTCGCTACCGGACGGTTCTACACTGGTCGCAAAATTAAATAAATCCAAGGAAACCGCATGTTTGACCTGTTGATCAAGAACGGCACCGTTGTGGACGGAACTGGAGCGCCCGGGTATCCGGCCGACATCGGGATCACGGGCGACAGCATCACGGTGGTCGGAAGTTTTGACGGCGAGGCTGAGCGGGCCATCGACGCCACCGGCCGCGTGGTGACTCCCGGGTTCATCGACCTGCACTGCCACAGCGACATGTCGTTCCTGATCGATCCGTTGGCCGATTCCAAGCTGACGCAGGGCGTGACGCTGGAGTTGAACGGAAATTGCGGCATGAGCCCGTGTGCGCCACTTCAATCTGAAGCTGCCAGGGAGGCGTTGGAGAACCGATTCTTCACCGCCGGCGCCAGGTTCACAACCGATTGGACCGATTTCGCCGGATACCTGGAGGCGCAGGAGAAGGCGAAGGGTGTGATCAACCAGGCGTTCCAGGTTGGACACGGCACGGTGCGCACCAATGTGCTGGGCATGGACGCCCGTGCGCCGTCGGTTGAAGAGCTTGAGCACATGAAACGGCTGGTTGCGGAGAGCATCGAGGCAGGTGCGATGGGTTTCGCCACAGGGTTGTTTTACGCGCCGGGCAGCTATTCGCTCACGGACGAGGTGGTGGAGCTCGCGCAGGAAGCGGCGAAACGGGGTGTTGTTTACTCCAGCCACATTCGGTCTGAGTCCAACGACAGCGTCGGGCTACATGTCGCGGTAAACGAGGCGATCGAGGTGGGCCGACGCACCGGTGGCCGCATCCAGATGTCGCACGTGAAGGCGAAGGGTCCGCTCACATGGGGTCGTTCGGAAGAGATCCTTGAATTGCAGGCGCGCGCGCGCCGTGAGGGGATCGATGTCGCGGGCGATCAGTACCCGTATATAGCGTCCAGCACGTCTTTAACTGGCGGGGTGTTCCCGCGCTGGGCGCTGGCGGGTGGTCGGGACGCGACGCTGGAGATGATGGACGATTCCGATCTCCGTGCCCGGCTGCGGGAGGGGATCGACTGGAATATCAAGAGCTTCATGGGCTCGGCCGACCGCGTCTTGATGGCGGCGTATGGGCCGGATCACGGGCGTGAGGGGCAGCGGCTGGACGAGATCGCAGACGAGATGGGGTGCGACCCGGCTGAGGCGGCGATCAAACTGTACGAGGGTGGCGATGCTTCGATCATCCAGTTTTCTCTGCGGGAAGATGACATGGCCCTGATTGCTCGCGACCCCTTTATTTCGGTTGCGTCCGACGGAAATTCTGTGCGGTCTGAGGGCCCTTTGTCGGGCGGCAAGCCGCACCCGCGCTCTTACGGTACGTTCTCCCGGTTCCTGTCCGAGATGCGGCGTAACAAGGGGCTGGTGTCGCTTGAGGAGGCGGTGCGCAAGATGTGCGCTCTGCCCGCTTCACGGTTGCAACTGACACGCCGGGGTCGCGTGGTGCCCGGCTGTTACGCGGACGTGGTGGTGTTCAACCCCGACACGGTGCAGGACACGGCCACCTTCACGGATCCGCACAGCTACAGCACGGGGATCGACGCGGTGGTGGTCAACGGGCAGGTGGCGCTGGAAAACGGCACGCCGACCGGCGTAACAGCCGGCCGGGTGGTGCGGAGCGTAGGGGGCTAAAACGGGGCCGGCCGGAGTCCAGAACGCCCGCCAGTGGCCGACACGCTCCAAGAGGTCTCGCCACCGTCGCGGCTGAGCCGGATGAAAGAGTTCTCGCCGATGAAGATCACTCCGCCCTAGTCGATGACGGTAGCCATAACTTGTTCCTAACGAGTGTCTGGACCAAGTTGCCGCAACAATCCTTTGGGTCGATGATGGTAAGTGCCGTGAGATCGGTCGTACTTTACCTCCGTGACGCCACGTTCACGCATCGTCCAGATAATTCAGAAAGCGCATTTTGACCTACGACGTTGTAATCAAAAACGGGACCCTTATCGATCCGTCCCAAGATCTGCATGCGCGGCGTGACGTGGCCATCGCCGGCGGACGGATTGTGGCCGTCGAAGAGCACGTCTCGGATAACGACACCCACGACGTGATCGAGGCCGACGGCCTTCTGGTGCTGCCCGGGTTGGTGGATCTTCACGTGCACGTGTGGTGGGGAGTCGCCCATCTCGCTATCGACGCCGACGCACACTCGCTGTCCCGGGGCGCGACAACTATCGTTGACGCGGGATCTGCGGGCGCTAACACGATGGCCGGGTTCCGGCGCTACGTGATCGACCGGGTTGACGGTCGGACCCTGGCGTTTCTGCATATCTCCGGCATGGGTCAACTCGATAACGAGATCGGCGAGCTTGAGGACATCCGCTGGGCGCGCGTGGATAAGGCGGTCGAGGCGGCGAAGCTCCACCCGGACGTGATCGTTGGCGTGAAAGTGCGGTTGACCGAGGGCATCGTAGGAAAGAACGACCTCGTTGCGCTTGACCGTGCGATCGAGGCCGCCGAATACTTGGATAAGCCCGTGATGATCCACATCGGCGGGACGAGCCACGATATCGAGGAGATTCTGGGACAATTGCGCGGCGGCGACATCGTGACACACAGCTTCACGGCCAACCCGCCGGGCATCGTCACCGATGCCGGGGCGGTGGTTCCTGCGGCGCTTGAGGCGCGTGCGCGCGGCGTGGTCTTTGACGTGGGGCATGGAGCTGGGAGCTTTGGTTTCAACGTGGCGGAGGCGGCCATGGAACACAACTTCACCCCGACCACGGTGTCGAGTGATGTGCACAGATACAACGTCCGCGGGCCGGTGTACGACCTGGCGACGACGCTCTCCAAGTTCCTGCATCTGGGGTTGTCGTTGGATGAGGTGGTACGGCTCGCCACGTACGCGCCGGCAAACGCGGTTGGACGGGGCGATCAGTTCGGTACGCTCAAGGTCGGGGCGGATGCGGATGTCAGCGTGATGCGCATGGAGGAGGGGTCGTTCAAGTTCACGGACGCCCCGGGCGATGTGCGCATCGGTGACAGGCTGCTCGTACCGGTAGTTACGCTTCGCGCCGGACGCCGACATGCGCCCACATACGGTGTGCATCCTGATCTGCTCGACCACCAACACTCTCACGCATGACCTCTTCTACCCAAGAAGCTCCGGCACGGGATTCCGGATCCGGCGTACTCGCAATCGAGGCGGTTCGGTTGGAGAAGTCGTTCGGAAACGCCGCCGTTTTGCGCGGCCTGGATATGACCGTGCGCGATGGTGAAGTCGTGGCCGTCTTCGGCGCCAACGGGGTTGGAAAATCCACCCTGTTGCGTGTGCTTACCACCCTCACCCGGCTCGATCACGGCACGATATCTGTTTACGGTAGCGACCTGTCCCGCCGACCGGAGATCGCTCGGCTGTTACTTGGAGCCGTCCTTCACTCGCCGATGCTTTACGGCGACCTGACGGTGAAGGAGAACCTGAGCTTCTTCGGCAAGATGTTCCGGGTTCCGAGGCTGGCCGATCGAGTATCCGAGTTGGCGGACCGCATGGGACTCACGCCGAGGCTGGATCAGAAAGTGCGGGAGCTATCGCACGGGTATCAGAAGCGTGCGGCGCTGGCCCGGACGTTGCTACATCGACCCAGACTGCTGTTGCTTGACGAGGCCGAGACGGGGTTGGACGAGTCGGCGCGGGTGATCCTGGATGGCGTGATCTCGGAGCACCGGGCCGCCGGACGCGCTGTGGTGATGACGACGCACTCGATAGAGAGAGGCATCGCCGGGGCGGATCGGGTGCTGGTGCTGGCGGGCGGGCGGATCGCGCTGGACCGTCCGTCTTCTCAGGTGACGCCGAACGACGTTACGGGGTTGTACGGCGACCTTTCTTCCCCGGGGTCGGGTGATGCCTGATGGGCGCATCGCTGGCTACTGTCTGGACCCTGGCGCGGAAAGATCTGCTGCTGGAGCTTCGGTCGCGCGACATCGTGCTCGCGATCGTCGTGTTCGCCCTGCTCGTGATCACGATCTTTACGTTTGCGGTAGAACTCACACCGTCCCGTTCAATGGACGTCGGCCCGGGCGTGCTGTGGGCGGCGGTGGCGTTCGCCGGGGTTCTGGGGCTGAACCGCTCGTTTGCCATGGAAGCGGAGGGCGACACGCTTGACGGGCTGATGCTAACGCCGGTGAGCCGGGATCTGATCTTCTTCGGCAAGATGCTCGGCAACTTCATCTTTATCACGATCGCCGAAATAGTGATCTTCCCAGTGTTTGAGGCGCTGTTCAACATCAGCGTATTGCAGGTTGAAACGATCGTGATCGCACTGCTTGCGAGCATCGGTTTCTCTGCGGTAGGGACGGCTTTCGCCGCTGTGTCCGTACGGGTGCGGTCACGGGAGATCATGCTGCCGCTGCTGTTCCTGCCAGCGTCCGTCCCGCTGATCATGGCGGCCGTGGAGTCGACCTCGGTTGTGGTTAACGGCGGGAGTTGGTCCGCCTTCAGCGACTGGCTGCAGCTGGCGATCGCATTTGACGTGATCTTTGTCATCGCATCCGCAGTGCTCTTCCAGTTCGCACTGGAAAATTGAACCCCACGAGGTGGTTGTAACGAGGCTGGGCGGCTATTTGGATCGCGAAGAGAACCGTCGGGAGTAGCCCTGACCAGGCGGCATCGCGGGGCCGACACTCCGTGGAATTACGATGGCGCGAGGAACCGTTCGTGATAGACTGCACACAGTCCCAGCCGATTCACGGCGGAAGAAAAAAGAGCGATGACTGCCCTTCGTAACATACGTTTGGTCTGGCTCGGCCTCACGGCCGGCTTGATGGCCCTGACCCTGTGGATGATTTTCCTCTGGGTGCCTACCGAAATTAACCAGGGCAACATCCAGCGATCCCTTTATTTCCACGTCCCGGTCGCCTGGACCGCGATGATCGCCATCCTGCTGATCGCGGTCGCCAGTGTCGCCTACCTGAAGACGCGTGACGAGAAGTGGGATCGGCTTGCTGTTGCGGGAGCGGAAACCGGGATTATCTTCGCTGCACTGATGCTGATCACGGGCATGGTGTGGGCCAAGCCGGTATGGGGCGTGTGGTGGACGGGCGAGGCGAAACTGACCACCACGCTGATCCTGTTCTTCATCTACGTGGCGTACCTGATGTTCCGTGCCTACTTCCCGCCGGGCGAGCAGCGACGGCGGCTGGCGGCGATCATCGGGGTGATGGGCGCGGTGGACACGCCAATCATCTACTACGGAGCACAACTCTGGGAGCGTGCCCACCCGGCGGCGGTGGTCGGGCCATTGTCCGAGTCCGACAGCAGTGTGGACGGCCCGATCGGCCTCACGTTAATGGTCGCCACCCTGACTTTCTCCGCCCTGTTTGTGTACGTGGCCAGTGAGAGATACCGGCTGCGCAAGCAGGAGGACGAGGTGACGGCGCTTCGCAGAACGATATCGCTTCTACCACCCCGATCCGCCAGTTCAACCGACGTAACGAGCGGCGTCCCGGTCGGAGGCGCTTAACTAACAATGCACAAAATCATCGTCACGTTTCTCCTAACCCTGTCCGTCCTCGCCCTGCCCGGTGTCGCGCTGGCGCAGTCGGCGGCATCGTCGACAAAGGCTCCGGACGGCAACATCAGCGGGGTGATCACGGTCATCCAGGTTGCGAACACAAGGCTTGTCGGTTTCCTGTTGTCGACAAAGGACGGCGAGCTTGTCGAGGTGGCCGTACACGACGCCACAAGGTTCGGACTTGAGAACGCGGCCGGTGATCGTTGGGAATCCGAACTGGGCGCAGACCCACCGGAGACGTTGGTCCGTATCACGGACCAACGGGAACGGTTCGCTCCCGTCACGGTTACTGTCAGTGACGGCGTGGCGAGCGCCGTGGTGGACCGGGAACAGGGCGATCTGGAACGTAATATGGGATTTTTGTTCGCCATTTACTTCGTGACGTGGGCAGGTTTCTTCGCCTACATATTTATCGTGTCACGCAGGCAGAGCGACCTGGCGAAAGAGATCGACGCCCTCAAAAGGCAGGTCGTCGGTTCCGCGGGATAACAGGGAATACATGAACCAGTATGACGACCCGATAACCAACGGGGGTCCAGAGGGATCGGCAACGGCCACGACGTTGTTCACGCCGCGCGTCACAATCGCTGTGGCGCTGGTGCTGTTTGTGGGCGCTCTCGGCTACTGGGTGTTCACCACGTTTTCCAGCGCGACCGTGTATTACATGTCCGTGTCCGAGATCGAGGCCGGGGGACCGACCGCCCCTGATGAATTGATCCGTCTCTCCGGAAAACTGGTAGTGGAGTCTTTCGTCCGGCAACCAAACGGGCTGGACGCCCGATTTGAGATCCAGGACGAGGCCGGCGACGTCCTGGGCGTGGACTACTCGGGAGAGATCGGGCAGGTCTTTTTCAACCCGCACTCGGTGATCGATCTTGAGGGTCGGTATTCGGATGAGGGCGTGTTTGTCACGGATCACCTGGTGATCAAATGCCCGTCGAAGTTCCGCACCGAGGCGGAGCGTGACGAACTTGAGGGCGGTACCGGGACCGCTCCTTACCAGGTGGTGATTGACGCCTGATGTCTAACCCACGATCAGCGCCGATCAACGGTGTTTCGCTACGCTCCGTGACGAACTACTGGGCGCTATATATACTCCGAATCCCATGAACGACAGTCCGACAATTGCCGATCTGGTCCTTGCGGCCAGCGTCGCCTTCTTCCTCGGGTCCATCCCTATAGCGTGGATGGTGTCCCGGGCGCGCGGCGTCAGGATCTTCGCCGTCGGCAGCCACCAGGCCGGTGCAACGAATGTTTTCCGCGAGGTCGGACCCGCATGGGCCCTCCTTGTTGCCCTGATCGACGCCGGCAAGGGCGGGCTTGCGATCGTGATCGCCGGCTGGGTCGGGCTAGAGGGAAGCTGGCTGCTACTGCCGGCCGTCGCGGCGATTATGGGTCACTGGAATTCGCCGATGACGCGATTCCGGGGGGGTGACGGGGTGGTGACCGCGGTCGGCGTAATGATCGCGATGTCTCCGTATGGATCGATCGCACCGATTGCGGTGGCGATATCTCTGGCGCTGATTCTGAACAAGGTTGTCGCGCATCCCACCGCCTGGGGAGGGATCGCCGGGTTCACCACCTTGAACGTCCTCGCCGCTGTCAGCGATCAGGGTTGGAGCGGCATAACGGTAGCGGGTATGACGTTAATTGCAGCGTCTATTTTCCTGCACAGCTACGCATACCACCGGCGGATGCCTGGAGCGACGCGTATCGAGGTCCTCGACGAGGTCCTGGACGGCGAGCATCCGGACGCGCAAATCCCCCGGACGCAGGGGCCTTCAGCTCCCGCCTGATCAGGGGATTTATCGAATTGGCGGCGTTGGACTTCGTGTTGAGTCAGGAGATCCAGCCCAGGATCGCACTGCTTCCCGAGGACCTGCGCACCACAGTGGTTCTCCGGGATGTGCAGGGGCTGTCGAACACCGAGGCCGCCGAGATCCTCGATATCTCCATCTCCGTGTTGAAGGCACGATTGCACCGGGGCCGGCATGCTGGACGAGTACGTAAAGCAGCGGTCTGGCTGAACGGTCCAAGGTGCATTCCAAAACCGGAAATAAAAGAGGGTGGTCTGAGACCACCCCTCTTTTTCGTTGTTCCTGAACCTACGCCGTACCCACTGCCGGGTTCGGGAATCTCCTAGAGCGAGTAGGTTTCCACCATCTCCGCTGCGGTGCGGGAGCGCGCCTTTTTACGCACGTCTTCCTGAAGGTCTTCAAGCGTCGGGCACTCTTCCCTGTAGATGATGCCAAGCGGTACTCCGGGAGCCCGGGCTATCTCTTCGGCGGCTCTTTTGTCGTTCGGGTCGTGATCTTCTGGAATGGCGTACACAAGCGGCGCGATGCCCAGTTTCTTATTGCCCTTCAAGAGATCGAAGGTGTCGTTGTACGTCGTGCAGGGCGACTGGACGTGGACTATGGAGAATCCCCTGTGGTCCATCGCCGCTCCGATGAGCTTTGCGAGGTCACGGGGCCGGCTTGAGTAGTGGGAGCCAATGAAGGACACACCATGCGCCAGGTACTGCTCAAACGGCTTCATCGCCGCCTCAAGTTTGCCGAAGGGTGTGGAACTGGTCATCACACCGAACTGGGTCGTGGGCGATGCCTGCCCCTTGGTAAGTCCGTACACGCCGTTGTCCATGACGACGCAGGTGATGTCCAGATTGCGCTGAGCCGCCGGTCCGATGTGCTCGGCGCCAATGCTCAGGAAGTCACCGTCACCCGCCACAACGATGGTGTTGGTCTCCGGGCGGGCCTGTTTCACGCCGAACGCTACGGGCAGTGTCCGCCCGTGGATCCCGTGCACGCCGAAGGGCTGGTCGCCCTCGACGAGGTGTACGAGGTTTCCCGAGCAGCCGATTCCGGCAACGATGACGCTGTTGGACATCGGGGTTTCGGTCTTTTCTGTGTACGCGTGCATGGCCCATTCAAGCGCTCGTCGCACGCCGAAGTCGCCACAGCCGGGGCACCATTTGAAGTCGTATTCAGGGTTTCGATCACTCATACGAGTATCTTCCCGCCTTTGTGCGCCTCGATGGACTGTTTGATCCGTGCGACAAGGTCCCGGACCTTGAATGGCAGACCGGTGTACTGGGTGATGGAGGTTGCCTTGTAGCCGTCTGAGCGGAGCAGGCTGCTCCACTGTCCCTGATAGTTCAGTTCCGGGACGATCACCAGTTCTTTGCGGCCCAACTCTTCGCTAACCGCTTCAGGCAGGGGGTGGAGCGTCATGCTGTAGAGCCAGCCGAGGTCCACGCCTTCCTTACGGAGTTGCAGATAAGCCTCTCGGACCGTTCCCTTGGAGCCGCCCCATGGCATCAGCGTGATCGCAGCGTGAGGGTTTTCGATCTCGTACGGGCCGTCGTTCAGCAGCTTCAGTTTGCCGAACCGGCGTTCCATGCCGCGGATGTGCCGAATCGGAAGGTGTGTTGAATCGCCCATGCCGTCGTGTTCGCTTGCGTTCGCTACGTATGCGCCCGGTCCGCCGGGGAGTGGCATGGGTCCGAGCTCGTCCGTATCGTACCTCTGGTAACCGTTTTCGCCCGTGTAGACCTCACGAGAGACAGCAGCGACCTTTGAGACATCTGGCTTCGGGATGTTCTGGGAGCGTTCAGCCATCTGCATCTCGCTCATGACGATTACCGGGCCCTGGTATCGCTCCGCCCAGTTGATGGCGAGCGCGCCTGCATAGAAGCATTCCTCTACCGTTCCGGGGGCGATCACCGGCATGCGGACGTCACCGTGCGCCGGGTACATACAGGCGAACAGATCAGATTGTTCCGTCTTGGTCGGGAGCCCGGTGGCAGGTCCGCCGCGCTGGACGTCAACGACGACGCACGGAATCTCCGCCATCCAGGCGAACCCGAGGCCTTCACTCATCAGGGCGATCCCGGGGCCGGCGGTGGCGGTCATGGCCTTCCGGCCGTTGAAACCGGCTCCGATGATTGTGCCAATCGCCTCGATCTCGGAACTGGCCTGGTATGTGAAGCGGTCTTCTCCCACGAGGTTTTGTTCCATCCATACGAGGATCGTTGTGGCGGGAGAGATCGGGTACCCGGCGTAGAAGTCGAGTCCGCCCTGAACTGCGCCGACGGCGACTGCGGCGTTGCCGGAGATCATGATCTGCTCATAGTCGGGGCGAATCGGCCGGTCCAGTTCTGTGAGATGGAACCCGCTGGTACGCGCCGCCTCGGCACCTCGATCGAGGGCCAGGCTGTTGGCCTCTACGATCTTCTCATCACCCGGACGACCCCGCGTAAATCGCTTTGTGACGTAGTCTTTTAGCGCTTCAAGCGGGAAGTTTGACAGGGGTGCGATCGCGCCGAGCACCACCATGTTGGAGGCCCGGGCGTTGCCGACCTCTTTGGCTATTTCATCAAATGGGAGCCCGAAGCTGTGCGAATCGCCCGGCGGATCAAATTCACCTGAGTTGTAGATGATCACGCCGTCAGAGACGAGAGCGTCCTTGTGGTTGTTGAAACCGTCCTCGCTAAAGGCGACCAGCACATCTACGTCGTCGCCATCGCTCAGGGTCGGGCAGGTCGATATGTGGACCTGTGTATGGACCGGTCCGCCCAGGATCTGCGAGGGGTACGTGGCGTACGTTTGGACGTGATAACCGGCCTGGGCAGCTGTCGCCGCTAGTGATTCGGCCGAGGTCACGACACCGGCTTCGCCGGCGAATCGTACAACCAGATCGGTTTTGCCCAAGGGTTCCTCCATCGTTCCCGCACCGGGGTTCGAGGTCATGGCTGTCCCGTTCCGAGTGATCGAAACTAGGAGCCGGTGAAGTTTTTCGTTGTTATGTATTTACTTTGAGTTTGCTTTAAACCACTCTAGGGTTTACCCCCGGACGGTTTCTGGTCAACACACGGTTACGAAATTCGTAACGGAGTTTTCTCCAGACGCGCGCAAACACCCGCACGCCCGCAGCCTCTACCGTAGATTCGTTGTCTATTTAGTAGTTCCGTGACTGTGTGAGTCGGTTGCTATCGTTCATCGATGTGGCCGGGGTTTGTGTTCACAAAATCGACCGCAGGTATTTTAGCCCCTTTTCGTACGTGAAACATGGCACGAAGTTTCAGGCGCTGAACCCCGAGCAAAACGATTCCCGCCCGCCAGTGCATGCGTGGTCACGGCGTTCAATCCGCAGGGGAAATCGGGAGCCTTCAGCCGCCGTGTCCTTCCATTCGTCGTTCGTTCGCTGTCTGCTAGATCCCCTAAAATATCCGTTTGCACACGGTAATAATCGACAGGCAAGGACAAACGAGACCGTTGCCCGGATGATTGCCATGAAGGCAAGCGGCGGGGGTTCAAGACCGTCAATACAGAATCAGACTCAGTAACCCCGGGGCCCGGGAAGTTCGCGGCGAATCTCGAAGGCAGGCAGGCCGTCTCCGCGGGCGGGGTGGTGTTGCGCCATACTCTGTGCGGAGCTGAAGTGGTTCTCTGCTATCGGCAACGTGAAAACCTGTGGGCGCTCCCCAAAGGAACGCCTGAACCGGGCGAAAGTCGTGAGGAAACGGCACGACGAGAGGTGACGGAAGAGTCCGGGCTGGAGGTTGAATCCGGTCCATCTATTGGCGAAACCCGGTACTCTTTCGTGCGTAACGGCTATCTGTACGAAAAAGTGGTCTACTTTTATTTGATGTCGACCACCGGCGGCGATACCGGACTCCACGACGAGGAGTTTGACCTTGTTGAGTGGGTCCCGGTAGATCAAGCGATAGAGCAACTTACTTTTAAGAATGAGTCACGAATCGTGGAAAAAGCTCTTCCCCTGGCGGAGGAGCGGTGTCCCGGCTAGGCCCCCGAGCGAACGGCTCGAGGGCGAGCTTGTGGTGCTACGAGCCAAAAAGTTCAGCGACGTAGATCGCGACTATTCATGGCGCTCCGATCCGGAGCTGGCCGAGCTGGACGCGACGACGCCGATACGGCTTTCGCTGGACGAGTACGGCCGCCACTATCGAGACGAGATCAACTACCCGTCTCCATGGTCCGTCAGGTACGCCATCGAGACGCATGACGGGACACACATCGGTAATGCGATGTACTACGACATCGATCGGTCCGAGGGCCAGTGCGAGCTCGGGATCATGATCGGAAATCGCGACTACTGGAGCCGTGGTTACGGCCCGGACGCGGTGATAACCCTACTCCGGGGCATTTTTGTGGAAGCGGCGCTCGACCGGGTTTACCTCCATACCCTCACCTACAACGAACGCGCGCAGAAGGCGTTCCGGAAAGCCGGATTTGAGGATGTTGAGGCGGTTCGTCGTGACCGCAGGGATTTCCTGAAAATGGAGGTGTTCAGCGAGGCCTGGTTCGAGAGATTCGGTGGTCAGCCTGAGGATGCAGAGGGGTCAACCCAGGACGATTTGCCATCATCCAACGGATCCCAGGTTTCCGAATCTACCGAGGCCATCGACCCGCCTCAGGCCGGCTAACCCTGCCCACGCGCGGGACATCGACGCCGAGCCATCTGACAAAAAGACGCCACCTGGCTTACCAGGTGGCGTCTCTATTTCGGTCTCAACCTGGGTTTGTATCGTCGGGCGATCAGGATGCTGAGCGGTCCCTCGGCGGGGTCGCCCGTTGCGGGTTGATCAGGTCCATGCCGAGCGTGCTCGGGAAGACTGCGGCCAGTTCTTTTACCGACCAGCGGCCGTCCTTATTGATGGACTTCACCGGGTAGGGGTCCGTGAACAGACTGATGATGTTGCCGGTGCAGTGGAACACGTGCCCTGAGACGTGCTGCGCTGCATCTGAAGCGAGCCATGCGACCATCGGCGCCACGTGCTCGGGGGCGCGCGTCAGCACGCCGGTCGGCGGCTGCATCTTGCCTTCTTGCCTCATCGCACGGGTGGTGTCCGGCACGCTCGCCGTCATCCGGGTGTCTCCGCCCGGCGAGATCGAGTTTGCCGTGACGCCGTACTTTGCGAGGTCGCGTGCGACTACCCGTGTGAACCCGGCGAGACCGTCTTTCGCGGCGCCGTAGTTCGCCTGACCGGATGCGCCGAAGAGCCCCGAAACGGAGCTGAAGGTGATGATGCGGCCGCTCTTCTGCTGCCTAAACAGGATGCTGGCGGGGCGGACGACGTTGAACGTGCCCTTCAAGTGGACCGCTATGACGGCGTCCCACTCCTCTTCGGTCATGTTGAACACCATGCGGTCCCGGAGGATGCCGGCGGGCGTGACAACGATGTCGAGCCGTCCGTAGGTGTCGAGAGCCTGCTGAACCAGCTCGTCACCGGTCTCGAATTTCGTTACGTCGCTGTAGTTGGCGACAGCCTCGCCGCCGTTTTCTCCGACCTCATTCACGACCTGTTGTGCGGGCGTGTTGTCGAGGCCTTCCCCGTCGAGCGATGCGCCGATGTCGTTCACGACGACCTTCGCGCCAAGGCTGGCGAGCTTCAGGACGACGCCGCGCCCGATACCCCGACCACCACCTGTGACGACGGCGACCTTGCCGTCGAGTCTCGAGCTGTTTTCTTCTGTCATGTTGTTAGTTCCTCTCAATAGTGCCCGGAATTGCCTGAGAAGTTCGGTTGAATGAGTTGTTTAGAACTTCGCGGGCTCCAGGGTGAGGCCCTGGACGATGTGCTTCGGGACGAGGTCCTGGAGCTGCTCGGTCGTCCATTCACCGCCGGGGTTGAAGATCGTGCGCGCCGGCCGCGGCTGCGACCACAGAGCGACGGTGCCGCCGGACACGTAGAAGTGCTGGCCGTTTACGTCGGCGGCGTAGTCGGACGCCAGGTAGGTGACCATGGGGGCGACGTCTTCAGCTTCCCCTGCTCCGCTCGCCAGGTGGTTGCTCATCCCGAGGTTCAGGGATGCGCGATCCGGGCGGGCGTCCGGGATGGTGGCGATCATGCGGGTCTGAGCGGCGGGCGAGATGGCGTTGGCGGTGGCGCCGTACCGTCCGAGGTCTCGTGAGACGACCTTGGTGAAGCCAGCGATACCGGCTTTGGCCGCGCCGTAGTTCGCCTGGCCCGGGCTGCCGGTCAGCCCAGAGCCCGAGGAGAAGGTGATCACACGCCCGGAGCGCTGCTGCCGGAACAGGATTCCGGCGTGCTTGACGACGGTGAAAGTGCCTTTGAGATGGACATCGATCACGGCGTCCCACTCTGCCTCCGTCATGTTGAAGATCATGCGGTCACGGAGGATACCGGCCGGGGTGACGACGATGTCGATCCTGCCGAACTCGTCGACCGCCTGCTGGACCATACGCTCTCCGCCAGCCATGTCTGTGACGGAGTCCGTATTGGCCGATGCCTGTCCGCCGGCGGCCCTGATCCCGGCGGCGACTTCACCGGCGGGGCCGTCGTCCGGGGTGGTGCCGTCCACATTGACACCGAGGTCGTTAACGACCACCGATGCGCCGTGTTCGGCGAGCGATTCCGCGACCGCCTTACCGATGCCGCGCCCAGCGCCGGTAACAAGGGCCACTTTGCCTTCTAATACGCGTTCGTCATCTGGCAACAAGATTGTTCTCTCCTCGGTTGCCCGGCATTCCAGCACCCACTGGGCCCGGACGTGATCTGGTTTGCGTTCGCGATGCTCCGCGGTGGAGCGGTGATTCGATAGTTAGCTCCCGCGTATAGGCAACGCCACGACCGCCTTGCCGGGGGTTGTGGGCTTGCCGGCGCCGTTGTGGAGAGCGATCTCGCACTCGACGATGCCGACGCCGCCCTCAACGCGTTTATCGGTCACGGTGCCTTTGCAGACAAGATCCTCGTCCGGGATATCCATCGCCCTGTACGACACCGACAGCTTTTTGAGCTGGCCTTCCGATCCCATCCAGTCGGTAATAAGCTGGCCAAGGAATGCGTTCTTGAGGGCGCCGTGGATGATGATGCCGGGCAGCCCGTTGTTTCGGGCGAACCCGTCGTCGTAGTGGATCTGGTAGTAGTCGCCGGACGCGCCGGCGTACTTGACGAGCTGTTGCGATGTTGCGTTCTTGGGAAGCGGAGTGACTTCGTCTCCGACGCTCACATCTTCGTAGTAAATCTGTCCCACGGCTAACCCTCCTCTGCTGGCGTTGCGTAGCTGATGCCGGTGGTGCGCTGCGTTGCGGCGAGCTGGCCAAGCTGGTTGACGTAGCGGGTCTCGGCTGTCGTGAACAGCATCGTGCCGAGACGGCCCTGCCGCTCGGAAAGATCCACGATGGCCTTGGTCACGGTGATCCTGTCGCCGACCCTGATCGGCTCGAAAAACTCGTACTCGCTGCCGCCGTCCAGGTTGTTTGGGAACGGCCTCGGGAACTCGCTTTTGGCTTCACCGGCGATGAGGGAGCGCAGGAATGTTGGCGGTGCGATTATTCCGCCGTAAGGGCCTCTGCGGGCGGCCTCCTCATCCTGGAACAGCGGATTGGAGTCCCCAATCGCCTGCGCAAATTTAATCACGGCGCCCTTTTCGACGTCGTACGTGATGGGATCAGACTCGACGTCGAGATGCGCACGCATCTCGTCGGAAATGACGGACTCGTCAGGCACGCGTTTAACTCCAGTACAGCCGTATCGCGTTACGTTCGTTTCAAGTGTGGCCGGAGTTTAGGAGAGCGCCTAGGGTGCGTCAAGGAACGCGTCGCCCAGTTCAGGGTCCTCGTGTTTGGCCTTTGTGGATTTGCCGGGTTCCACCTTTTTCAACCCGCTGAACTCCGCCATCAGCTTCTTGAGCCCGTTGCCGTTGCCAAACGCGACCGTTACCTCAGTGTCGCCGCCCGTGTCCACGGCCTCTATCACGATGCCGTCGCCAAACGTGGGGTGCGATACGCGGTCGGCGACCCGGAAGTCGCCCCGCTGGGCCGTTCTTACGGCACCTGACGTCACGGCCTGGCGTTTGATGTCCGTCGGGTCGTAGCCACGCGATCCGCCTGCGGCGGCGCCTCGGGCAGGCGTGACCTTTCGAACAGTCCGGGAGTTGCGGCGTATCGAGACCGTCTCGACACACGCAAGTGGAATCTCGCCGAGGAAACGCGACGGCATCATGGCGCCGCGCGATCCCCGGAATCCCCGTTGGAATGCATGGAACATGTAGAGGCGCTTTCGTGCCCGCGTCATTCCCACGTAGCAGAGCCGTCGTTCTTCTTCGGTGTCGGCGACGCTCTCCAGTGAACGGGAGTGCGGTAGCAGTCCCTCCTCCATGCCGATCATAAAAACGGCGTCGTACTCCAGACCCTTTGCCTGGTGGAGTGTGATGAGGGTGATCGCGTCCTCGTCGTCTTCCAGCGAGTCGATGTCCGAGACGAGGGCGACGTTTTCCAAGAACTCTATGAGCCGTTCACGTGGTTCCGGGCCTTCGAAGTTTGAGGCCGAACCACGCAGCTCCAAGATGTTGTCCCAGCGCTCCTCGCCCCGCTCTTTGTCCTCCTGGACAAGCCGCTTGTAACCGCTGCGTTCAAGTGTCAGGTCGAGGAGGTCAACAGCGGAGAGAATGATGCTTTGTTCGATTAGTCGTTCCATCAGATCAGCGAAGGCACGGACCGAATTAACGGCCCGTTTGTTGAGGGCCTCTTCCAGTCCCAACTCCTCGTCGTCGACCTGGAGGATGACGTTCAGCATCGAGGTACCGCGCGTTCTGGCGATGGTACGTATGGCGTCGACGCTGCGCGGGCTGATGCCGCGAGCAGGCACGTTGACGATCCGTTCAAGAGCGGCATCGTCGGACGGGTTCACGGTCAGCCGAAGGTAGGCGACGGTGTCCCGTATCTCTTTTCGCTCGTAGAACTTGGTGCCGCCGACGAGCTGGTAGGTGACGCCGTGCCGGTTGCAGGCCGCCTCCATAGCGCGTGATTGCGCGTTGGTGCGGTACATGACGGCGATCTCCCGGCGGTCGAAATCGTCCTCATCGACCAGCCGGTTGATCTCCTGTAGCACCACCCGCGCCTCTTCGTCCTCGTCGTACGCCTCACCGACCGTCACGGGAGCGCCCCTGTTGTTCTCCGTCCACAGGTCTTTTTTCAGGCGCTCATCGTTGTGGGTGATCACGCCCGATGCGGCATCCAGAATGGTCTGGGTGGAGCGGTAGCTCTGGTCCAGCGTGACGGTTTTGGTGTCCGGGTACACGGACTGGAAGTCGGTCAGGTTTCGGATATCGGCGTGTCGCCAGGAGTAGATCGACTGATCGGGGTCGCCGACGACGCAGATGTTCTTGTGCTTCGCTGCCAGCAAACGGGCCAGCGAGAACTGGATGGCGTTTGTGTCCTGGAACTCGTCCACGAGAACGTGCCGGTAGCGGTCCTGGTACTTCTCAAGCACCTCCGGGTTGTTCTCAAACAGCGTGTGGGCGCGGAGCAGGAGGTCGTCGAAGTCAACGGCGTTGGCTGTGGCGAGTAGCTCCGTATAACGCACGTACACGCGTGCGACGACTTCTTCGAAATAACTTTTGGAGAGCTTGGAAAGACGGGAGTCGTCGATCATCTTGTTCTTGGCGTCTGAGATGCCGGACAGGATGGCGCGTGGTGCGAACTGCTTGGGGTCGAGGTCGAGCTCTTCCAGGATGCTGCGCACGAGCCGCTGCTGGTCGTCCCCGTCGTAGATGGAGAACGCGGGATCGAGCCCGATCTGCCCGCCATCCTGCCTGAGCACGTAGGCACAGAAGGAGTGAAAAGTGCGGACCTGGAGGCCCGAGTTGTCACCGCCTACGAGGCTTTCAGCACGTTCCCGCAGCTCTCGGGCCGCTTTGTTGGTGAATGTGACGGCGAGCACGCGCCAGGGAGCGACGCCCTCGACGGAGGTCAGGTACGCGATGCGGTGCGCCATGACGCGCGTTTTGCCGGAGCCGGGGCCGGCCACGATGAGAAGAGGGCCTTCGGTGTGTTGCACGGCCTCTTTTTGACGGCCGCTGAGCTCGGAAAATATGTCTATTCGGGTGGTCACGAGTCGATTGTAGCGGTCTCACGGTCAGTGATCGGCGTCGTTTGGCACGGTTGTGTCGGACGACGGTTCTCCTCGCCCGATCCTGACCTCATGATCGACATACCTTCACTAAACCCAGCCTGAGGTTCTCGACGGGTCCGTCGCACAACAACGTTCCCCCTATCCCGGCGGGAGAGGGTTAGGGTGAGGGAGAAGTTCCTCTTTTGTAGACGCGTCTATTTGAAATCAAGGAAAGATGACAGCCATCACGCACCGGCACGGCTCTGATAAGCCCGATCCAACAACCTTCGGCCCGGGTTCTGAAGAACGGCTCGACCGGTCCGATCGGTTTTACGAATTGACCCATCGTCATATCGTCGAGTGGCTAGCCCCGGGAACCGGTAGTCGCGTTCTTGACGCCGGGTGCGGGACTGCGGGGTTCACGGAGTTGCTGGCGGAGTCGGTTGGTGATGGCGTTCACGTGGATGCCGCCGATACGAGTAAGCATTTGCTGGAGTACAACCGGTCACGTTTTGCGGATGATCCGATCGGCAAGCGCATCCGATTTCACGAAGCGCCTATCCAGGATTTGCCGTTTGAGGATGGGGCTTTCAATCTGGTGTGGAGCAGTCGCGCGGTCCACCACCTGGCGGATCAGTTGACCGGTGTGCGCGAGCTGGCAAGGGTGGTTGCGCCCGGCGGCAGGCTGGCGATTCGCGAGGGCGGGGTGGCGGCGCGGTTTATGCCGACAACGATGGATCTGACGGGGACCGGGCTGAACGAGCGGCTGGCCGATGCGATGGAGAGTTGGTTCGCAAGCCACGTCCATTTTGCGGAGGACGCGGTCCCCTACCCCTACGGCTGGGCACAGTTGCTCCGGGACGCCGGCATGACGGACATTACCGCCCGGACCTTCGTCCACGAGTTCTTACCGCCGTTCAGCGAATTGCAGCAATCGTTCCTGTTGGGCGGATTGACGCGCTGGGCGACAGACGAGTCACGGAAGGATTATCTTCCTGCGGCGGATCGTTCTGCGTTGCGGCGGTTGGTCGACCCTGACGACGCCGAGTACGTGTTCAACCGGCCGGATCTTCACTTCATAGAGGGGATTACGGTTTACGTGGGGACGGGCGCGTAGTCGCGGGAGCACGGATCCTGAATCGAGTTCAGGGTGACAGGTCGAGGTTGCCGCTCGGAACGCATCGTTCTTGGAGGGCTTCAGGAAACGATACTGGCGTCGACGCGTGAGTTGGGCGGATTCGATCCGCCCCCGGGCGGGGGCAAGCACCGCCCCTACGATGTCGTTGCCGTTCAAGGCAACTACTCTGTCAGCCCGAGCGCAACCGAGGGACCTTTACCAAAACGCTGTCCTGCGAACCAAACACGGGGTCGCCGAAACCTTTATCCTCCCTCACCCTTCCGCCAAGCGGAAGGGCAGGCTCCCAACCTCTCCTGGCGGGAGAGGGGGGCCGCAGAGACGTCCGAGGTCGCGGCCGGTCAATGGAAGTTCACGCAATCAGCCATGGGCGTATTGCCATACGCCCCACAACCCTTCTGCTTACGGCCCCTCGTCTTTCCAGGTGCGGAGGGCACGAGTTGGGAAGCGTTGGTATGCGAATTCGTTGAAGGCTGTTTCGTCTATTTCTATGCCGAGGCCGGGGGCGTCGGGGAGTTGGATGTAGCCGCCGGACTGGATGAGGGGTGAGGAGACTTTGGTACCGAGTTCTTCGTAGGGAACGAAGTATTCGGTGATGAGGAAGTTTGGCATTGTGGCCGAGGCCTGCACAGTGGCGGCGAGGCCCAACACGGTCGAGTTGTAGTTGTGCGGCGACATCGCTACGTAATTGGGCTCGGCCATTGCCGCGATCTCTTTCAGCTCCAGGATTCCACCCACGCTGCACACGTCCGGGTTGAGGATGTCGGCCGCTCGCTTTTCCAGCACAGGGCGGAAGCCGGTCTTGTTGTAGATCGCCTCGCCGGTGACAACCGGGAGCGAGATCTGGCTCCGGATTTCTGCCATCGTATCCAGGTTTTCCGCCGGGCATGGCTCCTCGAACCAGAAGGGTTCATAGGAGGCGAGCAGGTTCGCCATCTCGATGGCGTGCATCGGCGCGAAGCGACGGTGGACGTCCAGCAGGATGTCGACGTCCGGGCCAACGGTCTCCCGCATCTTCTTGACGACCTTCTCGGCGTGCCGGATGTGGTCTTTTGGAACGAGCGTGCGCCACGGGCCGGGGGTCGGCTCCAGCTTCATCGCCGTGAATCCCAGCTCAAGCACCTTCTCGGCGGCCCGTGCGTAGTCGTCCGGATCCTCAGCACCGAAACTCCAGCCGTTGGCGTAAACGCGGATCTTGTCTCGCACCGGTCCGCCGAGCAGGTTGTAAATCGGCTGATCCGTAGCCTTTCCAACGATGTCCCAGAGGGCGATTTCAATGCCGCTGACGGCGCTCCACAGTTCCATCGCTCCCCGGCGTTGAGCGTAGTCGTCGTAGGCGAGGTGGGTGGTGAAGTGCTTGATCTGGAACGGGTCGCGGCCCTCCAAATAACGGGCAAGTTCTTCTATGTGCGAGGTAATGGCGATGTCGCGGTCGTACTGCGTGTACGACTCGCCCCAGCCGGTGATCCCGGCATCGGTTTCGACCTTGACGAAGATCCAGTTTTTACGCCAGCCGGTGTGGAGGATGAACGGGGTAACGTTTGTGATTTTCATAGCGGCGCCATCATGCAACGGGCGCGGGTGAGGTGCAATTGGGCGTAAATGTTGGAAGCATGTGGGAATCCAGAGTTGGTTGAGGTGGTATCCGGGCGTTTTGGCAAAACAACGCGCTACCGAAGGACTTTGGGCGAGCGCGCGTTGTTGTTTGATCCGGCCCTTCGAGAGCCTCTGGGCACGGTTGGGTCGCGTCGCCTGGCGATTCAGGTCATTCCGAATAGCGCGGGCGGATGCGGGAGGCCGTGGGCGTATTGCCATACGCCGATCGACGTTCTACAGAATCCCGTATTTGGCGTAAACCTCTGCGAGGGATTTGCCGGTTAGCAGCTCGTCTCTCGTCGCGTTTTCTCCTTCGGTCTTTTCAAATGCGCCGTTGAGCGTGGCGTCCAGGATCTCCGATGGGATCACGACGATGCCGTCGACATCGGCAAACAGGTAGTCGCCGGGTTTCATGGCGACGCCGCCGCATTCGACCTCTACGTCGGCGGCGGTCATTTCGTGTCGGCCTCCGCCATCGAGCGGGCTGACGCCGTTTGTGAAGACAGGGAAGCCGACTTCACGAATCAGTTGGACGTCACGGATCTGTCCGTCTGTGACCAGGCCTGCTGCACCGCGCCCCATGGCGGCCGCCGTCAGGAGTTCTCCCCAGGTCGCCGCAACTCTTCGCGTCGCGCAGGACCGCACGAGCACGTCGCCGGGATTGAGATCGTCCATGACTTTGATGGTCAGCTCGTACGGATTGTCGGGTCGTGGAGTGCCCGGCTCCACGTCCTCTATCAGCGCCGTACGCACCGGCCCGAACAGTGTTTTTGATTCGTCCAGCGGTCGGATATGCCGGTCCATCGCCTGGTTGAGATATCCGAGCGAGTCCATGGTGTCGCAGATCACGGAGGAGTTGAGTTCGGTGCTAACGCGCTGGATGGTGGCCTCATCTAAGGACACGGGATTACCTCTTCTACTGGCTGTTGGGCGAGGACGAACACCTTCTCACGACCGGAGAGGGGGGCTCGATTAACCGGTGGCGGGCCGGGCGACTGCGGAGTCGATGCGGTCCAGGTCCAAACGCTCTGCCGCCAGATCGCTGAATCGCTCCAGCTTGGCCGGGTGGTCGAAGTGTGAGTATTCGAGGAACCGCTCAAGCTCCTCCGCGGCCTCTTGAGTATCTTTGTCGACCACCGTCACAGGAACCTGGCGTTTGTCGGCCTCGTAGTAGACGTACTCGACCGGCTTGACACCCCGGGTGAGGATGAGGGCTTTGATGGGGGTGGCGAGAGCTGCGATAGCGAGATCCGGGCGATCGCCGCGCACGAGGACGGCGGCGTTTTCCTGCGATGAGAAGTAGTGCGGGCCCCAGTCCAGGACGATTCCGCCGATGAGGACGTTCTCGACCAGTTCGTCGGCGTGCTCTTCCCATTCCAGCCACTCGCCGCCGAGGCATTCGTGCATGGCCCGGGCAGTGACGGCGACCAACCGGCGGTCTTCCGGGATTGCGCCGATGTACGGCAGCCCCGCAGCTTCAAGCGCGGGGACGATCTCAGATTCGAGATCGTGGCCCTGGTGTCTTGGAGCGTTGTTGATGACGATTCCGACCAGGCGGTCGCCGTATGCCGGCGCGGATTCGATCGCTGATATGTATTCGGACTGCCCCGCCAGCAGCACGACGCCAGCGTCGAGTTCGTCAGCGAGTAAGCGGTTCGAGTCATGCTCTCCGGAGAGGCCCTCTATCACCGCGACCGCGCTCGCGCCGCTGCCGCCAGCGGCCTGTGCGGCCTGGCGGACTTGATCTTCAGATGGCGCGCCGCTGGCGGCGATCGGGTCGATGGCTTTTGCGCCAGCAACCAGCGTTTTCATTGCCGCCGCATCTACGTCATCTACGGCTCCGAAGGCTTTGCCGAGCGACACGGTTGCGCCATCGGCCAGCAGTCGGGCGGAGTAGGTGGCGGCGAAGGCGGTTTTGCCAGCGCCGGGTGAGGTGGAGACGACGAGGAGGGCGGGCATGGGGTCCCTTAAGGTTTTGGTGGACCTAGTTGAGGTGGGGCCACGAGTTGCCCGGAATTATAGCGGTCTCACGGCCCACGCTGCCGCCGGGAGCCGCCGACGCCGTGAGGTTTGCCTGAGGAGACCAGAGATTGGCGACGCCTCGACCGATACTGTGGTTGAAGTGGTGGAGTTTGTCTGAGACGATGGATCGCCGGGCCGAGGTAGCTCAGTTGGTAGAGCAACGGACTGAAAATCCGTGTGTCGGCAGTTCAAGTCTGCCCCTCGGCACCACCGGCTCGAACGTAAAACGGCCCCGGAGAGCATTGCGCTTACCGGGGCCGTTTTTATCTTGCAGCTATTGCTGTGGAAATCTGTTCCGAGAGTCAGGAAGGCGCGGGTGATTTGATGGCAGGCGTTAGCGTCCGGGCCGTCGCTCCTCTGGACGCGGCAGCCTTTTCACGTCATTCGCTGTTGATAACCATCGGGCCCAGACGAGGATGAGGCGCTACTTGATCTGACGATTCAAATGAAAAGGGCGGCCCGCTGACGGACCGCCCTTTTCATTTGAATCGTTAACCCGGAACACTGGTCGAGGTTAGTGGGAGTGGCCCCCACCGCCGCAACCGCAGGCTCCACCGCCGCCGCCGCCACATCCGCCGCCGCCACCACCGCATGCGCAGCCACCCGCCTGAGCGCTCGGGTCGCCCTGAGCCTGTGCACCACCGCCACCGCAGCCGCAAGCATCGCCGCATCCGCCTGCACTGGGAAAGTTGGGGTTGGAGATTACAAATCCGCTGCGCTGCAGGCCATCGACGTAATCAATGCTCGAGCCCTGCAGAAGCGGGGAGCTCTCGGCGTCTACGACGATCTTGACGCCGAAGTATTCGATCAGCGTGTCACTGTCTTCCGGGGCCTCTTCGAGGCCGAGGATGTATTCCACGCCACCCATGGCGCCCGGTGCGAGAGAGACCCGGATAATGCCGTCATCGGCTTCTTGCTCGGCGAGGACTTCCTTGAACTTCGAGGAAGCAGCCTCGGTAACCGTGATCAGGGCCGAGTTCTCGATCACCATATTGGTTCTCCGTACCTTCCAGTGGTCTGCGTGCAGTAGACCAAGGACATTGATTTTTTGTTGGATGAATAAACGCGTATTTTTAGTAATTTAACGCTTTGCATCGCGGTTCGCTTCATCTACGCCATATCGTATACCAATAGTTCCAAGTCGGGCCAGCGTGTCGTAACATGGCGTATGTGACTTAAGTAACGAACGGTTCCGTAGAAATCAGGTCGGATTTTGCCCGGTATCGCAATCCCGGCATCGCATTTGAGTCTCCGGTTGGGTAGGCCGTTCCTGTGATATCTGGACTATCCGGAGCGAAGCACTACGAAACCATCTCACATCAGTCTATTACGAATGAATGGGGAATCACCCGCGCATGGACAAGCTAGACCGACAGATCATCACCATCCTCGAGGAAGACGGCAGGGCCGCCAACGCCACAATCGCTCGTGAGGTCGGTGTCAGTGAAGGGACAGTCCGGCGCCGTTTGAAGCGTTTGATCGGCGAAAAGATCATCAGGGTGATGGCGTTTCCGGACCCCAAGGCCCTCGGTTTTGAGTCCGAGGCCCTCATCGGGGTCCAGGTCGATCCGGACAAGATGGATCAGGTTGCGACAGAACTTTCCGGTCTGGAAAATACGCGCTGGGTGGCCCTTGCGACGGGCACGTTCGACATATTCGCATGGGCGACGTTGCCGGACGCCGAAAACCTGGGACGCTTTCTGCGGGAAAAAGTCGGCGTGATCTCGGGCGTTCGCCGCACCGAAACCTTCGTGACGCTGGCGATCCGCAAACGGGACTACGGGCTCCCGGTCACTTAACGCCGGGGGATAACGCCTCCGGTTGACCTTGAGCAACGGCCCCGCTGATGGCGGGCCTTGCGCAAAATCGATTGAAGCCAGAAAATCGCGCCCTTGCTTGACGCCTGAATCCGTGTCGCACGGGGCGGCGGGCGATCGGGGTTTCTCAACAGCTTTCATACAGGAGCATCGATGACCACCGCGGTCTCCAGACAAAATCGCACACTTTTCGACACCCTCATCCCGTTCTCGGGTCTCTGGGTGGACATAGCGACCGTCATCGCCGGAAGCCTGGTGATTGCGGCGTTCGCGCAGCTCAAGTTCTCCCTCCCGTTTACACCTGTTCCGATAACCGGGCAGACCTTTGCAGTACTTCTCGTTGCGGCCACTGTTGGATCGAAACGGGGTGGTCTTGCTGCGGTTTTGTACCTGCTTGAAGGATCCGTTGGGTTGCCCTTCTGGGCCGGCGGCGCCTCCGGCAGCATCTGGAGTATCGCCACGGGCGGCTACATCGTGGGATTCGTTCCAGCCGCTTTCCTCGTCGGCCACCTGGCAGAACGGGGCTGGGATCGTGGCCCGTGGCTCCTCGCGGCGTTGGTGCTTGCGAACGCTATGATCTACATTCCCGGCCTGTGGTGGTTGTCCCACGAAATTGGGACCAACTACGACGGGACGCTCGAAATTGGCCTCTGGCCGTTCATCGCCGGTGACCTGGCGAAGATTGTCCTGGTGTCCCTCGCCCTGCCCACCACCTGGATGCTGTACGACCGATACGACCCTCGCTCCAAACGCGGATCGGGACCTGACGGTAATCAGTAGGGGTCCGGTCGTCCTATCAACTGAATAGGTCAGGTCGCTGGACCCCTCGCCGATAATCCTTTCATGTCGTGCCGTAAAGCCCGGCCTGACACACATTGCTGTGGCCTGAAAGTTCGGGCCGAACGCGGGGATAATCCAGATGTATCGAGACATGACCTGCGGGGAGCCACGAGGGACAGACGTCGGGAAAATCATCACCCTTTCGGGTTGGGTGCACAGACGCCGAGACCACGGCGGTCTCACCTTCATCGACATTAGGGACTTCTCAGGTCTGATGCAGGTGGTGTTCAACGAGGACACCGCCACGGACGCCCACGCCCTTGCCGGTGATCTGAGGAGTGAATGGGTCATCCAGGTGAAGGGTGCCGTTCAGGAGCGCAGGCCGGGCGCCGAAAACCCGGATTTGCCGACCGGCGCGGTCGAGCTGATAGCGTCCGAACTAACGATTCTCAACCGGTCCAGCACGCCTCCATTTGAGGTGGAAGACGACGTGAACGTGGCCGACGAGACCCGTTTGCGGTACCGCTTTGTGGACCTCCGCAGGCCTCGCATGTACAAGAACTTGAAGTTGCGGCACGACGTCATCCAGTCAGCGCGCACCTACATGACCAACACCGGCTTCCTGGAGATCGAGACGCCGATCCTTTTGAAGTCGACTCCCGAGGGCGCACGTGATTACGTGGTTCCGAGCCGTGTCCACCCGGGCTCCTTTTACGCCCTTCCGCAGTCGCCGCAGCAGTTGAAACAGCTGCTGATGGTCTCCGGGGTGGACCGCTATTTCCAGTTTGCTCACTGCTTCCGGGACGAGGATTTGCGCGCCGATCGACAGCCCGAGCACACGCAGATCGACCTTGAAATGTCATTCGTGGAGCAGGAAGACGTGTTGCAGGTTCTCGAAGGGCTGTACACGACGATGGTTCGCGAGACGCGCCCGGATCTTGAGGTACCGACCCCGTTCCCGCGCATGGCGTACGCCGAGGCTATCGAGCGTTACGGGAGCGACAAGCCAGACATCCGGTTTGGCATGGAGGTGGCGCGGCTGACGGAGATCGTGTCCGACTCCGGGTTCGGAGTGTTCGAGTCGATCGCCTCCGCGGGTGGTGCGATACGGGCGATCGTGGCGCCGGGCTGCGCTGATTACACCCGACGGCAGACGGACGCGCTCATCGAGTTCGTGAAGAGCAGCGGCGCCCAGGGTCTTATCCCGATGCACATCTCCCCGGACGTGACCAGCCTGGAGGAGGTGACGCTGGACGACATCCGCTCGCCCATCCGGAACCACCTTTCACTTGAGACGCTCAAGGCGATGGCGGAGGCCGCCGGCGCAGGACCGGGCGATCTCATGCTGATAGTCGCCGGGCCGGAAAGCGTTGTTAACACCGCCATCAGCAACCTGCGCGGTGAGATGGGGCGCCGGCTTGAACTGGCGGATCCCAACGTATTCAGTTTCCTCTTCGTCGTCGACTTCCCGTTGTTTGAGTGGGACGATGATCGCGACGGATGGGCCGCGATGCACCACGTGTTCAGTTCGCCGCGACCGGAGGACGTGGAGTTGCTTGATAGCGACCCCGGGGTGGTGCTCGGCCAGCTTTACGACCTTGTGTTGAACGGGGTCGAGCTTGGCAGCGGCAGTATCCGGATCATCGATCGCGCCGTGCAGGAGAAGGTGTTTGAGCTGATCGGCCACTCTCCCGAGCAGGTTGAAGAGCGGTTCGGACAACTGCTGCGGGCGTTTGAATACGGAGCGCCTCCGCACGGCGGAATGGGCCTCGGGTTGGATCGGATCGTGATGCTTCTCGCCGGTGAGGAAAACATCCGGGAGGTGATCGCGTTCCCGAAGACCCAGGCGGCGGTCGATCCGTTGTTCGATGCGCCCGGCGTGATCACGGATGAACAGCTAAGAGAATTGTCAATTCGCGTAGTCAATCCTGGCGGATAACACAAGGCGCGGCGGGTATACGCACCGCTGCGCAGCATGCCGCCTTCGCGGTGATATAATTTTTGGACACCCTCCAATCGTAAGTCGAGGGTTTTCGTCGCACGGGAGAAATCGAATTTGAAGGTCACCCAGGATGAGGTCGTGGACCGGCAGGCCCTGCTCCACGTCGAGGTCGACGATGAACGGCTTGAGACGCACCTGCAACGCGCCTACCAGAAGCTGGTTCAACGGACGACAATTCCCGGATTCCGTAAAGGGAAAACGCCCCGCGGGCTGTTCGAGCAGATGATCGGACGATCGGTGCTGGTCGAAGAAGCGCTTGAGACGCTTGTGCCCGATGCCGTTGCGGCGGCGATCGAACAGGAAGAGTTGGACGCTTACGGGACTCCCCGGGTGAACGTCACGGAGTCCGAACCGGTTCCGAAGCTCGACGTCACGGTGCCGTTGAGGCCGAGCGTCAACATCGGAGACTACTCCGGGTTGGAGCTTGAAGAAGAGCCGGAAGAGGTCACGGACGAACAGGTCGACGGAGCGGTGGACCAGGCACAGCTGAGCCTCGCCACCTGGGATCCGGTCGAGAGGGCGGTCGAAATCGGCGATCTTGTCGTACTTTCGTTGGAAGGCAAGGCGGGCGATGAGCAGGTTCTGGACGGCGACAACGTTGAGTTCGTCCTTTCCGCTGAATCCCAGACGCCTCTGCCAGGATTCACCGAAGCGATCGTCGGGATGGAAGCCGGGCAAACGAGAGATTTCTCTCTGGACATTGCCGAGGATTTTCCGGGCGAGCAGGTCGCCGGGAAGACCGTGGATTGCAAGGTCGAGGTATTTGAGGTCAAGTTCCACAATCTCCCCGAGATCGACGACGATCTTGCCCGGGGCTTCGGACAGGGGTACGAGTCGCTCGACGAGATGAAGTCCGGGCTGCGAACGCAGTTCGAGGAGACGGCCGCGGAGGCCGCACAGCAACAACTGCAGGAGAAGATCCTGGACGCGCTGCTGGAAACAAGTGAATTTGAAATCCCGCCGCTGATCGTGGAACACGAAGCGGAACACGTCCTTCGTGATCAACAGGAATCGCTGGCCCGCTACCAGGTTTCGATGCAGGATTACATGCAGAGCGTCGGCAAAAGCGGCGAGGAGTTGCTGGACGAGGCCAGAGAGTCCGCCATCACAAGGCTCAAGCGCACGTTGTTGATCGAAGAGGTCGCAAGAAACGAGGACCTCAAGATATCGGACGAGGAACTGGAGGCCGAGATCGAGTCGCTGCTCGCCAACGCTGGCCCGCAGGCAGATCGATCTCAAGTAGAAACCGAAAATGCGCAAGCTTCGATCAGGTCGATGCTGTTGAGACGAAAGTCCGTTGAAACGCTCGCCGAGATAGTACAGTCAAATGGAGGGAGCCCTACCGAGGAGTCATCGGCCGAAGTCGAGGAGCCTGCGGATGACGAAGGAACCGACGACGAGGGTAAGGATTAATGTCAGACGGCCTCGTCACGCCGGGGCGTCCAAGCACGAATACGCCGCACGTTTACGTAGTATCTAAGCCCGCTTGTAATACCGATGACCGGGTGAATCCGGAAACATCCGGCCGTTTAGATTAAGGACATCCGAATGCTGATGAGGCCCGAATATTCGATGCAGAGCCCCGAGAACATCGTTCCGATGGTCATCGAGACCGGAGCACGGGGCGAACGAGCCTTCGACATCTACTCGCTCCTGCTAAAAGAGCGGATCATTTTTCTTGGGACACCTATCAACGCCCAGGTAGCCAATGTGATCGTCGCCCAATTGTTGTACCTGGACCGGGAGGACCCGGATCGGGACATCAACATGTACATCAACTCGCCGGGCGGGGTTATTTACGACGGCCTGGCGATCTTTGACACGATGCAGATGCTTCGCGCCGATGTGTCGACGATCTGCGTCGGCGCCGCCGCCAGCATGGGCACCATCCTTCTGGCCGCCGGCCAGAAGGGGAAGCGGTACGCCCTCCCCAACTCAACTATCCACATGCACCAGCCGCTCGGCGGCGCATCCGGACAGGCGAGCGACATCGAGATCCACGCTCGCGAGATCCTACGTCTGCAGGACACCCTGCGGGGAATTCTTGTCGACACTACCGGCCAGCCGTATGACACGGTCGCACGGGACACCGACCGCGACAGGTTCATGACCTCAGAGCAGGCGGTCGAGTACGGCCTCATCGATGAGGTGCTCAAGAAGCGTGATGACGCCCAGGAAGGGGACAGCCAGGCAGCCGACTAACCCGGCAGCAATTAAAAAAGCCCGGCACAGTACCGGCCGCCAGGCGCTCAGTGACAGCGCTGGTGTCCGGCAGGCGAAGATTCAGTAGAGGCGATGACAAGCACCACCCCACAAGGCCCAGAAGGCCCGCCGCAAGAGACTTACGTTTGCTCCTTCTGCGGTAAATCTCAGCAGGCGGTAAGACGGCTCATCGCCGGGCCGTCAAAGATATTCATCTGCGACGAGTGCGTAGACCGTTGCCACCAGATCATCGCCGATGATCAGGCGCCGATCGCGGGGGTCTCGCACGGCCTGCCCCACACCCCGCGCGAAATCTTCGAGCGGTTAAACGAGTACGTGATCGGTCAGGAACGGGCCAAGCGCGTGGTCAGCGTGGGCGTGTACAACCACTACAAGCGTGTCTGGCGCCCGGTCCCGGATTCCGATGTCGAGCTGATGAAGACGAACATCATGCTGGTCGGCCCCACCGGCTCCGGCAAAACCCATCTCGCCCAAACCCTCGCCCGGATCCTGGACGTGCCGTTCGCTATCACGGACGCCACACCCCTCACGGAAGCCGGGTACGTCGGCGAGGACGTTGAGAACATTCTGCTACGGCTGATCCAGGCGGCGGACTTCGATATCGCCCGCGCGGAGCAGGGCATCATCTACATCGACGAAATCGATAAGATCGCCCGCAAAGCGGCGAACCCGTCGATCACGCGTGACGTCTCGGGGGAAGGAGTGCAGCAGGCGCTCTTGAAGATCCTCGAGGGATCGGTCGCCAGCGTGCCGCCACAGGGCGGTCGCAAGCATCCGCACCAGGAGTTCATCCAGATCGACACGTCAAACATCCTGTTCATTCTCGGTGGCGCTTTTGAAGACCTGAACAGCGTGATCGAGCGACGGCTGTCGGCTGGCTCGAGCATGGGCTTCGGCAGCAGTGGTATGAACCACACGGCCGATGAAGATCAGGACCAGATCTACACCCAGGTCACGCCCGAGGACCTTCTGGAGTACGGCTTCATCCCGGAGTTCATCGGCCGCGTGCCGCTGTCGGTCGGCCTCTCAAACCTGAGTGAATCGCAACTGGTGCAGGTGCTCACGGAGCCCCGCAACGCACTCGTCAAGCAGTACCAGGCACTGTTCGAAATGGACGACGTGCAGCTTGAGTTCACGACCGAGGCGATGGCAGCGATGGCGAGCGACGCGAAAAAGCGCCACGCCGGAGCGCGTGGCCTGCGCTCCATCCTCGAGGAGACGCTGCTCGACATCATGTACGAGATCCCCTCGATGGACGCCGTGGAACGCTGCATCATCGATGCGCCAACGGTCACCGACGGCGCGCCGCCTGTGCTGATGGACGGCGAAGGGTCCAAAGTCGATTTCGAGATGCCCGAGAGGCCTGCGGCTTAAAGGCCAGCTCAGCAAGACCAGAATCATCAGTTCTGGAAACGGGGTTTCGCCGCCGCCGCGTCGGAGCCCCGTTTTCGCGTAGCTTTAATGTTGGGTTAGCTCCGGGCCAGGCCGGGTTCAATCTCATCGGTCAGGTCCAGCGCGTCGGCGCTGCCCGCCGCGTTGAGGTCGATCCTGCCGTCTCCGATGGCGGCAAGAGTGGCGACCAGCAATGGACGTTCCCGCTCCACCCCGGAGGTGCGTATCGCCTGGAACAGGCCGAGGTCTTCGCCTGGGTCAGCCCGCAACTCTTCATTAGTGTGGCCGTCGATCTCCGACCACGCGCCTTCGTAACCGGGGCCGGACAGCGGGAATCGGCAGTACGCGACGACCGGGCCCAGATCCAGGGCCTCCGTCACCACGTGGATCATTACGCCGGATTCGTCCGCACGGTTCCGGATCAGTTCCCATATCACCTGGTCGATCATACCGATCGGCCCGCCGGGCAGAGCCGGGTGCAGGTTCACCATGATGTAGTGGAGGCACAGGATCGGCGCTATGAGCATGTAGCCGGCGGTGACAGATACGTCGACGGAATAGGGCTTCAGCAGTTCCATCACCGCCTCGTCGAATTTGCCACGAAGCTCTGACCACGGTGCGCGGCCGTTGTCGCTCCTGAATCGCTGTGACGATAGGTTGACCAGCGGGATGCCGCGTTGCTCGACCAGGTCCATGTAGCGGTCGGTGCCTGTGTGCTGGCCGCGCTCACGGTTGACGAACACGAACTCTATGCGCGCGTTCAGGCTTCCGGAGTCAATGGCGTCCAGCGCGGCGGTCAGCAACCCGCGTGACCCTTCTCCACGTCCGGTCGAGAACCAGCCAAGCTTTAGCGGTGAGCGGTCAGCGCTGGTCATCGGCGCTAGTGGTCATGATCGTCGTCAGAGTCGGGGTCTTCTCCATCGTCCGGATCGTCTGGGACGAACCGCATCTGCTCTGCGAAGGCCGACTGCAGACGGGTCACTTTAAGTTCGGTCGCGGACAGCAGTTCGTTGCAACGTTTTGCGAGCCCCATCCCCTCTTCAAACAGGCGCGTCGAGTCGTCGAGGGAAAGCGGTCCCGTCTCAAGTTTTCGTACGGTCTCTTCAAGCCGTGAGAAGACGTCCTCGAAGTTGGCTGACTCTTGATCGGGCTTGCCGTCGATGTCGTGTTGCGCCCGTCTGGGACTCATGCGTTGTGCGTTCCTTATCCTTGGGTTCGCATCACTGTGGCTTCGCATGACCGGAGGTCTGCGGATTCAGGTTATCAGCGCGTGGACGTGGCGTCACCGCGCCGGGGTCGCACGTCCGTGACGTCCGCGCTCACCTCACCGTCCGCCAGCGCGACGTCGAAGGAGTCGCCCGGAGCAACATCTGTGACCGAAATCACTATCGATCCGTCTTCGCCACGGACCACTGCGTAGCCGCGCGAAAGGATCGCCGCCGGGTCCAGGGCCGACAGCTGTAGCTCCAGTGAGCGGAGTCGCTCCCGATTGATCTCAACCGACCGGCTTAACGCCTGACCGGCGGCGCGCAGAAGCTCGTCCACTTGTTGCCGGGGATGTCGTGTTTCAGGCGCCAGGAATGCGAGGCGGTCTACGGCCTGCTCAAGTCGCATCCGGTGGTCGGCGATCGTCCTCGCCGCTCGATCAGATAGTCTGCCAGCAAATCCGGCCACGGCGGCAGACAGTTCGCGGTGGTCCGGCGTTACAAGCTCGGCCGCGGCGGAAGGCGTTGGCGCGCGAACATCGGCAACCAGATCGGCGATGGTGACGTCCGTTTCATGTCCGACGCCACTCACTACCGGTATCTCCGAACCAAAGATCGCTCGCGCCACGATCTCCTCGTTGAAGGACCACAGGTCCTCAAGAGAACCGCCGCCACGGGCCACGATGATGACGTCGATATCCGATATTGCGTTCAGGCCGCCGATGGCTTCGACGATGCCGGGCCCGGCCGCGTCTCCCTGCACTTGTGTCGGCGCCAGGACCAGCTCCACAAGCGGGTAGCGGCGGCGCAGTACGTTGGTGATGTCCTGGATCACCGCTCCGGTTGGGGAGGTAACCACGCCGATGCGCCCCGGAAACTGGGGGATCTCACGTTTGCGGGCGACGCCGAAAAGGCCCTCGGCGTCCAGCCGGCGTCTCAGTTCTTCGAACGCTTGCTGAAGGGCGCCAACGCCTTCCGGTTTGACCATATCGACGTAAAACTGGAGGTCGCCCCGAACGGTATAGATGGATACCCGGCCGTGTGCGAGGACCTCTGCGCCGTCCTGCAGGAACTCGGCGCCGCGGGCCGGCCTGAACTGGACGCACCGTATCCCGCCCTCGGCATCGCGCAGCGTGAAGTAATGGTGCCCGGAGCCGGCCCGGACGTGGTTGGAGATCTCGCCCCTCACCCAGATGTCGGAGAGATTGGGATCGGCCTCAAGCAGGTCCTTCAGGTAGTTGGCAACCTGGGAGACGGTATAAGGGGTCTGAGTCGTCAAATTTCCCCCATCCTGGTCGGGGCCCCAGTGGGCGATCATTTAGATGGGCTTTTTGTTTGACCGGGGTTATTGATCACTTCCGGCCGCTTTCGGGTCGTAGACCGGAGCGCCTAATCCCGGACGCGCTCCAGGTAATCGCCGGTCCTTGTGTCGACCTTGAGCAACTCGCCCTCGGCGATGAACAGGGGCACGGTTACCGAGATCCCGGTGTCCAGTTTGGCCTGCTTGGTGGCGCCGGTGGCCGTGTTTCCGGCCACGGCCGCTTCGGTCTCGATGACACGCAGGTTCACGGTAATGGGCGTCTCCACCTGTATGACGCTGCCTTCGTAAAACAGCAGATCCAGGCTCTCGCCTTCCTTTATGTAGTTCAGCGCGTCTCCCAGCACCTCGGCACCCACCGGAAACTGGTCGTAGGTCTCGGTGTCCATGAAGGTGTAGATATCGCCCTCTGCGTAGAGGTATTGCGACTCCCGGCGGTCCATCGGGGCGACGGTCAGTTTGTGGTTTCCGTGAACCTTCCGCTCGAACACGCTGCCGGTCTTGACGTTGCGCAACTTCATCGTGAGGGTCGGCGGGGCCTTGGGGGCCTGGCGATGCTGCCACTCCATGATGGTGTACACCTCTCCCTCGAAGAGGATGCTCATGTTGCGTTTGATCTCACTTGAGCTGATGGTCATTCTCGGATCCTCGATATATCTGGGAATTTGCTGTTCCGTGGTCCGGAGCCGTTGTCATTTACGGAACGCGCCGGGGTCATCCCGGGCTTTAGGTTTCGAATTTAGGGGCGTGGCTGAGCACGCGCGCCCGACCGTTTTCCAGCACGACGACGTCCTCGATCCGAACGCCGCCCCAGCCGGAGATGTAAATTCCGGGTTCAATGGTAAACGTCATGCCGGCTTCGAGTTTGGTGTCGACGCGAGATGCGACCCACGGAGCTTCGTGGACTTCGAGCCCAACTCCGTGGCCGAGGCTGTGCCCAAACTGTTCTCCGAAGCCAGCCTCCACGATCACGGCCCGTGCCAGGTTGTCCGCGTCGGCCCCGGTCATGCCGACCTCGACGCTCTCGACGGCGGTCAACTGGGCGGCCAGGACGGTGTCATAAACCTTTTTGAACTGATCATCCGGTTTGCCCACGACCACGGTGCGCGTCAGGTCGCTGCAGTAGCCCCGGTAGCGAGCGCCCATGTCGATGACGATCGACTCGCCTTCCTGGATTTTCCGTTCGCCCGCACGGTGGTGCGGGAGTGCGGCGTTTGGGCCAGAACCGACGATGGTGGGGAACGATAGTGACTCTGCGCCCTGCTCGCGAACCGCCACCTCGATGCGCCATGCGATCTCGTCTTCCGTGTCGCCGGCGCTGATCGTCTTCGCCACCTCGGTGAAGGCGTGATCTGCGATATCTATGGAGCGCTGGAGAAGCGCCAGCTCGTCGGCGTCTTTGAAGGCGCGTAACCCGAGAGGGACGCCCGCCGTGGGTACCAGTTCCAGGTGCGCGGCCCCGTTCTCGGAACCAGCGGTCGCCGCCTTGAATCGATCAAGAAGCTGGACGGTCACGTTGTCCGACTCAAATCCCAGGCGCTTGATGCCGAACTCACTGATGAGACCGGGCATCCAGTCGAACTGCCCGGTGATTCGATCCACGCGATAGCCCGGGGCCTGGTGCCCGGCCTGCTCCGTGTAACGGGAGTCGGTGGCAAGCACAGCGCCGTCCTGCGTGATGAACAGATAGCCGGCGGTTCCGACGAAGCCCGACAGGTATCTGCGGTTTTCGTCGTCCGTCACCAGCATGGCGTCGACGCCAAGTTCTTCGAATTTGGATCGCAGGTTATCCACCCGTCCGATGATCGCGCTCACGCCGCGCCGCCATATTGCAGGTGGTGTGTCATGTGCTCCAGGGCGTACAGGTATCCGCGCCAACCCAGCCCAGCGACCTGGCCGACGGCTATCGGCGCGATGACCGAATGACGCCGGAACTCTTCACGGGCGTGGATGTTGGACAGGTGAACCTCAATTAGGGGCAGTCCGGCGTCTCGAAGGGCGTCGCCAAGCGAGTAACCCATGCCGGTTAGCGCCGCCGGGTTGATGACGATGCCGTCCGTTCCGCCGGAATTCTCCTGCAGAAAATCGACGATCGCGCCTTCGTAATTCGACTGGAAGAACGCCACCTCGACGCCCAGTTCGCTGGCGCGCGCGCTTATAGCGGTCTCGATCTCGGGGAGCGTCATACTCCCGTATTGACCGGGATCCCGGCGGCCCAGGTTGTTCAGATTTGGTCCGTTTATGACGAGAATCTTGGTCACGCTGTATCGGTTCTCCACGGTGCGTCAGGCGCGCGAACGCTCTGCGATCAGAGTCGTTTGGGGGCGCGCCAGCAGATAGGGTACAACGCCGACGCAGCCCGGAGCTTCGGGGTCGTCACACACTCGGCGGTGGACGCGGTGTTCCGGGGGACGTTCATCCAGCGGAATTTCAGGGAATTACGGGGCGCTACGAGTCGCAAACGGCCGGATTCAAGGCTGGTTCTGGGTTGGTATCTGGTTTGACCTGGCCGCCCGCGGGTGGGAGTTCAGGTACACCCTTCGGGCCTGTTCCGTCGACACGTAGGTGTATATCTGCGTCGTAGCCGGGCTGGAGTGTCCCATCAAGTCTTGAACCACTCTCAAGTCTGCGCCCCCGTCCAGGAGGTGCGTCGCGAAGCTGTGGCGGAGTGTGTGGGTGTGGAAGTCCGGGTCCAATCCGGCGTTGACCGCGTAGCGTTTCACTAGACGCTCAACGCTCCTGGCGCTCAGACGGCTGCCGTAGCGATTCAGGAAGAGTGCCGTTTCAGAGGTCTTTACTGACAGCTCCCCCCGGGATTCGTTCAGATAACCGCTCAGCGCCGCCAGCGCGGGCCTCCCAAGCAGTGCCACTCGCTCCTTGTCGCCCTTTCCGATCACGCGTAGCTCGCTATCGCTGAAATCGATATCGCCGATGTCCAGTGAGCAGATTTCGGCAACGCGCAGTCCGGCCGAGTACAGGACTTCAAGGATGGCTCGGTCACGCACGCCTATATCGGTGGCGGTGTCCGGTCCTTCAAGAAGGGTTTCTACTTCCCGTCTGGTGGCGGCCACAGGAAGTCGTCGGTCAAGTCTTGGCGAGGAGACGAGGTCCGTCTGATCGCGTTCCACATCGCCGCGGTCGGCTAGGAAGCGGTAGAAGGCCCTTAGAGCGGTGAGCTTGCGGCTCACGCTGGCTTTTACGTAGCCAAGTTCCAGGAGCCAAGCCAGGTAGTCGCGCAGGAATCGGCGATCGGCCTTGTCCAGGTCCGCCACCTGTCTGAGCCGCAGGAACTCGCCGTATGCGGCGATGTCCGACGTGTAATTGCGCACGGTGTAGGACGAGAGCTGGCGGCTCGTGCGGAGATGGTCTCCGAACTCTGCGACGGACGTGTTCCAGTGTGCTTCGTCCAGCGTGCCGCCGTGTTCGGCTCGAGCTCTGCGGCGCCGGCCGGGTTTTGTGGTCATGGCGCGCGCTCCGGTTTGATCCCGGGGGGGCTCATGATCGGGTGCGGCCGAGAGCGGTTAAGCCTCGGCCTTGACCTCTGCGCCCTCAGACTCGCTTTCCGTTGTGGGGATCGCGCCATCGTAGTCTTCTTTCGTGACGCACTTTGCACCGTTGCGTCCCCGTGCCACGAGCAGTCCGCCGCACTCCGGGCAAGGCTCTTTGAGCGGCCTCTGACGGGTCGAGAAATCACAATCGGGGTAGTTTTCGCAGCCGTAGAAACGACGGCCGCGCGGCCCCCGCCCTTTCCGCTCAAGCAGCTCGCCGCCGCAGTCGTCTTCCGGGCATTTGGCCCCGGTCCCAAGGCGAAGCGGCTTTGAGTGTCTGCAGTCAGGGAATCCGGAGCAGGAAAGGAATTTGCCGTACCGACCGGTCTTGATGACCATCGGTCGTTCGCATTTTTCACAGACCTCATCGCTCTCTTCGTCAAGTTCTGAGCGCGGAACGCGGTCCGCCTTCTCTTTGGCGCCCTCAACCGAACCGTCAAACGGTCCGTAAAACTCCTCGAGCATGGGCACCCAGTCGATGTCGCCTCGTGCTACTTCGTCGAGCTTCTCTTCCATGCCGGCGGTGAACCCGGTATCCATGATGTCCGGGAACCATTCGGTCAGGAAGTCGTTGACCGCGAAGCCGAGTTTGGTCGGCTTGAACCGCGCCCTCTCCCGGGCGACGTAATCGCGTGATTCGATTGTGGCGACGATGCTGGCAAAGGTGCTAGGCCTGCCGATACCGTTTTCTTCCAGAGTTCGGATCAGCATCGCCTCTGAGAACCTCGGCGGCGGCTGCGTAAATTTCTGCTCGGACTTCAACTCGTCCAAGTTTACGACCTCGCCCTCGTTCAGGGGCACGAGAGCGCGTGACGTGTCTGAATCGTCCTCATCGTCGTCGGCTCCGTCGGTCGAATCCCTGGCCTCGACGTACACCGCCCGGAAACCCTGGAACTTGAGAACAGAGCCCGTGGCCCTGAGGGTGTACGGGGTACCTGACGGGCCACCGGTGGCTTCGATATCGACCGTGGTGGCGTCGGAGATCGAGTCCGTCATCTGGCTGGCGACCATACGCTTCCAGATCAGGTCGTAAAGCGCGCGCTGATCTGAGGTCAGGTGGGTCGCGATGCTTTCCGGTGTACGCAGCACGGATGTGGCCCGGATGGCCTCGTGAGCTTCCTGCGCGTTCTTGCTGCGCGTCCGGTACACCCGGGGCTTGCCGAAGAAATCAGGCCCGTACTTGGATTTTATGAAATCGCCGATTTCGGCAACCGCCGTCGTGGCGAGGTTGGTCGAGTCCGTCCTCATGTAAGTGATCAGTCCGACGGGATTTCCCGATCCGAGCTGGATACCTTCATACAATCCCTGGGCGGCGCGCATCGTCCTCTGAGCGCCAAATCGCAGTCGGCGGGCCGCCTCCTGCTGGAGTGTGCTCGTGGTGAACGGGGCCGCCGGGCGTGATTTGACCTCGCGCCGGACTACGTTGCTGACCAGGCAGGTTGACGCCTCCAAGTCTTTCACGATTACGGCGGACTCTTCGGCATTGTGCACGAGGTGGCGTCCGGTTTTGCCGTCGATGGCGTGCAGGGACGCCCTGAATTTCTGAGATGCGTCGACCCCTTTCGCCATCCGTGCGAGGACGGACCAGTACTCGACCGGCTTGAAGGCCTCTATCTCCCGCTCGCGGTCCACGATCAACCGGAGAGCGACCGACTGGACACGTCCCGCGGACAGCCCGCGGCGGATCTTGCTCCAGAGCACCGGCGAGAGCTTGTATCCAACGATGCGGTCAAGAACCCGGCGAGCCTGCTGAGCGTTCACCAGCTGCATATCGATGTCGCGGTAGTCGGCAAACGCCTCTTTGACGGCCGAACGCGTGATCTCGTGGAATACGACGCGACGCAGTTCTACATCTTTCATCTCGTTCAGGCCGAGGGCCTCGACAAGATGCCAGGAAATTGCCTCGCCCTCCCTGTCAGGGTCGGTGGCGAGGTAAACGATTTTGGCTGCGGCCAGGGATTTCCTAATGCCTTTTAAGACCGAATCCTTACCGTCTGCGATGACGTACGTTGGCTCAAACCCACTGTCGATCTCCACGCCCAGTTTCCGCTTCGGCAGATCGCGAACGTGGCCGATCGAGGCGACGACCTCGAAGTCCGGTCCGAGGAAACGCCCTACCGTCCGCGCTTTTGCGGGAGATTCAACGACGACGAGGTCTTTGGAATTCGTTTTCGCTTCAGCCAATTTTCGCCTAACTGTCTTCTTTGTTGTTGGACTCGATATCCCGGTGCTGGCCCGGGACCGCTGGGGACCCGCCTGGCGAACCAGGCCGTTCAATTCCAGCATGGTAAGTGTTGCGCTGACAACCGAGCTCAGCTTTCCGGAGCGCCGCGTGATTTCATCCATGTGCACTGGTTCCGCACACAATATCTTGGGAAGTTCTGACTCCACTGTACCCGCATCCGGCGGCGGCGCAGCAAGTCCGAGCTGGGCTCCAAGGCCCGCAATGTTCAATTCTTCCAGTATGTCCCCTACGTCAAGAACCAGTTTTGCGCCCTGATGAATCAGCCAGTTCGAACCCATGCTGCGTTCGGCCAGCGCGCTCCCCGGAACGATGAACACTTCACGGTTCTGTTCTTCGTCCATTTCGTCCCTCATATGAACTATTAGATGTCTATTGTCCGGCTGGACAGCCAATACGAAATCACATGAAGATCAGAAGTTAGCTATGAATTTGGTCGGTACTGAAGGCGCGGCGGGTGAGAGAGCATGCTCTCCGCGCCTCTGCGCGTGGTACTGCGATCATTACACGGGAATGCGCCGTCGGGTACTCGCTCAAGGCGGCGCTCGGCGATGTTCCTGGCGAGGTCCGTGTGCTCCGGCAGGTATACCCCGGTCCAACCCCGAACCGAGGACAGCGATCGTCCGGCCGCCGACATTCAGCGCCGCCCGATGGGCTGCGCCATCGATACCGGTCGCCAGTCCGGTGACCACGGCGACGCCGTTGGCGGCGAGGTCGCCGGCGAGCCATGTCGCCATTTCAAGTCCATACCCACTGGCGCCCCGGGTTCCTACCACGGCGCCGGATCGCTCATCCCCCGGCTCCAGTTTTCCTCGCACGTTCAGAACGGTGAGGGGACCATAGATCGTTGCGAGCCGATCCGGATACTCGGGCGATTTCAGGCAGATGACTCCAATTCCGGCCTTTTCCAGTACAGCCATTTCAGAATCGGGTCGATCTCGGGACAACCTGAGACGATCTGCATGACCGTGGATCTGTTGAGCCGGGCGTTTGCGAGGTCAGCCTGGCCGGTTTTCCAGGCGTCGGAAAGGTCGCCAAAACCCGCTTCGATCTGGCGGAGACATACCGGTCCCAGATTGAGTATCCGGGTGAAAGCAACCCAGTATTTAAGGTTCGGGACCGTGTCAATCACCAGAGCATCCCAACCTCATCCCCACGTAATTTATCGGGCGCAGGACCTCATTTGAACGTTCCGGACGGGTCTGGCGGAGAGGGCGGGATTCGAACCCGCGGTACCGTTGCCGGTACACACGCTTTCCAGGCGTGCCGATTAAGCCGCTCTCGCACCTCTCCGCATGGACACCCGGAAACCACCGGAGATCGAGTAATCGACCTTGCCCCGGGCGCGAACGGGGGTTGGTGGCGGAGAGGGCGGGATTCGAACCCGCGGTACGTTGCCGTACACCGCTTTTCGAGAGCGGCGCCTTAAGCCACTCAGCCACCTCTCCAACGAGAGAGTATAGCAACGGATCCCGCCAATTGATCCGGTCTTCGGCATCAAAAACAAACCTAATATCGAATATCGAACGCCTTGACCCGACCCAAATCGGCCTCATACCATTATCGTGACCGAACCGGTCGATAATGCGGCACAATATAACCATCCGTTCACACGAGTCATCTATCACGTCGAATCTCGACGCCCGGGTGACTCGTGTGCTTTTTAAACATTTATCCAGCTCAGCGCACCCCCTGACTGTCACATGACGAGTTCTCCATTTAAAGGGTGGGTGGGGGTGATCCTGGCTGCCGGCGCCGGCGCCCGGATGCGATCTTCCATCCCGAAACCCCTGCATACCTTGTGCGGTCGCACGCTGCTTGAACAGACGATGTGTGTCCTCAACGAAGCCGGTTTAGAGCGCATCGTGGTCGTCGCGTCGCCTTCCCTCGCTACGGACCCGGGATTTCTCGAGACGGTTGGAAACGACACCACGATTGCGATTCAGTCCGAACCGCGCGGAACGGGCGATGCCCTGCTTTCGGCTTCGGACGCTGCAGGCGACGCCTCATATGTTCTGGTGGCAAACGCCGATATGCCGCTGATCACCC
Source organism: Chloroflexota bacterium (assembly GCA_002730555.1). Classification (GTDB taxonomy): domain Bacteria; phylum Chloroflexota; class Dehalococcoidia; order Lucifugimonadales; family Lucifugimonadaceae. The sequence continues at coordinate 67,892 of PCAM01000035.1, forward strand.
CTTGCACGGTGGGCAAGATGCTCGCGACGCACGCCGAAAACCATGCAGCGATCACGCTGCTGACGGGGGTGGGTGACGTTCCGGTCGGTTTCGGGCGCGTGAGGCGTGATGCCGGCGGACATGTGACCGAGATCATCGAAGAGGCCGACGCCGATGAAGAGACGCTTGGCCTGGATGAGTTCAACGCCGGTTACTACTGCATGGACGCAAGCCTGGCATGGCGCTTAATGAGGGAGTTGAAGCCTTCCGTAAAGGGCGAGATGTACATAACAGACGCCATTATTGGGGCCGTGAGTACTGGTGCGCGGGTCGGAGCCGTGACGGCGTCCGATCTATCCGAGGTGACCGGCGTAAATGATCGGGCGGAGCTCGCCGAGGCCGAGGCCGTGATGCGGGCCCGGATCCGGCGTCGATGGATGATAGAAGGGGTGTCCATGGTCGACCCCGCCGCGACCTACATAGACTCCGGCGTGACGATCGGGCAGGACACGACCTTAAAGCCCAATACCCACCTGCTGGGGTCGACACATATCGGCATCGATGCCGTGATCGGTCCGGGCACCGTTCTACAGGACACCCGGGTGGGCGACGGGGCGAAGGTGGTTTCTTCGCACGCCGAGTACGCACGAATTGGTGAGCGAGCTAGCGTCGGCCTGTTCAGCCACCTCAGGCCCGGGGCGGTGATCGGCCCCGATGCCCACATAGGCAATTACGCTGAGGTCAAGAACAGCGTCGTGGGGGCGGGCGTCAACATCGGACATTTCAGTTATGTGGGAGACGCGACGGTGGGAGCGGGCGCGAACATCGGTGCGGGAACGGTGACCTGCAATTACGATGGTAACGTGAAACACGAGACCTATATCGGAGAGAATGCATTCATCGGATCCGGTTCCATGCTTGTCGCACCGGTCTCGATAGGCCGCGGCGCGAGCACGGGCGCGGGTTCGGTGGTGACGCGAGACGTAGCCCCGGGGACACGGGTCGCCGGGGTCCCGGCCAGGCCGTTGTCCGACCCGGGTGAGGGTGCACAAGACTGATCAAGAGGAAATTTTGCAAGACCGGGAGACCATACCGAGATTGGTTCGGACCAGAAAATCAGGGCAAAGGGAAATGAGTAACAACGACGACCCCGGCGATAGAAGCCACGATACACATACCGGAACCGCAAACCGGATCGGATTTTCTTCCGGTGCGGCGGAAAACACGGCCTGCGAAGACGAACCTCCCGGTAGGAGCTTCGGGCTGCACGATGGGCGTGAACGCCATCGTGCGGGCACCGGTTCAAGAGGGTGCGGACGATGAGCGGAGATCCACTGACGGGATGGGTGGTGTTCGCTGTAGCGAGCCTCATTTACATTCTGGCATCGCTGGTTGCGGGAGTGGCGGCCAGACGTGCGCCAGGCGTACGGCTGATACGGGCCTCCGTAGAAGGAGAAAACGGCGGCAACGGCCAGCGTACTAATCACTACAACCCCGCCGTTCCCGTCGCCTCACGCGCCGTGGTTTACATGTCGCTCGTCGTGGCGCCGGCGGCTCTATTCGTGGCGCTTGGTGAGTACGTTTCCGATGAGATACAACGCGGCGTTTTTGCCGCGGGCGGCATCATCGGCGGACTGGCCATCATCCACATCATCGCCGGGGTGGCGCGATTGAATGAACGTCAGGGCGTCGAGATGTTCGTGCGCCCGATCGAGAAGGTTTTCGAGGCGATAACGCGAATCCCTGGACTGAGATCGCCCCTGATGAGGGCTGCCGTGACGGCCGCGTCATTCGACAGTTCCGATGACGTGGTCACGGCGGCTTTCGAACAGAACCTTGACCTGCTGGAAGCGGCCGGGGTCGCCACAGATGCGGAAGAGTTGCGCATGATTCGCGGCGTGCTGGACCTGGACACGACGCGCGTGCGGGAGATCATGCGGCCACGGGTAGATATGGTGGTCGTGGAAGCCGAGGCGACACGGCGTGAAGTCGCTGATTTGATGATCGGCGAGGGTTACTCAAAGATCCCTGTATACCGGGGCCAGATCGATGACGTGCTGGGGATTGTTTACGCACGAGATCTGCTTCGCGCTCAGTTGACTGAATCGGGCGCCGACGGCGGAATCCTCGACCTGGTCCGTCCCGCGATATTCGTTCCGGAATCGCAATTCCTGGAACACCTGTTGCAAGAGTTCCAGCGCCATCGCGTCCAGGTGGCCATCGTCGTGGACGAGTACGGCGGCGTTTCCGGCCTGGTGACGCACCAGGACCTTGTGGAGGAGATTGTGGGCGAGCTCGAAGACGAGTTCGACCAGGACGAGCCGGAGCTGCAGAAGATCAGCGATGACGAATCGCTGGTGGACGCCCGGTTAACGCTGGATTCTTTGAACGAGACCTTCGACACAGAAATCCAGGGTGATGGCTTCGATACGATCGGCGGGCTGATCTACCTTGAACTGGGTCGCATGCCGATCGTCGGAGATCGCGTGTCTGTAGGGGATCTTGTGATGACTGTAGAGTCCACCACCGGCCGGCGCATCCGGCAGATCAGAGTCGTCCGGCAGACGGGTTCGGCCAGCAGCGCCTGAGCACCCGGNCGTTACTCCTGTGGTGATGGTTGGTGTGCACCCCGTGGTTCGCGGCTAGGCGATGACCTGAACGGCTCCGCTCANACCTCCCNGGCCANACACTTTCACGGTTGCGCGAGCGAGCCCCAGGGGGCCATCTGCGTGCCGCGAAAGATCNCACCCACACCCGTAATTCAACCGTCCTCCAGCCCGGTCCTGTTCCCTGCCAGACGCACGGCAACATTCCGNCAGAATCCTGGACGCAANAACAGGCCCCGGCNNNNGCCGGGGCCTGTTNAANGTCTCTAACTGAGTTCCGGAGTTAGTCGGTCGCTACCTTGTCGACGACAGCGAAAGCTCCGGTCGCCACGTTGTCCTCACCCATCGCGTCGAGGGTGTGGACCGAACCGGCGGAGAACGCCGAATCCGAAAGGTCAACGGTGACCGAGAATGCACCGGCGCCATTCGCCGTTACTTCATCAAGTACAACGGTGCCCCAACGACCGTCATCTCCGACCGTGGTTACACGGAGAGTGACGACTTCGGTTCCGAGGAACCCGCCACCGATGACGTTGGCTTCGGTGGTGCCCTCGGCCTTGAACTCGACAAATCCAGCCGAGCCGGCACCGGCGTCAGTGACGAGCAACGAAGTGGCGTTGGCTGCAGAGCCGTCAGCGCCAGCGGCACCGGTGGGGCCTGCTACGCCCTGTACGCCCTGGGGACCTGCGGGGCCGGGGTTGCCGGGTGCGCCAGGTGCTCCGGCTTCGCCTGGTGAGCCGGGGTTACCAGCTGCGCCGGGGTTACCGGGTGCGCCAGGTACGCCGGGCGCACCAGATTCGCCAGGATTACCCGGCAAGCCTGCCACTCCGGCAGGACCTTGGATTCCCTGTGAGCCTGCGTCGCCTGCGCAGGCGGCGAGCGCCACAACGGCGATCGAGGAAAGCGTGAGGAAGATCAGTTTCCTGCTTCCGCGCGTGAGAAGATTCATTGAGCCCCGTCCTCCATCCTTGAGGTGATTCGGCGCGAGCCCGGGCGGGTACGCCATTCTTCTTTAACGTTGGACGGCGGGTCACAGTGGCCGGCCACTCTTAAGACGCGCCCAGTCGCGGGTACTATAGCCCCCTGTGAGCGCTCGCCAAACAATATCTCAGGCCCTTCGCGGGTGTCAAGGTAGATTTAGCGTTCAACGACGCTCTCAACTGGCTCATTCCCGTCTTTTACCGGGTACTTCCGCCTCCACCGGCGGGATCAGCCACGTGTAGATTGGCGGCGGACATCGGTAACGATCGCGCCGTCGTAATGGCGCTCGCCACGGCCAGACGCGCGCTCGTTCTCTTTTCGTTTGTATCACTAACCTGTTTTCTAACGCCAAGCCATGACGTTCTGCGTGCTATACTTTGTCTGTCCTCGCGCATGATGGATTTCGCCACGCGATATACCTTCACTCCGGTACCTGAGTATCCAGGCGACAGGCGAGGCTTTCTCAAACGAGCTGTTCGGTATTCGAATTGCGTAATCTCCAGGAGATACCTACCACTTGGACCAGGCGACAAAAGCGGCGATAGTCGAGGAAAACCAGCGGCACGATACCGACAAAGGGTCGGTAGAGGTGCAGGTGGCAATTCTTACAGGACGGATCACCGAACTCACAGAACACCTCAGAGAACACAAGCACGACCACTCGACCCGGCGCGGCCTGTTGAAACTGGTCGGCCAACGGCGAAGGCTTCTGAGTTATCTAAACAGCAATGACGTGGGGCGTTATCGAGCCATCATTGAGAAACTCGGCCTGCGCAGGTAGGCCTCCTAGCGCCCCTCCTATCTAGCAGGCAGGGGTGCTTTTTTAATGGGACCGGTCTGATGTCAGGTCGGCCCGAAACCGGGATGGAAGCACAAGTCTGCCCCGGGCGAACTTAAGGAGCCGGTATAAAGTCCGGCCGGTCTTCCCCAACGGGAAGGACCAGAATAGGGATTAGTCAGTTCATGATTTCCAATTTTGAGATCGAATTTGGAGAGCGCACGCTCAAGTTCGAGATCGGCCGGATAGCGAATCTCGCTGGCGGCGCAGTCACGTTGCGGTACGGCGACACGATGATGCTTGTCACGGCTTGCGGGTCAAAACGCCCGCGACCAGGACAGGATTTCTTCCCGCTGACCGTGGATTACGAAGAGAAGATGTACGCCCGGGGCAAGATCCCCGGCAGTTTCTTCAAACGCGAGGGACGCCCGAGCAGCGACGCCACTTTGATGGCGCGTATCACGGACCGTCCGCTACGTCCTCTGTTCCCGAAGGGTTACAAGAACGAGGTCCAGATCGTCGCGAGCACGCTCTCCGTTGATATGGAGAACCCGACCGACGTGCTCGGGATCATCGGCGCGTCCGCCGCGCTGACGATCTCCGAAATTCCGTACGACGACCCGATCGGCGCCTGCCGAATCGGCCTTATCGAAGACGAACTCGTGGTCAACCCGACTTACGAGGAGATCGAGGGAAGCCTCCTCGACCTGGTGGTGGCCGGAACCGCCGACGCCATCATGATGGTCGAGGCCGGTGCCAAGGAAGTCTCCGAAGACGTTATCGTCGAGGCACTTCGCCTCGCCCAGGAGGTCAACGGCGAGATCGTTGATCTCATCCGGGAGATACAGGCGAAGGTCGGCAAAGAAAAGTGGGTGGTCGAGCCAAACGCCGCCGAGGATGAAGCCGAAGCCGCCGCCCGGGCATGGGTGGGTAGCAAGATTTCCGACGCGCTCGCAGCCCCCGGCGACAAATCTTCACGCGAGGACGCATTAGAAGAGATCAACCACGGCCTTAAAGAGGAGCTCAAAGAGACGCACGACGAGCGACACCTCCAGGGCGCGTTCTACGCGCTGGAGACCGAAGCGGTGCGGGCCGGAATTCTTGAAAACGGACGTCGGCCTGATGGCCGGGGCCTGACGGATCTGCGGGATCTCTCTTCAGAGGTTGGCTACCTTCCGCGTACGCACGGGAGCGCCATCTTCACCCGCGGCGAGACGCAGGCGCTCTCGATCGTGACGCTGGGTTCGCCCGGTGAGCGCCAGCGGATGGACACGCTGGGCCCGGTGAGCGAAAAGCGCTACATGCACCACTACAACTTCCCGCCATACTCGACCGGTGAGACCGGCCGTATGTTCACGGGTCGCCGGGAGATCGGCCACGGCATGCTCGCAGAGCGTGCCCTTGTTCCGGTGCTTCCGAGCCAGGACGATTTCCCGTACACCGTTCGTGTGGTGTCCGAGATCATGAGTTCAAACGGCAGCAGCTCGATGGCGAGCGTCTGCGGTTCCACGCTGAGCCTGATGGACGCCGGCGTGCCGATCAAGTCACCGGTGGCCGGGATCGCCATGGGACTTGTCTCCGGTGACGACGGTCAGCGCGCCGTCCTGACGGACATCCAGGGCGCCGAGGACCACTCCGGCGACATGGACTTCAAGGTGGCCGGCACTCGCGAGGGCATCACGGCTCTCCAGATGGACATCAAGGTCAAAGGGATCACATGGGAGTTGATGAGCAACGCCCTGGCCCAGGCCAAAGACGCCCGCGACGCCATCATCGAACACATGGAGTCGACCATCCCTGCGCCGCGCACTGAAATGAACGAGTTCGCTCCCCGAATGATCTCGACGAAGGTCCCGACCGACAAGATCGGCACCATCATCGGCCCGGGCGGCAAGGTTATCCGGGGCATGATCGACGAGTTCGGCGTGACGATCGACGTGTCGGACGACGGCACCGTTGTGATCGGTTCGCCGAACGCGGAGTCCGCGGAAGCGGCGCTCGCCCAGATCGAAGCGATGACAGGCGAGGTCGAGGTCGGCACCCGGTACAAGGGCAAGGTCGTCAGGCTGATGACGTTCGGCGCATTTGTCGAACTGTTCCCCGGCAAGGACGGTCTGGTCCACATCAGCGAGCTCGCCGATGAACGCGTGCCGTCTGTAGAGGCGGTCGTCAAGATCGGCGACGAGATCGAGGTCCTTGTGACCGAGATCGATGGCATGGGACGGGTCAACTTGTCGGCAAGGCCGGCGGTGCTGTCCGGTGACGAGAAGGTCGGGTCCGACGGACGTAACGGCGGTGGCGGTGGCGCCCGGCCACGCAGTTTTGATCGCGGCGGACGCGGCGGAGATCGCGGTGGCCGTAGTGGTGACCGAGGCGGTGACCGGGGTCGCGGCGGACCACGCCGTGACGGCGGTGGCGGCGGACCGCGCAGGCGGGTCGGCGGCTTTGACGGTGAACGCCGCTCGGGCCCTCCTCAAAGATAGACAAGACAGGTTTCAGAGATGACGGACCGGCCGATAAAAGTTGCCGTTAACGGGGCCCTCGGCCGCATGGGACAGACTGTCCTGGGTGCGGTCGAGGCCGATCCCGTCACTATCGCGGTGGGCGGCGCAGACAGCGCCGCATCTGCGGACACGGTGGGGGTTCCCGGCGGCAACCCGGTTCCTCTCGCCCCAACGCTGGCCGAACTGCTTTCGAAGGTCGACGCCGATGTTGTGGTCGATTTCTCGAACGGCGCTGGCGCTGTTGAGGCGATGGCTGCGGCGACAGGTGCAGGGGTCCGCGTCGTATCCGGCTCGACCGGCGTGCAATCTGGGGAGCTTGAGCGCTTTGGTGCGATCGCCGCCGAGAAAGATATCGGGATCATCAGCGCTTCAAACTTTGCGCTGGGCGCGGTGCTGATGATGTACCTGGCCGAGGTGGCCGGATCGCACTTCGCGTACGCAGATCTGATTGAAAGCCACCACGAAGCAAAGATCGATTCGCCGTCCGGCACCGCGTTGTCCATAGCGGAAGCGGCCCGTTCCGGGCGTGACACGGATTTCACGTATAACGAGCCTGAAACGGTGACGCTCGATGAGGTCCGTGGCGGTCTTATGGGCGGTGTGAACGTTCACAGCGCGCGCATGCCGGGTCGCATGGCCCGTCACGAGCTCGTGTTCGGAACCTCCGGACAAACCCTCTCGATCATCCACGACACGATCAACCGTGACTGCTACATGCCCGGCGTGCTGGTGGCGGTTAAGCGAGTGATGTCGTTGACGGGTTTGATGATCGGCCTGGATCAGGTGCTGGGCCTTCGAGACCCCGCCAAGCCGTAGCCGTGGGCGCTGCGCTCCAGATTCGCGAACGACGGATCAGGGGTGGTCGATAGCAGCGGACCGCGGCGAGACAACCTTCGGGCTGACGGTCCGGAACCACTTGGGTTCAGTGACGCTCGCTTAAATACTACGCACCCGTCACTTCCACACTTTCCTGGAGCACTATCTAGGTGCACTACTGGGCCGTCCGTGCCCGTAAAATCACGTACCTCTTAAACATAGAACGGTTGAGTAAATGTCTGACAGCAATCTGACCATCGCCATCGTCGGCGCCACCGGCGCCGTGGGCGCGGTCGCACTTGAGCTCCTCGCCGACAGGTCCTACCCGGTGGAGCACATCATCGCCATGGCCTCTTCGCGCTCCGTCGGAAAGAAGCTTGCCTACCTTGAAACCGAGTTGACAGTGATAGAGGCGACTCCGGACGCGTTTGAAGGCGTGGACGTGGCGTTCATTTCCGCAAGCGCGACCGTGAGCCGTGCCCTCGCGCCCGAGGCGGTAAAACGTGGTGCAATGGTGATCGATGACGGCTCCGCGTTCCGCATGGATCCGGCGGTCCCGCTCGTGATTCCCGAAGTGAACGGCGCTGATCTGGAGTGGCATTCAGGGATCGTCTCGATCCCGAACTGCACGACCACCCCGCTCGCCATGTCGCTTTCGGCACTCGGCCAGGTCGCGCGGGTGAAGCGTGTGACGGTGGCGACCTACCAGGCGGTGTCCGGTACCGGCGCAGCGGCGGTCCGCGAGCTGGACGAACAGTCGGCCGACATCCTGGCCGGACGTCCGGCGAATCCGCAGGAGTACCCACACCAGATCGCGTTCAACGTGTTGCCGCAGGTGGACGATTTTACCGAAGACGGTTACACCGGCGAAGAGCACAAGATGATCAACGAGACGCGGAAGATCCTCCACGATGCCGAAATCGCCATCTCTCCGACCTGCGTCCGCGTGCCGGTACCCGTCACGCACAGTGAGTCCGTGCAGGTGGAGTTTGAGCAGCCCCTGAGCAAGGAAGATGCGACCCGCCTGCTGTCCGGGTTCCCCGGAATCACCGTGGTGGACGATCCCCAGGCAAGCGTCTACCCTATGCCCGCGCAGGCGTCGGGCAGGGATGAGGTGTTCGTGGGACGGATTCGAGCGGACGCGTCACACCCGAACGGACTGGCGCTCTGGATAGCCTGCGACAACCTCCGAAAAGGGGCGGCGCTGAACGCGCTCCAGATCATGGACGAGGCGGTACGCCGGGGCTGTGTGAAGCCGAAGTGTTAGGTCGGCCCGATCGACATGCCGACAATGTAACCAGGCGTTCCGCAATCGCAGCGATGATGGTGAATGCGGCCGACAGAACCCAGTAATACCAGAAATACTTTGGAGTAACGGCGATGACAGACTTCGGCCGACTGCTCACAGCGATGATTACGCCGTTCGACGAGGACGGTGACCTCAACTACAAAAAGGCTAGGAAGCTGGCCAGCGCCCTGATCGACGCCGGTAACGATGGCCTCGTGATCGGCGGAACTACAGGTGAAGCACCCGCGCTCAACAACGACGAGAAGATCCGGCTCTTCACGGAGATCAAAGAGGAGATCGGAAATCGTGGAAGCGTCGTGGTCGGTACTTCCGACAACGACTTCCTGAACTCCCGGGAGTTGACGAAAGAGGCGGAGGCGACGGGCGCTGACGGCGTACTGCTGACGGTTCCGGCGTACAACAAGCCACCCCAGGAGGGTTTGTTTCAGTACTTTCGTGCGCTGGCGGAATCCACCGCCCTGCCTTGTCTGTTATACAACGTCCCTTCAAGGACGGCGCTCAATATGACCGCCGAGACCACGCTCCGCGTCGCCGAAATCGACAACGTGGTCGGCGTGAAGGAAGCGTCCAGTGACCCGGTACAGATCACGATGGTGATAGACGGCGCGCCGGACGGGTTCAGGGTCTGGAGCGGGAACGACGACGAAACTTTTTCCATCATGGCCACAGGTGGGCACGGCATCGTCAGCGTCGCCGGCCACATCGTGAGCCGGCAGATCAAGACGATGATGGGGCTGATTCTGGAGGGCGATATAGAGGCCGCGGCGGCCGAGCATCGCCGGTTGTTGCCGCTGTTCAAAGCCATCTTCTGGGTGACCAACCCGATCCCGATCAAGTACGCCGTCAACCGCGCGGGCTTCGACGCCGGCACGCACCGTCTGCCGATGGTGACGATGGAAGAGGCGGACCCGGGGGCGAAGAAGCGGTTGGACGAGATGCTGGACAGTTACGACATGGACATCTCGGAAGACTGACCGAGCCAACCGTTCCGTTTGTTTCGCGTAGAGACCCCCGGTAATCCGGGGGTCTCTTCCTGTTTCAAGTTTGTCCGCTTTATGCGGGGATGATGTCGTTGAGGACCACAGTCTCTGCCCGTCTCGGGCCGCTGGAGATGATGGCCGCCTTCACGCCGAGGATGTCCTCGATGAACTGGATGTATGACTTCGCGTTGGCCGGGATGTCTTCCGGACGCGTTATACCAGCGGTGGAGCCGGACCAGCCTGGAAGCTCCTCGTAAACTGGAGTGCTGCGGGCCAGCAGTGAGCTATCGATCGGGAAGTTCTCCGTACGCACGCCGTCAATCTCATATGCGACACACACCTTGACGGTGTCAAAGCCGTCGAGGATGTCCAGCTTGGTGATGATCAGTGCGTCGAAGCCGTTGACCTTGGCACTGTACCGGCCCGCGACGCCGTCGAACCAGCCAACCCTCCGGTCCCGGCCCGTTGTCGTCCCGACCTCTTTGCCGATGGTGCGGATCTTGTCTCCGACTTCGTCTTCGAGTTCCGTCGGGAAAGGACCTGCACCCACGCGCGTCGTGTATGCCTTGAACACCCCGGCCACGCTGGCGAACGCACGGGGGCCGATCCCAAGGCCCGACATCGCTCCGCCGACCGTGGGGTTGGAGGACGTGACGTAGGGGTAGCTGCCGTGGTCCAGATCAAGGAGAGCGCCCTGTGCGCCTTCCAGTATCAGGTTCTCGCCCGACTCCAGCGCTTCTGCGACGAAGTACTCGGCCGGTTTGATGTACGGGCCCAGTTCGGTTGCCCACCTGAGCGTCGCCTCAAAGATGTCGTCGACGTTGATGGGGTCCGCGCCGTAGATTTTTGTGAGGACCTCGTTCTTGAACTCCACAATGGCCGGGAGCCGCAGGGCCAGGTCCTCCGGGTCAAGGAGCTCTCCGGCGCGCAGGCCTGTCCGGTTCACCTTGTCCAGATACGCCGGACCGACGCCCCTGCCGGTGGTGCCGATAGCGTCACGCCCGCGACGCGCCTCTTCGAGCCTGTCCAGCTCGATGTGATACGGCAGGATGAGGTGGGCGCGGTCACTCACCACGAGGCTCTCCGGGTCCAGTCTGAGAGCGCTGAAATCGGCAAGTTGGAGGTTCACGTCCCGGACCTCATCGAGAAGAACGTCGGGGTCCACGACCACACCGTTTCCGATGATGTTTGTGGTGTGCGGCCAGCAGATCCCGCTGGGAATCAGGTGGAGCTTGAATATGCCCAGGTCGTTAATAACGGTGTGCCCAGCGTTGTTCCCGCCCGAGTAACGCGCCACGGCGGAAGCGTCCCGAGCAAGATAGTCGATGACCTTGCCCTTGCCTTCATCGCCCCATTGTCCACCGATCACGGCGTAAGCCGGCATGCCGTTACCTCAATCCGCCCCGTCGGACCCATCCGGCGACGCGGACACTTGTGCCCTTACGTGTACCCAGATGGGGCACGCGCGCAAACGGCCCACCGAGGACTGTTAGTCGACCGGAGAGCGCCCCCAGAGTATACCCTCCAACGGCCCTGTTTGAGGGGTCCAAATCCGCCTGCGAATTGCCTCCCAAATCTGTTGACCCGCTCCACCCTTGCCGGTATATTTGTTAATCGCCCTGAATTACAACGGTAATCGGGACGCCTCGTAAAACCTGCCGGGGACTTTGGTCGCCCGTGGGAAAACGAGCTCAGAACCTTGAAAATTGAATATCTGACTCCAAAACTCCGAGTAGCCGAGAGATAGCCGAACCTTAATGTGGGTCAAGCTATTAAGGGCGCACGGGGGATGCCTTGGCACCAGAAGCCGATGAAGGGCGTGGCTAGACTGCGAAAAGCCACGGTTAGCTGTCCAGCGAGCTTAGCCGTGGATTCCCGAATTGGGTAACCAGCCTGCGCGAGCAGGAGCCCGGATTAATCCGGGGGGTAAGCGGGGGAACTGAAACATCTAAGTACCCCGAGGAAAAGAAATCAACCGAGATTCCCTGAGTAGCGGCGAGCGAAATGGGATCAGCCTAAACCGTTGGGGCCTAACGGACTGAAGTCCTATGCCTTAGCGGCGTTGTAAGACACAACATGGAAGTGCTTCAGAACTTCCGGAGAGTTACAAATTGTTCATTTAGCCGAATGCTCTGGAAAGGGCGGCCGTAGAGGGTGATAGACCCGTAGGCGAAAAGTGAGCAGCTCTCTGATGTGTTCTTGAGTACCACGGGGCACGGGAAACCCTGTGGGAATCTGGGGGGACCACCCTCCAAGGCTAAATACTTCTGGTGACCGATAGTGAACAAGTACCGTGAGGGAAAGGTGAAAAGCACCCCAAGTAGGGGAGTGAAATAGAACTGAAACCGTGTGCCTACAAACCGTGGGAGTTCTTCTTTATGAAGAATGACCGCGTGCCTATTGAAGAATGAGCCGGCGAGTTAATCTGCGTAGCTAGGTTAAGGTATGACGTACCGGAGCCGTAGCGAAAGCGAGTCTGAATAGGGCGATCACCGATTTAAGAGGAAATCGTCTTTGAAACTTTTAGTGAACGTTGGAATATTGATTTCTGATTAGATCTTCGGATTTATGAAGAATGAAATATGAAGGTAATTAGCGTCGAGTGAATGAGACGATGAAATCTTTGTGTCGAGGGTTGCGCGGATTAGACCTGAAACCGTGTGAGCTACCCATGGCCAGGATGAAGCCCGGATAATATCCGGGTGAAGGTCCGAACCCGTTTACGTTGCAAAGTGATGGGATGAGCTGTGGGTAGGGGTGAAATGCTAAACGAACACGGAGATAGCTGGTTTTCTCCGAAATGCATTTAGGTGCAGCCTCGGATAATTACCTCGCGGAGGTAGAGCTCTGGATGGACTAGGGGGCGTGAGCTTACCAAACCCAACCAAACTCCAAATGCCGTAGAGGTTTAATCCGGGAGTGAGACAGTGACGGATAAGCGCCATTGTCAAAAGGGAAACAGCCCAGATCGCCAGCTAAGGCCCCTAAATACGGACTAAGTGTGAAACGTAGTTGGAATGCTCAGACAGCCAGGAGGTTGGCTTAGAAGCAGCCACCCTTTAAAGAGTGCGTAACAGCTCACTGGTCGAGGGTTCCTGCGCGGAAAATAAACGGGGCTCAAGTCCGTTGCCGAAGCTGCGGGATTCCAGAGTAATTCTGGGATCGGTAGGAGAACGTTCTCAGGGGATTGAAGGTAGATTGGAAGGTCTGCTGGACCGCTGAGAAGTGCGAATGCCGGCATGAGTAGCGACAATCCTGGTAAGAATCCAGGACACCGGAAGTCCAAGGTTTCCTACGCAACGCTGATCGACGTAGGGTTAGTCGGTCCTAAGGCGAAGCCGAAAGGCGATGTCGATGGACAGCAGGTCAAAATTCCTGCACCACTTAACTTCCGTTTTAAAGTCTCGGGGGGACGCGGAGAGCTAGACGAAGCATGCCTATTGGACATGGTGTGTGTATTCCTGCAGGCGAGCTGTGGCGTCAAAAATGCCGTGGTGTTTGAGCTGAGAGGAATGCGAACCCTTAGGAACTCCTTCGGGAACTTCGTTGATGCTGAACCGCCTAGAAAAGCCCCGAGTACAAGGAAACGAGTGACCGTACCGCAAACCGACACAGGTGGACAGGGGTAAATGCCCCCAGGTGACCGGGAGAACCATCGTTAAGGAACTCGGCAATCTAACCCCGTAACTTCGGGATAAGGGGTGCCGCTGACGTATTAGGATTTACTCCGAAAAGCATTGGCGGCCGCAGAGAATAGGCCCAAGCGACTGTTTATCAAAAACATAGGTCCGTGCCAAAGCGCAAGCTGATGTATACGGGCTGACGCCTGCCCAGTGCCGGAAGGTTAAGGGGAGGAGTGAGAGCTCCGAACCGAAGCCCCGGTGAACGGCGGCCGTAACTATAACGGTCCTAAGGTAGCGAAGTCCCTTGTCGGGTAAGTTCCGACCTGCACGAAAGGCGTAACGACTTGGGCGCTGTCTCAACGGTGGACTCGGTGAAATTGCAGGACCCGTAAAGATGCGGGTTACCCGCGGCAGGACAAAAAGACCCCGTGGAGCTTTACTGCAGCTTGGCATTGAATCGTAGTTAATGGTGCGCAGGATAGGTGGGAGGCTTTGAAATTCTGACTTCGGTCAGGGTGGAGCCGTCGTTGAGATACCACTCTCCATTAATAGCGGTCCTAACCTTTTTTAAGGGACATTGTCTGGCAGGCAGTTTGACTGGGGCGGTCGCCTCCCAAAATGTAACGGAGGCGCCCAAAGGTCACCTCAGGCTGGATGGAAATCAGTCTTGGAGTGCATTGGCATAAGGTGGCTTGACTGCGAGACCTACAAGTCGAGCAGGGACGAAAGTCGGGCAAAGTGATCCCACGGTACCGAGTGGAAGGGCCGTGGCTTAACGGATAAAAGCTACCCCG
>PCAM01000006.1 GCA_002730555.1 Chloroflexota bacterium
GAGGTTGTGCCCGGCGCAGAAGTATTTGTCGCCATCGCCCGTCAACACCGCGGCCCGGATGTTTCGATCCTCCCAGACTTCCTTCCACGCCTCCGAAATAGCGTCCGAGCTCGCCTTGTCCAGGATGTTTGCCTTGTCAGGGTTGCTGATGGTTATGTAAGCGATCTGTTCGCGCTTCTCGAAGATAATGCTCATACTTACGATTCCCTGTGGATTCCGGGTGCTGCTGGCCTGGGGCTCGGGGCATTGGGCAAAGTCAGAATTGCGTCCGGGATTGGGTCCGGGTGTTGGGGATCCCGTTGAGATCAGTTGGGTGTTCTGATCGGGCGAGTCACGTCTGTCCGACGTGGTGACGTTGTAACATCGTGGGCCGCTAACCGCAGCATCTCTTCCCCAGAATATTGGCTGAAAATTTGGACCGCGTCTGCATTTGAACTCTTCCAACATCAGGTATCGCCTCGCCCGTCGCACACCGTTCTACTACGGCTGGGCGGTGCTCCTCTCCGCCGGCGCGGCCGTATTTGTCCGCAACGCGGCCGCATCGCTGACACTCAGCGTATTCATGTTCCCGATGTCGGAGGACCTCGGCTGGAGCAGGACCCTCCTGGCGGGATCGGCCAGCGCGGGCGGTATCGCGGCGATGTTCGCTGCGCCCGTATCCGGCTACCTCGTCGACCGATATGGCCCGCGCGCCGTACTTCTTGGCGCAACTTTACTGCTCGGGTTCACGACGATGGCGATCGGCTGGTGGATCACACCGATCAGCTTCTACATCTTGTTCGGCATCGGCCGGGTGATCTTTGCCGCTCCGGTCCAGATCGGCACCGGGGCCGTGGTCTCCCAGTGGTTCATCCGCCGTCGCGGCCGGGCCAACGGGATCCTGGGCTCCTCACACTCGGTAGGCATGGGGCTCATGCCGTTCTTCGCCCAGATCCTCATCAACACCGTGGGATGGCGTGAGGCGTGGTTCTGGCTGGGGATCACGGTGTGGGCCATCGCACTCGCTCCGCTCCTGCTCCTGATGATTTCGAAGCCAGAGGACGTGGGACTCAAGCCGGACGGCGATGGTGATGTCGTGGGAACCGGGGAGCGCTCTGGAACGACCGTCTCACCCACATCGGAAGACGGTTCAGAAGGCTGGACGCTGCGGGACGCACTCCATACCCCGGCACTGTGGATCGTTGGATTGTCGGGCGGGTTGATGTTCTTCGTCCACGCCAGCGTCAACATCCACCAGGCCGCGTTCCTTCGGGACCAGGGGATTGATGCGACCGTCGCGGCGGGCGCCCTGACCTCTCTGGCGGCCGGGTCCGCCGTGGGCGCAATCGTCTGGGGCGTAATCGCCGAGCGACTACCGATCAGGTTCGCTTATGCGGGCGTTGCGCTGTTCACGGGCGGTGTCGCTCTGCTCTTCCTGATCGTGGACAACACCGCACTGGCATTCATCGTTGCAACCCTGTTTGGCTTCGGGCTGGGCGGATTGCTGGTCGTTCCTTCGGTAATCGTCGCTGACTACTTCGGTCGGCGATCCCTTGGTGCCGTGCGCGGGTTCACAGAACCTTGGATAGGAGGCGGGCAAGCAGTAGGCGCGCTCGGCGCGGGGTTGATCTATGACGTTAGCGGCGATTACAGGGCCGTGTTCCCCATATTGACCGCGTTCGCCATCGTCTCGGCGGCATTGATTTTGTTTACCCCGGCGCCCGGCAAAGCACCGGCAACAGACCCGGTAGCGCACGATCCAAACCCGACCGATCTCACTGCCGCCGACGACTGATCACGGCTCCGGTTGCCCGGCGCACCCGGCGGGATTACGCTTGTGCCGCCGCCGGAATCCCGGCCAACGCGGCCGAATCAGGAGTCTTCCCAAATGATGACAGAGGGTCTGACCGCTCATTCGATGGTGCAGCACATCGCTGCGCAGGGCGTCACGCACATGGTGACGCTGCCAGACAGCGAGACTAACTTCATGTATGACACCATGACCGAGAGCGGCATGGAAGTCGTCCCCATCGCCCGGGAGGGTGAGGCGATAGCAATCGCCGCCGGGTTGTGGATCGCCAACCAGAAGCCAGCCATCATGATCCAGAACTCCGGCCTGTTTGAATCCGGCGACGCCCTCAGGGGACTCGGGATCGGCATCGACCTCCCGCTCGTTATGTTCATCGGCTACCGCGGTTACACCCGCCACGGCGACACCCCGGACAGCGCAGCCCAGTTCCTGGAACCCTTCCTCCACACCTGGGGTACGCCCTACTGGATCATCGAGACGGACGCTGAGCTGAACAGGATCGAGCTGGCCTTCAAAAAGGCCGTGGAGACCTCCAGGCCCGTCGCCGTCCTGATCGGCGCAGAGTACGTCAGCGTTTAGTTCCACTGGCACGTGCCCCCGCTCACGACGGGAGAGGGCCGGGGTGAGTGAGGTTCAATCCCACTCTCCGTCAACAACTCTGCTTTTGAGACGCTACGCGTTGAACCTTGATGCGTCGCAAGCCGGATAGTCATTAGTCCCTAACGGTTTAGTAGTGGACAGAAACTCAAGTTGAAGGTCTCTTGACTACGCCCGGGATGACATTTGAAACACTGCCTTCCCGCCGGGAGAGCTGTACGTTTCCTTCTCCCAGCGGGAGAAGGTGCGGGATGGGGGAGAACGTCTTGCTACCTGAACTACCGATATGCCGTTAACCCTCACCCAAAACGCATTCCGCGAACCCTCCAACTTCCTGAAGTTGCTGGCCCGTACGCTTGACAGCGCAACGTTAGAGCACGAATTCGAAGACAGCCCGCAGCAGGCGGCAGTAGACGCCCCGTCCGAGTTCCAGAACGAAAATAGCGGTTTGGCCACGTCCTTGCACCGGACCTCTGGAGCCGGGGTGATCAGTACGCCCACGCCTGGGAGGTCACCAAACGACAGTGGGACGGCCACCTGAAACTGACCAACCTGCTGGCGCTCCGGGCGTATGGTCGTCTGGAGGGTCCTTGAGATTGATTCAAGCCCCGCAAATGGACTGATTCACCGTTCCGGCGTATCGTCCCGGCATCACCGTACACGCCAGCCGTTGAAATCACCCGCACGCACAAGACCCGGCCAGGGCCACAGGAGAAACCGATGATCGAGTACGAGGACATCGCAGCAGCCTTGCAGCGTGAGCGCGGCGACGCCGTTGTCGTGACCGCCATGACCCAGACGAAGTTCTGGAAAGAGGCGTCTGACCGGCCCGAACTGGACATCCCAACCAACAACTCGATGGGCAAGGCGTCATCCGTCGGCTTCGGCATCGCGCTCGGCGCGCCCGACCGGAAAGTCATCGTACAGGACGGCGACGGCAGCCTGATCATGAACTTGGGCAGTCTCATCACCGTCGCCGGCAAGTCCCCGAAGAACTTCTACCACGTAGTGTTCGACAACGGCGTCTACGCCATCACGGGCGGCCAGCCGATCGCTAACTCCGGAGCGATCGACTGGCCGGCAATTGCGTTGGGCAGCGGATACAAGGCCGCGTACTCGTTCGAAGACACAGAGGAGCTGGCGACGGAGTTGCCCCGGATAATGTCGGAGGACGGCCCAATCTTGATTCGGGTCCAGGTGAAGCCGGTGATCACGACGAATCTCGGCGTGATCCAGACCTGGGAGTCCAACGCCGTCATGCCAGCGCAGATGCGCTCCGTAAAGGCGGAGTTGGCCGCTAGCTGATCGAAACTGGGTAGTGGTGTCAGGGAGGTGAGTCGATGTCGCACGACAAACTCAAGTTCCACGCGCCCGGCCCGGGCGGGGGGGGTGCTGGAGAACCAACGTATCCCCATCCCGTAGACCCGGTTCAGGGCCGAATTTTCCGGCAGCGTCGCAGGTGAGTCGTTCAGCAAGTTCAGCAAGACGATGGCTGACGGGAGCGATTTCACCTACATAAAGACATCGCGGGTGAAAGTCGAGCCCAGGGTCATCCGCTGCACCATCGATTGATCACCCCGATGTCCGACAGTGCATCGACCGCGAATACGCGGCCCATCGCTATAAATACTGGCGTGCGTAGGTAAAATGGTGGTTCGAGGTAGTCAGGCCCGAGTCGATTCACATGAATCTAGCGCGCACAATCATTGGGGTGTCGTCACAGGACAACGAGTCTTTGATCCGGCATATATCCACATGCCGGGATAACGCATTTGAAATGTTCCATCGCCATTCCCAATTGAATGGAATTGGGCAAACCGCAACGGGATTTCTTCTCGAACTCATTACCGGCACGACAGATCTTTCCGCTCAAGATGCGTTGAGTCTGCTCGACGGAGCCTCCCCGATCCCTCAGGGGTCACGCGGGAACTCATTGCGGCCGCAGCAGCGATTCGAGCGGACGGCATCGTTTCGTCGATTGTCGGTGAGTTTGGTCCGCCGAAGCTGAGGCCGCTCCTTAGCCAACGCCCAACTTCTCCACCCGCACAGCGCACGCCTTGAACTCCGGCGTCTCCGTGATGAAGTCGTACGCGTCTATCGTCAGGACGTTGGTCGGTGCCGTGTCCGGGTGTGCGAAGGCCATGAAGATGGCGCCCTTCGGCGAGCGGTCTGTCACCCTGGCGTGGATGTCCAGCGAGCCGCGACGTGACGAAACGCGCACCATCTCGCCGTCCTCGATCCCCAGTGCAACTGCATCAACCGGGTTAAGTTCTGCCATCTCGTGCGGCACCAGTTCTTCAAACCCGATCGCCCTGCCCGTCTGCGTGCCTGTGTGATAAGTGGACCTTCGGCGGCCGGTCGTCAGGAACAGCGGGTAGTCGTCATCCGGTTCCTCGACGGGTGGTATGTGGTCGACCGGGGCGAACTGGCCTGGCAGGCCGGAGTCCATCTGATCCTGGTGCAAGAACACCGTGCCCGGGTGGTCGGGCGTCGGGCAGGGCCACTGGATGCCGCCTTCTTTATCCAGCCGCTCGTAAGAAATACCGCTCAAGATCGGCGCCAGCGCCGCGACCTCGTCCCAGACATCGGATGGTGTCTCAAGCCCTTGTGGCATGCGCATGTACTCGAACAGATCCAGCAGGATGCGCCAGTCGGCCCTCGCCTCGCCCGGCGGTTCGACCGCCTTGCGCACCCGTTGCACGCGCCTCTCGGAGTTTGTGAACGTCCCGTCCACCTCCGCAAACGCCGCCGCCGGCAGCACCACGTCCGCCAGTCGCGCCGTGTCGTTCATAAAGATGTCCTGCACCACCACAAACTCGGCCGCCTCCAGAGCATGTTTGCTGTGGCCGGAACAGGGGTCTGAAACGACCGTATTCTCGCCCATGATGAACACCGCCTTCACATCGCCCTTGATCATCTGATCCATGGCCGTGATCTTGGTGATTCCGCGCCGCTTCGGCAGAGGCACTCCCCAGGCCTTCTCAAACTTCTCCCGTACCTCCGGTTTTTCGACCTTCTGGTAGCCCGGGAGATCGGTCGGCAGTGCGCCCATGTCGGACACACCCTGCACGTTGTTCTGGCCCCGTAACGGGTTCACTCCGGCGTTCTCCTGGCCGAAATTACCACACAACAAAGCCAGGTTTCCGACCGCCTGAACATTATGTGTTCCGCACGAATGCTCGGTGATGCCGAGCGTGTAGCAGATAGACGCCTTTGGCGAAGCCGCCGCGTATTCACGGGCGGTGGAAACGATCTGTTCCGCCGGAACACATGAGAGTTCCTCAGCGAACTCCGGCGTATACATCTCCAGATGCTGTGAGAGGGCCGCAAAGCCTTCCGTGCGGTGTGCGACGTACTCGGCGTCGTACAGTTTCTCTTTGATGATCACATGCGCCATCGCGTTCAGGACCGGGATGTCGGTCCCGATCTTGAGTTGCACATGCCTGTTGGCCCAGCGCGTCAGCTCGATTTTCCTTGGATCGATGACCACCAGGTTGGCGCCGTTCCGCACGGCTTTTTTCATACGGAGCGATATGACGGGGTGCGCCTCGGTGGTGTTGGACCCGATCACCAGGATCATGTCCGCCCCGGCGATCTCCTCAATCGAGTTGCTCATTGCGCCTTTGCCAACCATGACCGCCAGACCGGCGACCGTGGGGGAGTGTCAGGTGCGTGAACAGTTGTCGACGTTGTTGGTTCCCAGCGCCACCCGGGTAAACTTCTGGGCCAGGTAGTTCGACTCGGAGGTGGTACGAGCGGAACTCCAGAACACCAGCGAGTCCGGGCCGTTCACGTCCCGGTAGTGCTTGAGTTTGTCCGAAATCAACGCGAGTGCCGTGTCCCAGCTTACGGGTTCAAACTCTCCGTGGGCGTTTTTGATCAGCGGCGTCTTGAGGCGCTCGTCGCTGTTGATGAAATCCCACGACCCAAACTGGCCTTTAACGCACAACGAACCCAGGCTTGGGGCCGAGAAGTCAGGCTCAGAGCCGACCAACTCGCCGTCCTGTGTAATCAGGTTGATGCCGCAGCCGACGCCGCAGTAGGGGCAGATGGTGGACGTGCGGTGCACCGATGTCTCGGGGCCAAGCTGGACGGTATCTCCAGATGGAGCAGGGATGCTGATCGTCGCTTCAGGGGGCGAATCAGCGTTCCACCCCATCGGCGCAGGCGTGATTGTGCCCGCCATTTTCCGGTTACTGAGCGCGCCAGTAGGACAGGTGTTCACGCACTGGCCGCAGAAGGTGCAGGGGCTCTCCATGAGCAGGTTGTTGAACTTGCTGAAGATGGTCGAGTCCTGCCCGCGCCCCGCCACAGTGATGGCGGACGCCTGCTCCCAGTCGTTGCAGATATTCGTGCAACGGAAGCATGAGATACACAGGTCGTAATCCCGCGATATGAACGGGTTCAGGTCATCGGCCTTCGCCCTGCACTCGATCGGGTTGAACGTATCGGCCTGTGCTCCGTACTCACGCACCGCCGCCTGGAACTCGTGATTGCCCAGCGCCGCCGCCTGACTTGTCCGAAACGGATCCTCGATCTCAGACAGCAGCATTTCCAGCAGTATCTTTCGATATTCAACGATCTCGTCGGTATGCGTTCGCACGCTCATGCCCGGTTCGGAGAGCGCCGTGCAGGAAGCCACCGTCTCCACCCGCCCGTCGACCTCGACCTCCACCAGGCACATGCGGCACGTGCCCTGCGGTTCCAGTCGATCATCGAAGCAGAGCGTCGGCACACTGGCGCCCGCATCGCGCAACACCGCCAGAACCCGCCGTCCGGGGCGGCTCGGAACGATTACCCCGTTAACGTCGATCGGGGCTTCGGTGGCTAGGGAAGACATACGGCGGAGAGCTTCTTCCGGCGGGAACTAAGCCTGGGACTCCGTTGACGACGACTCAGGTGCCGAGAACGCCGACGATCCGGTTGTCATCGTCCAGATCGATATCAAAGGCATTTGGCCTCGATGGCAGGCCCGGCAGAGTCATTATGTCACCTGCAAGTGTGACGATCTGTCGCGCGCCCGCCGAGATACGCAGTTCCTGTATCGGTAAATCGTGGCCGATCGGGACGTTGCGCAATCTGGGGTTTGCTGAGACAGAAAGGTGGGTCTTAGCCATACAGATCGGGAACTTCCAACCGTTCGCCTCGAACCGCCGTGCCGTCGTTCGCGTCATCCGCCCCCAGACCACGCGATCCGCGCCGTACAAACGGTCCGCCATCAACTCGACTTTGGCGATGGTTGACTCGTCGTCGTCGTAAAGCAACGACACATCAGAGCCAGCGTCGGCCACCGCCACAACGGCCTCCGCGAGCTCCGTCATGCCGTCTCCGCCCTCGGCAAACCCCTTCGCCTCCGCTACAGCCTCGGCGTTGGCATCAAGCGCGGCCGCCTTGACCGCCTCTAGCTCCGCCGGCGTGTCCTCAGGGAACCGGTTGATCGCCACGATTGCTTCGAGCCCGAACATGGCGACGATATGGATGGCGTTCCTGAGGTTGTTTGTTCCCATCTTGACGGCATCTACGTCCGGCTTGGACAGCTCTTTGAGATCGACTCCGCCATGATATTTCAGCCCGCGCACCGTGCAGACCACCACCGCAGCGTCTGGTTTCGGGCCGCCCTGCCGGACTTTGATATCCATGAATTTTTCAAACCCGAGGTCCGCCCCGAATCCTGCCTCGGTGACCACGTACTCCGCCGACGCCACCGCCAGCTTGTCGGCGAGGATGGAACTGCAACCGTGGGCGATATTGCCGAACGGGCCCATGTGGACGATCGCCGGCTGGCCCTCAAGGGTTTGGCAGAGATTCGGCATCATGGCGTCACGCAACAGCGCCATCATCGATCCAACAGCGCCGATCTGTCCCGCGGAAACCGGCCTCCTGTCGCGAGTCCAGCCGACGACGATCTGCCCGAGCCGGGTGCGCAGGTCGTCATATCCATCGGCCAGCGCCAGGATCGCCATGATCTCCGACGCGGCGCTGATGTCGTACCCGGTCTGCCGCATCGGGCCATCGCCGTTCAACCCCACAGCAGCGTGGCGGAGCGCCCGGTCCTCTGCGTCCGTGACCCGCCGCCACGTGATGCCGTCCGCCTCAAAACCGTCGATCTGGTGCCTGAAGACCGTGTTGTCGGTCAGCGCAGCCAGAAGGTTGTGGGCGGACATCACGGCGTGGAAATCGCCCGTCAGGTGGAGGTTTATCTCTTCCGCCGGCTGCACCGTCGCCCCGCCGCCACCGGTGCCACCGCCCTTCTGCCCGAACACCGGGCCGAGCGAGGGTTGTCTTATCGTCAGAGCAGACCGCTTGCCGATCTTCGCGAGTCCCTGTGTCAGTCCGACGGCAACCGTGGATTTGCCCTCTCCCGCGGGCGTCGGCGTAATCGCCGTCACCACGATCAGCTTCCCGGTTCCGCCGTTGGCCTCTCCAGAGGGAAAAGTATCGAGCGGAATTTTCGCTTTATAGCGCCCGTACGGTTCGATATCGGCGGCGGAAATGCCGAGATCGGACGCAACGTCGGCTATCGGTCGCAATCGGTTCCTCCGGGCTACAGGCGCATTCACAGTTACGTGGGCGGGAATCACTCTCGGACATGTCGGTACGATCAGGCCAGCTTTGGCCGATCCACGTTTGGACTACTTCGTGGGATTTTGAGCCCAGGCAAGGGTACTAAAAAATATCCTGTCGGCGTGCCCGGGCGCCTCCCGCAGAGCCCAAAACCACCATCGCCGCCGCCCAGTCCCAGTGGATGGCGCGGTTCGAGATGAAAGAATTAACCACCACCGCAAACGTGAACATCAAGCCCACCACAACGATCGCCCAGATTATAGAGGCCGGCCAGGATCGCCGGATAGCCAGGCGCGACCGGCGCGCCTTTCTATGGTTACTCAATTCGTTGTCTCAAACCTGAAAAAGTCGATACCTAGATGTTTCTTAGACATCAGATACGAGCCGTGCTGGCGACGATACCGGAGCGTTCTACGAGGGTCCCCAGTCCCCTCTCTCGAGCGGGAGAGGGCGAAGGGTGAGAGGTGCAAGGGCGGATCGAAATCCGTCCCTGGGTCCAAGCCTTATTCGGGTTCTTCGAGAACCTCAGAACACGGTCGGACTAACCCGGGGGCACGGATCGCCCTTCCGTCCCGGGCCACCACCCGCCCCCCGCACGAATTGAACCTGAACGCAAAGAGGGGCGGCGCACTACGCGCCACCCCTCTTTCATTTCTTGTCTTGATCCAGCCCTAAATAAACAGCGGACCAAAGATCACCGACACAACCGCCATCAGCTTCAACAGGATGTTGATCGCCGGGCCGGACGTGTCCTTGAACGGGTCGCCGACCGTGTCTCCGACCACCGCAGCGGCGTGCTCATCAGAGCCTTTGCCGCCGTGATGCCCCAGCTCCACGTACTTCTTGGCGTTGTCCCATGCGCCGCCCGCGTTAGCCATGAAGATGGCGAGCAGGAAGCCGGAGACGATCGAACCGATCAGCAGTCCGCCCAGCGCTTCGGCCGAGACCAGGGCGCCCACAAGGACAGGGGAAACGACGGCGATCAGTCCCGGGAGGAACATCGCTTTGAGCGCGCCCTGCGTGCTGATGTCCACGGCGCGTGCGGCATCCGGCTTCACGCCTTCTTTGCCCTCACGCAGCCCGGGTATCTCACGGAACTGGCGTCGCACTTCGACGATCATCGCGTTCGCAGCCGTACCAACCGCCTGCATCGTGAGTGCGGCGAACAGGAACGGAAGCATGCCGCCGATGATCATGCCGACCAGCACCTGCGGCTCGATGATCGACAGATCCTTCGGGTCGATGTCGGTCACGGTGACGTAGGCCACCATCAAGGCCAGCGCCGTCAGGACGGCGGAGCCGATGGCGAAGCCCTTGCCGGTCGCGGCCGTTGTGTTGCCAAGGGCGTCCAGCGCGTCCGTGCGCTCGCGAACCTCCGGGTCAAGGTGCCCCTGCTCGGCGATTCCACCGGCGTTGTCTGCGACAGGCCCGTAGGCATCGGTCGCCAGCGTGATTCCAAGCGTTGAGAGCATCCCGACCGCGGCTACCGCAACACCGTAAAGGCCGGCGAGTTCGTCGGCGATCAGGATCCCTGCCACGATGGCGAATGCCGGGATGACGGTGCTGAGAAGGCCCATCGCAATTCCGGCGATAACCACCGAGCCGGCCCCGGTCTCGGACTGTTTGGCAATCCACTGCGTCGGCTTGTTCTCGTAAGAGGTGAAGTACTCGGTGGCGGTGCCGATCACCTGTCCGACAACAAGTCCCGTGACCACAACCCAGAACAGTTCAAACGGCAGATCCAGCCCGTTGATCACAAGCGCCGTGGCGGCAAGTGCCAGGATCCCAGCGCCAAAGATGCCGGTCCGCAGTGACCACAGCAGCCGGCCCATCGAAGCGTTCGGTCCGGTCCGCACTAGAAAGGTGCCGATGATCGAGGCGATGATACCGATCCCCGCTATAGCCATCGGGAGAACCAGTAATGCTGAATCAAATCCGCCCGCTTCCAGCGAGAAGAACCCCGCGCCGATAGCGGCCAGGGCCAGCGAGGCAATCATCGCCCCGACGTAGGACTCAAACAGGTCAGCGCCCATCCCGGCCACGTCACCAACGTTGTCGCCAACGTTGTCAGCGATCGTTGCGGGGTTGCGAGGGTCGTCCTCAGGAATGCCGGCTTCCACCTTGCCCACAAGGTCAGCACCGACGTCCGCCGCTTTCGTGTAAATACCGCCACCAACACGTGCAAAGAGCGCTATCGATGAAGCGCCAAAACCAAATCCGGCGACGATGTTCGGATCCCGGAAGATGGTCCACAGGATCACGATGCCGAGCAGGCCGATTCCCGTGACTGTCAGTCCCATCACGGTGCCGCTGCCGAACGCCACCCGCAGCGCTGAGTTCAGCCCGTCCTGCGCGGCGGTCGCGGTTCGGGTGTTAGCCCGTACGGCGATACTCATGCCAACGTATCCGGCAAGCCCGGAGCCAATGGCGCCAAAAAGGTAAGCTATGGCGGTCCAGGGGCCGTCGGCGTCAACACCCGCCTCGCGGGCGATCCCGTTTAGTTCATCGATCTTGGCGTTGCCCAGTATGTTGTAGTCAACGAACACGCCGATGATCACGGCGACAACGACCACGAATACCGACAGGATCAGGTACTCGCGCTTCAGGAAAGCGTTGGCGCCTTCCTTGATCAAATTACCGATCTCTCGGACTTCATCCGAGCCCTGGTCTTTACGCAACACTCCGATCGCCGTGATCGCAGCAGCAATCAGGCCGATCGCCCCGGCTGCTATCGCGAACCAGAGAAGCTCGGGGGCGTCTTTCATCGGATCCAAATGTCTTACCCCTTAAACATCGGGCGAATGCGACATATCGTCGCGTTCAATAAATCCATCAGATTTCCGTGACCACAAAACAGGCAATGGGTCGAAATTTTTCGGCTTACCAGACCGTTTGTGATTTCCAGCACATACGCTATCACCCACTCGGTCAGAGGGTCAATGAAAACGGCGCGTGGTTACGAAATTCGTAAGCAATCTGGCAGATGCATCAGAACCGGCATAACCGGGCACGTGGGCGCTTCGATCGCGTTCCTGGCAACAGAAACACCTGATGCCTCTAGGTTTTGCAGACCCCATTCGACTCGGTCACCGTTCCGGCTGTCGGGTCGAATATCCAGGTGTGGGAGTTGAGGCCGATGGACGCCACTAGCTCCCAGGTATCACCGACAATTTTGACCGAGCTGTAGCCACCGGCAGGCCCGTCACAACCATTCGCCTTGATGATCTCTTTAACACGATCGCCAGCCTGCTCTTCCGTCAGACCGCCAGGGTTCACCGTGGAGTCATCGCCGCCGTCGCCTCCACAAGCGACCAAAATGGTCAGCGATGCAATGCCGACCAGAACAAAAAATATCCACTTAGATCGCATGTGTTTCCCTTATGAACTAATTGCCCCCCGAACCTCGGGGAAACGCGGGCGTGGCTCGCATTCCGCGATCACCGTAACAGACCCTTGCCGCCTGCGTGGACGGTATCGGCACAAGGCGTCGCTCGGCCAATGTTTTTCCGGCTTCAGATTGAAGCTTTCGGCTCCGGCCGACGCCATCCCCGGGTGCGCAAGCTCAGGAACGTGAACTATCGATCAGTTCCACCAGCTCGCGCGTCGCCGCTTTCGGATCCGCCGCCAGCCCGACTGCGCTGATCACGCAGACCATCTCTGCGCCGGCCTCGAGCACCGCGTCCATGTTGGACACGTTGATCCCGCCGATGGCGGCGATCGGGATATCGACCTGCTTCCGGATGCTCGCAAGCGTCTCCAGTCCGGCGGACACTGTCACCTCTTTGGTTTCCGTACCGAATATGGCGCCAACGGCCAGGTAATCTACCTGGTCCGCTATAGAAACCAGGGCTTCCTGCATGGCGTGATTGGAAGTGCCGATCATCTGGCCCGGCGCAAGCACTCTTCGCGCCGCCGCCACAGGCAGATCCGTCTGGCCAACATGCAGGCCATCCGCTTCGCTCAAGACCGCGACATCGGCGTGGTCGTTCATAAAGAACAGTGCACCTGCCCTTTTGCAGATCTCACTGAGCCGCACCGCCGTCTCCAGCATCGGCCCCTTGTCTGAGACCTTGTCCCTCAGCTGAATGATTGTGGCTCCTCCATCCAGAGCGGCCTGCGTCACGTCCTCCACCGAACGATCGCCGGTGTGCTCCGGGTCGACGATCACGTACAGGCCGCGGAGCCGATTCTGGATGCCGTTTGATCCCATGTATTGCAAGTACCTTTGCCCGGGCAACCGTCGCTGAATAAATCTGAGAGCCCCCAGAAGGGCGGGGAGTGTAGCATGTGGCGACCATCGATTCGGCGCCCTGTCCGGGCCGTGAATCGCCCGGAACGACCGGGATTTAACAATCGTCATCACAGCCCGAATCGGACTGAAATATATGCCTCACTACAAGGTCAACGAAGATCAACTGCTCGGATGGATAGACTCGCTCTCCAACTGGGGACGCTGGGGCGGTGACGACGAGCTCGGTACACTCAACAACCTGTCTCCGGAACTAACCAAACGCGCTTTGGCACTGGTCGAAGACGGCACGACCGTCAGTTGCGCGGCACCCCTTGTATTCAACCAGGCGGAACCCGACGTGCCTCGCCCCCCGGTCCACTACATGGTCGGTGCAGGCGAAGCGTACCGTCCGGGGGATGGCCCGGGTCGCCAGGTCGCAATGGACTTCTTCGGTCTGATCTTCCACGGGCACACCGTCACTCACCTGGACAGCCACGCTCACTTCATGTGGGACGGCCACCTGTACAACGGCCGGCCATCGTCGTCGGTCAAGATTGGTGAGGGAGCCACCGAGGGCGATATCTCCGTCACCCACAAGGGGATCATCACCCGTGGGGTGCTTGTCGACGCGGCGCGCGGGCGGGGTGTGGACTTTATCGAGCGCGGGGACGGCGTGAGCCTGGCGGACATCGAGAAAGCCGAAAAAGAGGGTGGATTCAAGGTCGGGAAGGGCGACGTGTTACTCATGCGCACCGGCCAGTTCGGAGAGCGTCAGCGAAGCGGCCCCGTGGACGTGAATACCGCGGGTTCTTCCGGCCCACTTCCAGAGCTGCTCCCGTTCCTCAAGGAACGCGACATCGCTGTGATGGGCACCGACACCGGAAACGACGTGACGCCCACCCGGTCAGAGATCTTCACCAACCCCGTACACCAGGTGTTCATCCCGGCGATGGGCGGATGGATCCTGGACAACGCATGGCTCGACGACCTGGCCGAGGAGTGCGCCCGGCGCGGACGCTGGGAGTTCTTGATCAACATCCTGCCGCTAAGGCTGAAAAACGTGACCGGGTCCCCGGTAAACCCGGTGGCGGTGTTTTAGAGCGATACCCCCCTAAGTTCCAACTGCCATATCCGAGGACGACCTCCCCGCCGGGGCGGCCCTCCACTCCCCGCCCGCCATTGGCGCGTGCCTCGTCTCCGTTACCGGGCGGCTCCGTGAGCGTCAGGTTCCTCGTGCGGGCGTCCCGTAGATGGCGACCGCTTCGCGGACCGGGGCGAAGGTCAGCCGGTGACCGGTGATCGGGCCTAGCTCGCGCAACGCCTCAAGATGTGTGGCCGTGCCGTAACCTTTGTGCGACGCAAACCCGTAGCCCGGAAAGCGGGAGTCCCACACGGTGGTCATCAGCCGGTCCCGCGTGACCTTGGCGATGATGGAGGCGGCGGCGATGCTGCGGCAACGGGCGTCGCCCTTGATCATCGAAGTCTGAGGAAGGTTCACGCCCGGCAGCTCCAACGCATCGATCAATAGATGATCCGGTACTGGCTCAAGCAGGTCCACGGCGCGCCCCATCGCTATACGCGTGGCGGCCACTATCCCGAAACGGTCGATCTCCCCTGCGTCGGCCGCGCCGCAGGCGTGGCCGACGGCGAACTGCTCGATGTAGGCGGCGGCCCGGTCACGTTTATCCGGCGTCAGTTGTTTGCTGTCACGGATGAGTTCGAGACCGTCGGCCGGTAATTCAACCGGCAGGATCACAGCTCCCGCAACGACAGGACCGGCAAGCGTGCCTCGTCCGACCTCATCAACACCGGCCGCGGCTGTGTAGCCCTGCTTTCGCAAAGCTATTTCGAAAGAGTCGTCCGGGAGGGGCCGTCTAGATGTCGTGGCCAACGGGAAGGCAGTCCTTTTCATTAGCCCGGAAGCACGTTCCCAAGCGTTTCGATCTACCACCGGAGCATACGTGTTCCCCGGGCGCCAACTCCCCTTTCCCAATCGGGGAAGGTGCAGGGTGAGGGATACAAGAGCGGATCGGAAATCGATCTTGAGTCCAGGTGCGTGATCCGGTCCTTCGAGAGCCTCAGAACACGGTTACGCGGTTTGTAGGGGCGTTTGCCAATACGCCCGCGGGCGGGGCAATCGGCGGCAGTTTGAGCATTGTGCGGAAACCTTCGGCCGTCCATACCGGCTCACCGCCCTCGATATAACGGTCGTACCAGTGGTTTTCCGCCCCGGCCATATGCCACACGCTCCACGCAATGTGGTTGGAGTTCGGCGCCGGCTGCCGGTAAAGTTCCACCGGAGACAGGCCCTCGACGGCCGCTTTTACCCCGGTCAGGTATTCATCTATGCCGCTTCGAACGACGACCCTATGGTCCATGCGAAACATGTCTCCGTCCCGGCGAATTTTGTAGACCAGGAGCTACCCGGCGTGAGGCCTCTGAATAACTCGATACGCGACGAAATTGATGCGCTCCCCGGTTTAGCCGTTCAATCCCCGCAGCATCCCTCGCAGGTATGCGACCTGGCCCAGGTGCTGGCCCTGCTCGATGAGGACGTGGCCCATCACCCACCCCACCGTCGGCCGGTCGGGACGGTCCCTCTGACGGGGCTGGCTCAAGTGGCGGGGCTGGCTCAAGTCATCAGGCGTAAGCGACTCCAACACCTCTAATGTTTTGACGCGTACCGCATCGAAGTATTCGAGAATGTCGGCCATCGCCAGTTTTGGAAATCCCGCCACGTCTTCGGCGCTGTCCCTGGCTCCGTTCCCGTTTGCGATGAGCCGGAAACGTGTGGGGTAATCGCCCGTGACCCAGACCGTTTCATTCCCCCCTATGTAGCCGTTGTACCAGCTGTCTTCCACACGTGCCATGTGCCACACGAGCCAGGCGATATGGTTCGAGTTTGGAGATGGTTGCCAGTAAAGCTCGACCGGCGTCAGGCCGTCCAATGCGGACTTCAGATCGGTCAGGTATTCAGCCAGTCCGTAACGTGTCGCTTCCCGGTGTGCCATGCGTATTCCCCTTTTGGCCGACGGTGATTAGCGGTGTACGCAGGCTACCCGGCAGGTGTTGCAGCGGCAACGTGTACACATTGTGTCGCGAACAACAGGCGACTGGCACGTGAGTCGTTCGGGTCGATCGACATCGATCCATGGTCGGATAGTCATTAGCCCCTACGCGTTATCGCGCCCGGTTCTCGGCCAGTTCCGGCAGAGCGCAATCGATCATGCCGCCGCCCAGTACTGTTTCGCCATCGTAAAAAACGACGGCCTGACCGGGCGTGATGGCCCGCTGCGGGAACTCGAACTCGACGATAGCGCTATCGCCGTCCGGGCGTACAAGTGCCGGGATGTCCGTGCCGTGATACCTGATACGTGCCTCGACGCGGGCTCCTTCGGCAGGCGCCCTCGCGGAAATCCAGGTAACCCCGCCGGTCGCCAGTCTGTGGCGCATCAGTTGCTCGGCGTATCCGACGGTGACCCGCCCTTTTTCGGCGTCGATGTCCGTCACGAAAATCGGGCGAGACGATCCGCCGGGTAGCGGCAACCCTTTGCGCTGGCCGACCGTAAACCGGTGCACACCGTCATGTTCAGCCAGTACGGCCCCTTCTGAGTCGACGATGAGCCCGGGCGTCCGTACGTTCAACCTCGGCTCTACAAACGCCTTGTAATCGCCATCCGGGATGAAGCAGATGTCCTGGCTGTCCGGCTTGTCCGCCACCGGAAGTCCGGCCTCGGCGGCGATGTTCCGGATCTCGTCCTTGTCGTAGCCGCCGATGGGAAAGAGCAAGTTCGATAGCTGTTCCTGGTCCAGCGTGAACAGCACGTACGACTGGTCCTTGCCGGGATCGGTGCCACGCATCAGGCACCATTCCCCGTCTTGCTGTTCGATTCGGGCGTAATGGCCCGTCGCCACAAAATCGGCGTCCATAAACTTCGCACGACGCAGCAGAAACTCGAACTTGAGCTTGTCGTTGCACGCCAGGCAGGGATGGGGTGTGCGCCCTCGCTCGTATTCGGACACGAAGTAGTCCACGACATGCTTCTTGAACTCCTTTTCGAAGTTCAGGAAGTAGTGTTTCACGCCTATGGCGCGGCAGACATTGCGTGCGTCTTC
The DNA here is from genome assembly GCA_002730555.1 of Chloroflexota bacterium. GTDB lineage: Bacteria > Chloroflexota > Dehalococcoidia > Lucifugimonadales > Lucifugimonadaceae. The sequence goes on from PCAM01000006.1 coordinate 17,298, forward strand.
AACGTCTTCGATCGAGCAGCAGGACCGGCTGAGGCGGGGTGCGTCATCGTCCGGCACGGCGAACAATCGCATCGTGACGCCGATGACCTCGTAACCCTGCCGGGCGAGCAGGTATGCGGCGACCGACGAATCAACGCCGCCGGACATCGCCACGACGACCCGCTTCCCGTTGCCAGAGGTTGTGGCAGAGGCTTCAGTTGTTGGGGTAATCCGGGTTTCGCCCATCGAATTAGCGTATCACGCAGACCGCGAACCGCCCCGGTTTGGTCCGTTCGTGTGTTTGAATGTCAGGGATGACGGAAAACGAATCTGAAAAACAGTTCCTCGAACTCAAGGATTTCGCACGGATGGCTCTCGACGAAGCGTCCGAAGCGCTCGGTTCTGACATAGCGCTGCTCGATCTACGGGGCATCAGCCAGTTCGTTGATTTCTTCGTGATCGCAAGCGGCGAAACGGCGCGCCATCTGGATTCGATGGCCGACGACGTCGTGCGGGCGCTCCGCAACAACGGCCTGCGGGTGCATCACCGTGAAGGCACAGGCGCGGGCGGCTGGGTTTTGTTGGATTTCTCCGGCCTGGTGGTCCATCTTTTCTCACGGTCCACCCGGGAGTTCTACGGCCTGGAAGACCTCTGGGCCAGGGCGCCGGAGATCGTGCGCGTCCAATAAGGGCCGGCTTACTCCGCCGGACGCTCGTAAAGGTGGAACACCGCAGGGGCGGGGCTTGCTTCGCCCGCTCGCGCAATCACAGACATATTTGTACGTGAACGCTCTTGGATTTTGCCGTTTTTCAAGCGACAACTCCCTCACCTCGTTGCTGACACGCCGTAGGGGCTGATTAGTATCCACTCTCGGGTCGATGCCAATCGACCCGTGCGAACATTTCCGATACAGGCGGGATTGCATGTACCCAAACGGTCGACGTACGAATGTCCGCACCAACGCACCCTGAGGTTCTCGAAGGGCGCGGTTTCACAACAACGCCCAATCGACCAGCTACTCGATCAACCAGTCGTCAATCGCCCGCGTGTAATCCACCAGTTCATCCTCGCTGAAGTACAGCGCAACCTCACGCGCCGCGTCTTCCTCGTTGGCTGATCCATGAATCACGTTCCGGCCGATCTCAACCGCCAGGTCACCGCGTATGGTGCCGGGCGCGGCTTCCGCCGGGTTGGTCGAACCCATGACTTTACGGGCGATCGAGATCGCGCCCGGGCCATCAAGGCATATCGCAACCACCGGCCCGGAAGTGATGAACGCCACGAGGCCCGAGTAGAACGGTTTGCCGACGTGCTCGCCGTAGTGTTCGGCCGCCAGTTCGTCAGATATCTGAAGCAGTTTCATGCCTGAGATACGGAGACCGGTCGCTTCTAATCGGCCGATCACCTGTCCGGCGATGCCCCTTTGAACGCCATCGGGTTTCACCAAGATCAGCGTCTTTTCGTTGGCCATTTGGGTTCGATTCCTTCTGTTTAAGCGGGTTTTCGGGGAGTTTTCGGTTGCCTGTTCCCGTCCAGTAGCCGTGGTTTCGGCGTCGAGATAGCGGGAGCGCGAGCGTACGTAATTTCGACATCGGACGGGTCCCGGGCTCCGCCGTCCGCAAGCTTTCGCAACGCCACCCGGACCAGTGCGTTTGCGCCGCGTGTGGGCGCTTCACCAGAAAGGATAAGCGCCTGATCGACGTGATCGGTGAACTTCCCGACCGATTCTCCGCAGAACGCCGTCCCCTCGGGGCAGGCTGCTACGCAATCGCCGGGTTTGTCGAGACCGATTCTGTCCAGGGCGAGGCCGTTCTGGCCGGGCAGGTAAAGGCCCCATGCGACGCCACTGGAACCGGCATCAACGACGGCGCAGGCCGGACCGTCCTGGTCGGCCCAGGGTTCGATTTCAACCTCAAAGGTAGGTATCGGCAGCAGTTGAATATCCCCCGCCAGCGCCATCCCCTGCCCCGTGGCGAGTCCGACGCGCAGCGCAGAGAAACTGCCGGGGCCGATGACAACGGCGATCTCCGTCAAATCAGATATCGAACGGCCGGCGTTTTCCAGAGCTTCATGGATCTTCGGCAGCAGCTCGACCCCGTGGTTGTATTGCGAGAACCATGATCGACTGAAGACCTTCACATCCTGGTCGACCGTGCTCGAGGGAGCATTATCTGCCACAACTATCGCGACCGTGGCGTACCGGGTGGCTGTGTCTATCGCGAGCAGGCAGGTCAACGGTCGCTCCCGGCGTATCGGCCCGTTTCGGCGGCGGCGCGCATCGCTGCCAGCAGGTGACAGGCAGCCTCCCCTGTAGCGGTCGCTTTGAGCAACCTGTCGTTCGGCGCTTCGCCGAATCCCATATCTATCTCGAGGGCCTGCTCCGGAAACTGATCGCGCGCCCGCTCCGGCCACTCAACCGCCAGCGCTGCGCCGCGATCCAGGTAGTCGTCCAGCCCCAACTCGCCGATCTCCTCCGGTCCGGAGAGCCGGTACAGGTCGCAGTGCGCGAGCATGAGGCGTCCGGCGTATTCGTTCACAAGCACAAAGGTAGGGCTGCGCGTCTCGGCGTCTGTCTCGATTCCACGGGTCATGCCCTCTACGAACCGTGTCTTCCCTGCGCCAAGCTCGCCCCGCAGCAGCACCACGTCTCCCGCCGCAAGTACCTCGCCGACGGCCTTACCGATGGCCATGGTTTCGGCCTCGGAGCGTGTTGTGATGGCCAATACTTCGGGCCCAAATTCCGACTCGGCAGCACCCAGTGGATCAGGCATCCAGATGATCCCACCCGCCGCCGGTTATCTCGATCGGCCGGGCGCGTTCGTCAAGCACCGTCACTGTGCCGAGCTCGCCCTCGATCACCTCGCCGATTACGGATACCGGCACTCCCAGCGAGGGCACGATCGCCGCCATGACCGGCTCGGGCGCGGTAAACAGCAGTTCGTAATCCTCGCCGCCCGTCAGGGCGATATTTGTGTAGTCGTCCGGGAAGCAAGCTTTCAGATTGTCGCTGACCGGAACCGCCGACATCCGTATCTGCGCGGCCACGCCTGATGCCCGACACATCTTTCCTATATCGTCGGCAATTCCGTCGCTGACATCCATCGCCGAGAGCACGCCGCCAGTGACAAGCCCGATCCCCGCCGCCATGCGCGGTATCGGCCTGAAATGGGCACGCTTCAGCGCATCTGACGCCTCACCGGACAGCCCTTCCGCCAGGGCGCGCACGCCTCCGCCGGAATCGCCGATAGTCCCCGTAACGGCGATCAGATCGTTCACCGCAACGGCGTCCCGTCTGAGCAGCGCCGCGCCTCCGGGATCGGCCTTAGAGCCGGGATCAAACTTCAGTTGCGACGCGGCCGTCGGATAGCCGGCGCCCGCCGTAGTTCCCGTCATCGAGCCAGCCATCAGCCGCGCTCGGTTGAACGCCGCTCCGCCGTTTGTCGCCACCGCCTCACCGGTCATCGCCACCGTGATGAACAGCACCGGGGAACTGACGATATCGCCGCCCGCCACGGCGCCTCCGAACTCACCCGTAATATCGGCAATTCCCCGGTAAAGCTCTTCGAGATCGGACACCGACTCGTCGCCGGTCAGACCCAGTGTCACCAGCGACATGACGGATCGAGCGCCCATGGAACCGACATCGCTAAGGTTGACGGCCATCGACTTCCAGCCGAGGTCGCGCCAGGGTATCTGCCCCGTGCGGAAATGAACGCCGTCCACCATCGTGTCCGTGGTGTAAACGTCAGTTACGGTCCCACGCCGGACCCCGGCGCAGTCGTCGCCGATGTCCAGCACCAGCCCGGGAACGCCGTCGCCATTCTTCGCGGATTCCGTGAGGATGCCCACCAGGTGCTCGATAAGACCGAACTCGCCCAGAGACGAGGCCGGTGTTTCTTTGCCGTCAGAAGCCATATCCCGATTATAGTTTCACGGCCGTCGGCGTACCGCTCAATTACCATCTGGCTTCGGGGTTAACCACAAGATCCGCCCAATGCGAACACTCCTACTCTCCGACATACACTCAAATTTGCCCGCCCTTGAAGCCGTCCTGGCCGACGCCGAGGGCGAATTTGACGCCGCGTGGGTATTGGGTGACACCGTCGGCTACGGGGCCGACCCTTCGGCGTGCGTCGCCATCGTCCGCGACCTCGACGCCCTCGCCATCGCCGGCAACCACGAGATGGCGGCCATCGGGAACATGACGGCGGAGCATTTCAACCCTGTAGCGCGACGGGCCATCGAGTGGACGGCAAGTGTTCTGAGCGAGGACGAGCGGGAGTATCTTCTTGGCCTGCAGTTGGTCGAGACCGCTGGCCGCTTCACGCTTGTGCACGGCAGTCCGAGCGACCCGGTATGGGAGTACCTCACGACGCCGTATCAGCTCCTGGTAAACCTGGAGCACTTCGAGACCACGGCCTGCGCTGTGGGTCACTCGCACCAGCCGTTCAACATCGGCGTGAGCGACGGCAAGGCAGAGCAGGTCAAGCACACGCCGGGCGAGCGAGAGCGACTCATCGGCGACCGGCTCTACGTGAACCCGGGCAGCGTTGGCCAGCCGCGTGACCGTGACAAGCGTGCCAGCTTCGCCCTCCTGGATCAGCAGGCGTGGGACATCGAGTTCCGCCGGGTCGAGTACGACACCCCCCGTGCACAGGCGCGCATCCGGGAGAAGAGGCTTCCTGATTTTTTTGCGGATCGCCTGGCGCTTGGGCAGTAGACTTTTGCCGCCGTGCGGCGTGCTTATAATCGGCCCCTGAAATCCAGAAATACCCGGCCACCACGATTCCGGTGTGAGCCCGGTCCGCACCTTGAGGAGCGTTATCAGATATGCCCAGCATCCACGTCTACATGCACGAAGGCCGCACCGTTGACCAGAAGCGCGGCCTGGCACAAGACATCACGGCCGCGATCGTGAAGAACACCGGCGCTCCGGCAGAGGCCACAGAGGTTGTGATCCACGACGTGCCGAAGACCAACTGGGCGATCGCTGGCAAGCTCGCCTCGGACGCTTAAGTTGCCCGACGAGAGCGATGTCGTACGCGTCCTAGACACCATCGGCGTGACGTACGAGATGGTGGAGTGCGACCCTGAGTTCGCCGATACGGCAGCGTTCTGCGAGAAGTACGGTTTCCCGCCAGAGCAGTCGGGCAACACCATTCTCATAGCGTCCAAGCGGGGCGAGAAAAAGTACTCGGCCTGCATCGCGCTGGCGCACACGCGCCTGGACGTTAACCACACCGTGCGCGACCTGATGGGCATACGCCGGCTGTCGTTTGCGTCGGCCGACGAGACGGCGGAGCTGACCGGCATGATGATCGGCGGGGTGACGCCCTTTTGCTTGCCGGACGACCTGCCTGTTTATGTGGACAGCCGGATCATGACGCTTGACTACGTGATCTTGGGCGGGGGTAGCCGGTCGGCCAAGGTCAAAATTGACCCGGAGATCTTCAATCAGATGCCATCCGTGACGGTGGTTGATGGATTGGCGAACTAGAAACGGGAAGGATTGATGCTCTGGATACCGTAGGAGCGGATTGGCATCCGCCCGTACCCGTACTTCGAGAGCCTCAGCATGGGTGCGAGTCGCAGGTGCAACATCCACATCAACCCACGCTTAAGAAAAGAATCTTGCTTTGAGGTTCTCGAAGGGTCCATCCAGCAACGACGCGTCCCCCACTTCCGGCGGGAGAGGGTCCGGGTGAGGGAGAAGGGTTGATGCGCCCTTCAGCCATTTGGCCGTCACGTCCGAGCGCTGAATCTCACGAAGGGCGCCTCCCGCAAGAACAACCAACCCCAACATCTGTTGACACAATCCCACCCCCATGATCGAATTGAACGTCGGCCTTGGAAGCCGAGCCTGGGCATGGTCCGCTAGCTCAATTGGCAGAGCAACTGACTCTTAATCAGTAGGTTCTCGGTTCGAGTCCGAGGCGGATCACCAAAGCTATTTCATTCGTATGACGAGACCCTGGGTAGCCTGGGGTCTTTTCGCGCCGCGGGTCATTCGCGTTTCGCCGTCGGCGTTTTGTAACAAAGTGGGCTGTATCCCCTCCCCCCACCAAGACAGCAGAGTTGTAATTACACCGATCAGAATCAGTGTTGTGGCCAACCTGGGTTGTGATCGCGCCGAGTAGTCCGAATGGCCGACGGTAAAGGATCGGATTTTCAATCCTCAGGTCGCCGGTTCGAATCCGACAGGGCCCACCAAACGCGCCTGCTCCTTCCCTGTATCATCCCGCTCATCATGACAAGTGTGCGGATGCAAATGTGAATAGACCGGCTCCTCAATCAACCCGAGGAAACAGCGGATCTGCGCGATTTGGCGTGGTTGCGGTAGTGAATATGAACGAAGACATCAACGACGACATCGCTGAATCGGCCGCTTGGTGAGTAGGCTCGGCGTCACTGCCTCGCTGGGATGGGTGAGCGCCGACGCGCGCATCGTGATCCTTGCCCGCGCGCTGCGCACGTTCGCCATGGGCTTTCTGGCCGTGATCCTGGCGGTGTACCTGGCCAGAGCAGGCTTCAGCCTCACGCAGATCGGTGCCTTCTTCAGCGTCGGGGTCGCCGGTTCGGGTATTTTCGCATTCCTTGTCACCCTGGGCGCTGAACGAATCGGACGCCGTCGCCTGCTCGTGGGGTTCTCTCTTCTGAGCGCTGCCGCGGGACTTGCATTGATGGTGACGGACCTCGCAGCCGTGCTCATGCTGTTCGCGTTCATGGGCACGCTGAGTGGCGGGGGCGGGGGCGCTGCCGGACCTGCGCAGCCGCTCGAACAGGCGGCGCTCGCCGACGCGGTGACCCCCGACAGGCGGACCGATCTGTTCGCGACCTACCGGATAGTCACGACCGCCGCGGGCGCGTTGGGAGCGCTCGCCGCCGGACTGCCCGCGGTGCTCGGCGGAAGGTTCGGACTCGACGAGAACGGCGCCTACCAGGTAATGTTCGCCGTCTTCGCTACGAGCATGGTGCTTGTCGCTCTGCTGTACACCAGGCTGTCGTCCTCCGTGGAAGCCACTGGCGAGGAAGCCACCGCTGAGCGGCGGGCGTGGACAAACCCGTTGAGCCTGCCTTCCCGGCGCTCGATCTTCACGCTCACAGGGCTGTTCAGTGTTGACCACTTCGCCGGCCAGCTCGTCATCCAGAGCTTGGTGGCCTACTGGTTCACCACCCGTTTCGACCTTGAGATCGGTTCGCTTGCCTTCGTGTTCTTCTTTTCGCAGTTACTCGCCGCCATCTCCCTGTGGCTGGCGGCGAAGATCGCCAACCGGATCGGGCTGATCAACACGATGGTGTTCACGCACATCCCGTCCAGCATCTTCCTGATCGCAGCGGCGTTCGCGCCGACAGCGTGGGCGGCCATCATGTTCTGGCAGCTAAGAGCTTTCCTGGGTCAGATGGATGTGCCCACGCGAGATTCGTACACGATGGCTATCGTCGGGCCACAGGAACGAGTAGCGATGGCCGGCATAAACATGACCGGACGAAGTCTGGCGGGCACCGCGGGCCCGTGGGTGGCCACAACCCTGTGGACGACCATTTCGGCCGCAGCTCCGTTCGTTGCCGCCGGTGGGTTGAAGATCGTCTACGACGTGTCTCTCTACTTCATGTTCAGAAACGTGAAGCCGCCCGAGGAGCAGTAGGCGGATGGCCTTTCACATATTCGCGCAGTGACAGGTCCGGAAAGGATGCGATCCGCCGAGGAATGTTGACCGCCGCCACCGATTGGCAGGCAGCGGCGGAATCTGCGGGATTCGCGGCGGCGACCTGTGGATGCGTCGGCATTCGGTCCGTGTCTGCGATAGTGTCCACTCATGCGTTCGTCTTATTAGAACGGGATCCGGCGGAATTGTTCGGGCGACATCGTGGTAAATACCCCGGGTCCGGCCGATAGCCCATCATGGAGTCAGATCGAAATGAGATTGGAAAACAAAGTCGCCATAGTCACCGGCGGCGCAAGCGGCCTGGGTGAGGCAACCGCAAAGCTGTTTGCGTCGGAAGGGGCCAAAGTGATCGTGGCAGACGTTTTAGAAGACGAAGGCCGCGCGATCGAGGCCGAGATCTCAGAAATGGGCGGCGAAGGGACGTTTATGCGGCTCGACGTTACCGCCGAAAGCCAGTGGGAGGACGTTGTGGCTACGGCTGTTTCACGGTTCGGGAAGCTCGATGTGCTCGTCAATAACGCCGGTATCAGCGGCTCTGATCCAGACATGACGAACACCGGATTGTGGGACCGATTGATGGAGATCAACGCCAAAGGAGTGTTCCTGGGCGTCAAGCATGCAGTTCCAGAGATGAAGAGGGCGGGCAGCGGAGCGATTGTGAACATTTCGTCCATATCAGGCATGGTCGGCCAGGGGTACGTTCACATGGGATACAGCGCCTCGAAAGGAGCAGTCCGGTTGCTGACCAAGTCCGCCGCCGTTCAACATGCCGGTGACGGCATACGCGTTAATTCGGTGCATCCCGGGGTGATGGATCCGATGCGGACGTCGAAAATCACCGCCACGTCTGAGGTGCGCGATCAGATGTTGGCGTCAGTGCCGTTGGGGCGGGAAGGCACACGCCTGGAGGTTGCCAACGCAGTTCTGTTCCTTGCGTCGGATGAGGCGTCGTATATCACGGGAGCTGAATTGATGGTGGATGGAGGGTTCACCGCCAATTGAGCGCCTGAATCAGGCGAGATTGGTATGTAGACGACAGGGTCCGTCGGACTGGCCTGCGGGCCCAAGTTGGAGAACTCAAATTGCCAGATCTGGAAGTTCGGCGGCTTGGTCGCTCGGAGATGAAACCAATGGCGCTCGGGTTGGGCGGCGGGCACCTAGCGGGTCCGGAGCAATCAGACGCAACTGCGATCGCCCTGGTTCGTGGCGCGATTGAACGTGGTGCCAATTTCGTGGATACGTCGCCGGACTACGGCCTCAGCGAGCGGCGAATTGGAATGGCACTTGCCGACGGCTGGCGAGACAAAACGTACCTGCAGACGAAAGTAGGTTCTCATCCGAAATACTTGCGCGACTGGTCGAAAAAGGCAACGAACTGGAGCCTGGAGAACAGCTTCAAAATGTTGCAGACCGAGTACGTCGATTCCGTGCTGATCCACGGCCCGCGTCACGACATCGAAGGACCACTGGGCGAATGCCTGAAGGTGATGCTCGACTGGAAGGAGAAGGGGCGAGTAGGCGCCGTCGGCGTCGGAGTGCGACAGCCGGAGTTTCACCGGCGTGCAATCGAAGCTGGAGTAGACATCGTGCTGTCGTTCCTAGATTACACCTTGCTTGATCAGAGCCTTGCCGATGAGACGATCCCCCTTGCGATCAAGCATGACGTCGGGATCATCGTCGGCAGCCCGCTCGGGAACTCGCTACTGGCCGGCCCTGAACCCCTACAGACGGAGGAGGGCATTTACGATGCGGACGGGAAGGTCATCCCGGCGGCCGTCGGCAGCTACCTGGATCCAGCCGCGTTCCCTCGGGCACACGCCATGTGGCAGTGGTGCCGGGCTCGCGACCTCAACATTCGTCACCTTGCCATGCAGTTCGCGATGAACGCACCGGTCAGCGGTAACGGCATCGTTCTAACCGGATCCGCCAACCTGACCGAATTTGAAGAAGCCTACGCGGACGCCACTACGCCGGTCCCGGAAGGAGTCTGGCAGGAGTTCGAAACCGAGTTCGGCGTACGGGTCTAAACTTCGCGTACCGCGCAGATACCGGCATCTTCACGGCGGCTGCGGCTCAGCGGGGGGGGATGGTGGGCCGGTCGGATTCGAACCGATGACGAGCGGATCAAAAGTAAGATGCTTTGACCTGCCTATTGACCACCCACTTTCAGCGAACAGTGAGAGCGGTTTAGCGCTAGATAGATACACCAAAAGAAAAGGAAGCCACTGATCAGATGTCAACTCACCAGATCACAGCTAACGCGTCTCAGGTAATGGTCGAGCAGCTAGTCGCATCCGGAATTGACTACGTGTTCTACAACTCCGGGTCACGCGAAGCCCGTTTCTTCGACTCTCTGCACGCCAACCCGGACATTCAAGGCATCCTTTCGCTACATGAAGGAATCGTCACATCAGCCGCCGGTGGGTACACTCAGGTCAAGGGTGACCCCGCTGTAATCGTCGTCCACCTGGGTGCCGGACTGGCGCAGTGCCTAGGTCAACTCATCAACGTGTGGTCAGCAAGCCTGCCGGTGGTGGTCATCACATTTGCCGGTGACACCGGCAGTTTTGCTGATCGTATCGAACTGGACCTGAGCCATACATTCGGACCGACGTCCATCGCCGCTCCTTTCGTCAAGGCGAGTTGGGCGGTGATAGAACCTGAAGGGTTGCCACAGGCGTTGAGGAGGGCCATACGTGTAGCGAAAACTCCGCCATTCGGCCCGGTACACCTAGCTGTTTACGATCGCCTTCTCGAAGACGACATAGTCACGACGAACATCATCGATGGCGATATCCAGGAGCTCAAAGTCGGGTACCCATCAGACGACGATGTCCAAACCATTTCATCAGCTCTAGATGACGCCGAACGGCCGATGTTTTTTGTGGGGGACGGAGTCTGGAAAAGTAACGCCGAAAAAGAACTCATCGCCCTGGCCGAACACTACGGGGCCGCGGTAACCACCACACCGTTCGGTGATGCGCGGGGTGTGCCCGTCTCTCATCAGCTTCACTGCGGAAGAATCGATACCGCAGTCGAGAGGATCAAACCGGATCAGATTATTTGTTTCGGGGTACGGCACCGAGGAAACGGAAAGGCGGATGACTTCGACGCGTTCGCCACGGCGACCAACATCATCGCAGTCGGTTCGGGGGTTTCTAACTTCCAGAACCTCCCGGGAGTGAGTCTCGAAGTTCTCGCAGATGAAGGAAGGACTATCGATCGCCTCCTCGAAGTTGCAACTACGTCCACTCCATCCTCCAACTACGACGCGAGGCGGGCTGCTGCCGAGGCTCACTCGAAAGCTCTGAGAGAAGAACGACGTTTGGTGACTGGATGGGCGCCAAAACAGTCAGGAAAAGTCCGCCCTTTGGTGCTACTCGACACCCTAGACGAGGAGTTGGAACTTCTTGGCGGGGGCGTTGTGACGTTTGAGTCTCCATCCACCTCGTTTGATTCCGTTCAATCTAAAGAGGGCGGCGGGAACAATATTTACATTCGCTCCGCCGGTGGATCGGAAGGCTATGGCATCGGTGCTGCGATAGGCGCCAAGCTCGCATCACCGGACACCCCGGTCGTGGGCCTGGTCGGAGACGGCTCTACCTTCTACGCAGACTCTGGTCTCTGGACCGCCGTACACCACCGAATCCCTGTGCTTTACGTCATCCCGAATAACGGTACATACGGTGTCGTAGCCGGAGCATTTGGGCAGGCGGGAGAAGTGATGATTGATACGGGCCAGTACGCGAGCGTTGCCCTTGAAGGAATTGAGCCCGTAGCAATAGCCGGGGGGTTCGGCATGGACGGCATCGTCGTAAACGACGAGGCCAAACTTCGGGGTGCGATCAAACACGGTCTGGATGTAGTCATGAACGACCAGCTGCCGTATCTGATTGATGTCAAACTTCCCCTCGGATTACCGGAAGGCGGAACTCCCGCAGAAGTGTGGAAGTTAGGAGGATAACTTAAGCCCGTCCTGATCAGGCGACTGGTCACTACTCTGTGGCCCATCGGATCGAGTCCGAGACGGATCACCACTCTCAACCCATCCGAATATGAAGACCCCGGCCAGTCCGGGGTCTTTTCGTGATTTGTTCATTCGCCCCCGCAATTAGCCGGGCACTCGGTCTGCCAGGCAGCTTGAGTTGCCAGGCGGGAATCCTTGTTCGCCATGGTTGTGAGGATTTTTTGCAACTTCGCTATCTCGGATTCGGACATGAATTCGAGGGGGCATTTGCCTTCGGCGCCTGTTGAGAGGGCTCGTTTGAGGCTCCACTCGAACTCGTCGATCGGGAGTAGGCCGGACGGTCCACTGTGGCGGATCGCGGCGGGCGAGGCTCTGCCTATCGAGTCGCCGACGTTTGCGAACTGGCCGTCCACGACCTGCAACTCCACCACGTGGTCGTAGCCCAGGAAGTACGGCGTGTTGGCTATCTCGATGTGTACTTCCCAGTCCTTGGGATCGTAGACATCGCCTTCGGGAGTGGTCGTAACCGGATTCAGGTCAACCCTGACACGACCTGATATCGAAGCTGTGAGCACGGTCTCGGGAACTACCTCGAACACGATGTCGGGATTGTTCCCGGCGTTCCAGTTTTCGATTGTTCCCTGCCAGAAAGTGCCACCGAACGGGATCAAGATCCATTCACCGGCGAACGAAACTTCACCCAATGAGCGCGTAACCGGGTCGTACTCACGAGACACCTTGAATGGCAAAACCAGATCGAACGTTGTTGCAGTTGGTACAGGCGTCGGTGTCGGTACTGGCAGAGGAGAAGGAGTGGTACCCCGAGATGTATCGGTACTCGGGGGCGCAGTGGCATCCCCAGCGATTGTTGTCGGCTGAGCCGTTGCCGGGATCGTCGTGCCGTCCTGGATGGTTATATCAACACTTCCGCAGGCAACCAGGGCGACAAACGAGGTGAGGGCGACCAAGGTCTGAAGTCCGTCGAGGCCACCTGCAAGTACGTGCCTGACCCTATCCTCCTTCTCGATGGCCGATCCGCCAATAGTCATTCCACATGATTTCTCGTGGTCGAGAAACCTTACTCCATCCGGAAGGCCGGGTCGGCTGGCGCGCCAAACCCCCATCACACGCGTTCCTTTGCTATAGTCTCGGGCGTCCATCGAGCCGCTAGCCACGTCTGCGAGTGCTGAGCGTGTACCGGCCTTACGGAGCGCAATATGAAACTCCTCTTTTTCGACGACTTCACGTTCGGCGCACTGAAAGGCGACGATCGGGTCGTCGACCTTTCGGCTGAGGTCGCGGGCATTCCGGCTATCGGCCCGCAGGACGTGATCAAAGGCGTCATCAACAACTGGGACACGTACCGGGGCAAGCTTGAAGACGCCGTCGAGTCCGCTGAGGGTGTGCCGGTGTCCAGCGTTCGGCTCCGCCCGCCTCTACCCAAGCCGACCAACATCGACTGCATGGCCGTCAACTACATGGAGGACGGCACCCGGGACGCGCCAGCGCAGATCAACAGCTTCTACAAAACGCCGTTTGCCATCATCGGCGATGGCGACGACATGATCCTCCCGGACGTGCCGGCGACCATTTTTGAGGGCGAGGCAGAGTTGGCGCTCGTGATGAGCAAGTACGGCTCTAACGTCGCCGAAAAGGACGCCTTTGACTACGTCTTTGGATACGTCAACTTCATCGACGGCTCCGCTCGCGGACTGCCGGAAGGCGGCTTCCCGACGATGAAGAGTCGGCACACCTTCGCGCCCATCGGTCCGTACCTTGTGACCAAGGACGAGATCTCCGATCCGCAGAAGTTGCAGGTAACGCTGACGAACAACGGAATTGTCCAGCAGAACTTCAACACGGACGACATGGCGCACCAGCTCGCCCGATGTGTCGAGTGGGTCACCTCGATCCACCCGGTTGAGGCCGGAGACATCCTCGCCACCGGCACGAACCACGGCGGGTTGAACTCATTCCAGGGCGGCGATGTCGTCACGCTGGAGGTCGAAGGGCTCGGCAAGTTGACCATCAACATCACCGACGAACTGAATCGCACGTGGGGCCGCGAGACCCGACATGACATGGCTGCGAAGGGCCAAGAAGGCACGACGCCGCAGATCTCCGGTAAGTACGCGTAGGTAGGCCGTTTAGGGGGACAAATCTTCTCCCTCACCCTTCGCGAGCCTCGGGGTGATTTCGTTGGACTCTCCCGCTGGGAGAGAGGGATTTGGGTGATGAAAAAGGGCCGGGCGGGTAATGCCTGTCCGGCCCTTTTGCGTTTACTTCGTATCGCTGTAGTGGCGAATGACTATCCGCCCGTTCCGGTCGAACAGGCCGGAATCCTCCCCACCGGCGGCGGCATCACCAGTTATCCTCCCGAACTTGATTCAGGATTCACTGGTTTTTCCGAACGCTCGATCGTGTCATTCCGGGTCGAGACGGCGGAGGCGTTCCCCAACCACGGACGAGCCGGCCATACGGCCCGATCCCGAATTGACTTCAGGACGGCAGTAGTGGTGTCTGCGGTGAACAAAGAGGCATCATTGCTGCACTGGCGTATTGCCGCACGCCCGGAGTTCACGCCGAGAAAACTTCTCCCTCACCCCAGCCCTCTCCCGCTGGGAGAGGGGGTTTCCTAGCCTCCCGGTACGTCCATCGCCCTGCCCTCGTCTGAGGACTGGCGTATGGCGTCTATTAAGACGTGTAGCTCTACAGCCGTGTCGAAGTCCGGGTAGCTGCTGTCTTCGCCCCGGATGCCCTTTGCGAACTGATCGTAGAGCTGCCCCACGTTGAACGGCACACCCTTCGGCATCTCTTCGTTCACGTATGTGTGGCGCGCCGGGATGTCGATCTCGGCGAGGTCGTCTCCCCCCTGCACGCCTTCCAACTTCAGACCGCCGACATTGGTGGAGCCGGCCGAGGTCGCTTTCAGCGTGCCTCTTGTGCCGAAGATCTCAAGAGTCAGCCCGCTTCCCGCGTACGGGATGCTGGAGACGTAGACTGACGCCGCGGCGCCGTTCTCTAGCGTGGCGTTGACGAGGATCGTATCGGGCGATGTGACATCGACCATCACGTCGGTGTCGACCTCGTGCCACTGCGGCACCTGGGTCGTGATCTGCGCAGAGACCTTCACGAAATCGCCCGCAACAAAGCGCAGCGCGTCTATCGAGTGGCCTGCGGAAATGGTGAGCGTGTTTGCGCCAAGCTCGACGTCGCGTTGCCAGGTTCGGCCTGAGTCACGGGTCAGCACGCCGCCGCCGATCTGGCGGAGTGACGCCGACAGGACCTCGCCGATATAGCCCGTTTCCACGAGTTCTTTCATGTGCATGACGGCCGGGGCGGCGCGGGATTGTAGGCCAACGATCGCTCGGACGTCCTTCTCTTTGGCCAACGCCGCCAGCTCCCGGGCCTCGTCGGTCGTCTTGCCGAGCGGCCACTCCGTGAACACGTGCTTGCCGGCGTTGATCACGTCCTTCGTGATGTCGTAGTGGGTCGGCACACGGAGCACCACCGCTGCGGCGTCTATATCCGGGTGCGCCAGCATCGTGTGATAGTTGTCGAATGGGATCTTCGCCCCATACTGTCGTGCGGAATCCTCCGCCGTCTCCATGCGGGTCGTGCAGGCGCCGGTCAACTCCCAATCGACACTCGCCTGGCTGGCGGGGAGGTGTGCACGGTGCGCCCATCCGACCGTGGGGCTGGCGCCGATGATTCCGAGGCGTATCTGATCCGGCATGGTTTACCTGCTTTGTCAGGAGCTAATTCTTGAGTCGTAGTGCGCCGGGTACTGTACTGCGGAAGGGCCAAACAGCAAAACGGCGGCGGTCTACAGAGGGTGATCCCTACGGATTGGCGCCAAAACTCCCGCCCGGTGACGACGTGTGGCGGAAAGTTTTGATACCCTCCGGCCTGCCATGTACATGAAACTTTTCACGTTTGTCCTTTTGATCGCTGCCATCTCCATCGCGGCCTGCTCAAGTTCGAGTGCCGACGACAAAGCGGAGTACTTCGACGTGTATCAGGAGTTGATCACGGAGCACGCCGCTACACAGAACACACTGGGGTCCGGCCCGACATTCGATCTCAGTGAAGGTTCCGCCGAGGCAGCCATCAATAAACGCCTGGGTGAACTGAGGATCGCGGCGGCCGAGTTCAATGCGCTCCGGTTCCGCTGGCAGGCTCAGGATCCCCCGGCCGATTTCACGATCCATTACGACCTTGTTGTGCAGTTGCTTGAAAGTTCCAACTCGGGCCTGAGTTTCGCCGTGGATGCTTTCGAGGAGATGAGCCGGCAGGTTGATCTTCCGACCCCGGACACGGACGCTGCGAATGTCCTGATTCGCCAGAGCGAAACGGCGCTCGCCGAGGCGAATGCGTTCGCCTCGGCGGCCAACCGTGAGCGAGACAGGCTCGAACGTTAGACGACGACACCACGGAGTGGGAAAACTATCGATGCTGGACATCACGATCACCAGCGGAACCGTGGTCACGCCCTCAGGCGCCCGGGTTATGGATGTCCACATCGCTGACGGCGTTATCGCAGCCGTCACGCTGCCCGGCAGCGAGGGATTTGAGGCGGCTCGGAGCATCGATGCTGCCGGCATGATCGTCGTGCCCGGCGGTGTGGAACCGCACGCACACATCGGGGGCTTTCGGCAGCCCGAGCGGTCGGGCGCCGAGCCTGTTTCCAGAGCTGCAATCTTTGGCGGCACGACGACGGTGCTTGATTTCGCGACGCAGGTGCCGGGCCATGATCTGTTGCACGCGGTTGACGAGGCGGCGGAGCGCTGGAGGGGGCAGGGGTATACCGACTACGCCTACCACCCCATTTTTGGCCGCCGTGCCAGCGAGAAGGACATCGGCCAGATCCCGGAACTGGTGCAGGCAGGCATCCCCAGTTTCAAGATCTTCACGACCAGCATCCGGCCGCCCAGTCCGCAGATGGAGGATCGGCAGACCGACTTCGGGCGGCTGGGTTCGATCATGGAGCAGGTGGCGGCGAACGGCGGGATTCTGCTGGTGCACTCGGAAGACGACGAGATGGTCCATTACAACTACGAACGCGCCGAGGCCGAGGGTAGATACGACTGGTGGCACATGAACGAGGTGCATTCCCGGGAGTCGGAGGACGTGTCGTTCCGGCGGGTCACGAGGCTGGCAGAGCTCAAGTCGTGCCCGATCTACTTCGTACACGTGAGCGCTGTTGAGGGCATCCAGGCGGTGGCCGCGGCCCGGTCAGCGGGGATGCCGGTGTACGGTGAGACGCTGCACAACTACGCGTCTTTCAGTGCCGCCAATTACCGGGAAGAGAACGGCATGAAGTACCACACCTACCCGTCGCTGAAGGATGAGGCGGACGGACGGGCGCTGTGGGACGCGCTGGTGGACGGGGCGCTGTCCACGGTCGCGACCGATCTGGTGGCCACGACTTGGGAAGAGAAGACCCGGTTCAAGACGGTGGCGGACGTTACAGGCGGCCACAATGGGATCGAGACCCGGGTGGGGGTCGCATACACGGAGGGCGTGGTGCGGCGTGGCATGTCCCTTGGACGGTTTGTGGATATCACGTCGGCCAACCCGGCCCGGATTTTTGGCATGTACCCGCAGAAGGGAGCTATAGTTCCCGGGAGCGACGCCGACATCACGATCATCGATCCGTCGATCAAGCGGAAGCTGACGGCGGACGATCTCCACATGAACGACTACAGCATCTGGGAAGGGTTCGATATCGAGGGCTGGCCGGTCACGACGCTGTTGCGGGGGAAGGTGGCGGTGGAGAAGGGTGAGCTGCTGGGTTCGGCAGGGGACGGTCAGTTCTTGAAGCGGTCGATATCCTCCGACGTCACGTCGAGGCCGATCTAGCTAACCACCGGCGGTCACGGCCCCGGTGCCACCGGCCGTCGCGACTGGCATGATGACGAGACCTATGTCGCAGTTTCCGTGGGCGTCGAACACTATTCCGGCTACCAGTGGGCCAGAGACCATCGGGACCACTTCCAGCATACTGGTGACGCCGAGGATGCTCCGGAAGTGGCGCATGCCGTACGCTTCGGCGATGATGGAGCGATCGGTCAGCCGTTGTACGGGCCGCGCCGCTCTCCCGGGGTTGCCGGCACGGCGTTCGCGAGGGCTTGGAAATTACCTGCCGTCCACCGTCACGCAGTTGACCCGGGTGTCACCGGCCGTCGTGCCATCGCCATCGCAAGAGCACCCAGTGCGAACATCAACCCCATGATGCCGAATGCGATGTCGTATGTTCCGTATGTGTCGAAGATCATGCCAGCCATGAGCGGACCCACGATAATGGGGATTACCGAGGGCATGCTGGTCACGCCGAGAATAGTCCCGAAGTGGCGCATGCCGTAGGCTTCGACCACGGTCAGCGGTAACAGAGCGCCCATTGCACCCATGCCCATCCCGTAGAAAGCGATCACGAACCAGACCGCGGCCGATCCGCCGACGATGATGAGCAGGAACAGTGCCGCCGACTGGAACGCCAGGCTGATCGCCATCGCCCATCGGGCCGTGATCGTTTCGCTGAGCCGCCCAAAAATCAGCTTGCTGGCTATGCCGAACATCGAAAGCAGCATCACCCCCGTCGCCGCGGCACCGCTCGAGATGCCCTGCGACTCAAGATGCGGGATCAGCTGGGTGACCACGACGGCATACGTGAACGGCGGCACGGCGTGGCCGATCGCCAGGAAATAGAACGACCGCATTCGCATCACATCGCCCAGTGAGTAGCCGACGGAATCGCCCAGGCTCTCTTTCTCACTCTCTCTCGGCGCCCAGCGTTTATCGCGCGCTGCGTCAACATCGCTTTGTCGGTCCCGTACATAGATCAGGGTCACCAGCCCTATGAGCAGGATGATGACGGCGAACGCCACGTAGCCCCAGCGCCATCCGGATGTCCCCACGACCAGCGCCGCCAGCGGGACCATCGTCAGGCCGCCGATGTTGTTGCCGGCGGTCACGAATCCCATCATTCGGCCGCGTGTCCCGGCAAACCAGATTGAGATGAGCCGGCCGCTCGGGATCATGGTCGCCCCGGGTAGTCCCAGGTAGATCAGCGCGCTTGCGACGTAGAAGTGCCACAACGAGGTCATACCGGCGTAGATGACGAATCCGGCAGCGACCACGACAAGCGATCCGACCATGACCGGGCGGGAGCCAAAACGGTCGATCCAGCGCCCTACCAGTGGTGAGATCAACGCCGATGCGACCCCGAAGACCAGGGCCGTGTTGATCTGCGTTCGAGTCCAACCATACTGTTCTTCGAGCGGCTCGATGAACACGCCAAAGGCGTAGTTGGACGTGCCGATGGTGAGCCCGCTGGCGAGCGAAGCTATGAGCGCGATCAACCAGCCGTTGTACAGGCCGCGTCGTTTTACCGGCGCCGGCGGTTTGGCGTCCCTGGGAGTTACCGCCATGAATAGGTCAGCCGAGACTCGCTAGTCAGCGCGTACCGCCAGTTGGCGTTCTACCTCGCCCAGCGCCTCGTCGACGCCTTTTACGATCTCGTCGACCTCACCCCGCGTGATGCAGAGCGGTGGGCCCATCGTTATCGAAGTGTCGGACGGACGGAGTATCAGTGATCGTTTCTCGAACTCGCCAATGAGGCGTTCGGCTACTTTGGCGGCCTTAGGGAACGCTTCTTTGCTGTCCCGGTCTTTCACCAGGTCGATGCCGACCAGTAAGCCAAGCCCGCTGACGTTCCCGATCATCGGGTGTTTCGTTTGAAGTTCTTTCAGGCCATCCAGGAAATACGCTCCGGTTTCGGCCGAGTTTTCGACCATGTTCTCGGATTCCAGAATTTCCAGGTTCTTAAGCGAGGCCGCCGCCGGCACCGGGTGCCCAGCGAAGGTGAGTACGTGCTGGAAGAATCGGCTGTCGTCGCCGCCGGCGAATGAATCTGCGATGGTCTCACGGGCGATGCTGCCGCCCAGAGGCAGGTAGCTGGAGACGATGCCCTTGGCGACTGACATCAGGTCAGGAACGACTCCCCAGTGCTCCACGGAAAACATCTTGCCGGTGCGCCCAAAGCCCGTTATCACTTCGTCGGCGATCAGCAACACGCCGTAGCGGTCACATATCTCCCGGAGGCGGGGCCAGTACTCGTCGCCGGGCACCGCCACCGACGCCGGTACGCTGACCGGTTCTGCGATCATCGCAGCGACCGCCTGTGGGCCGTGGAACAGGATGGCGTCCTCGACGGCCTTTGCGCACAGTTCGGCACATTCAGAAGGCGTCTGGCCTCCGAACTCGCAGCGGTAAGGGTTCGGTTGTGGGACGTAGATCATCCCCGGGTACTCGGGTCCGTAATCGGAACGCGTGGCTCCAGAGACAGGCCCGCCGAGCCAAGTCGTGAGGCCCAGCGCGCCGTGGTACGACGCTTTGCGGCTGATGATCTTGTAGCGGCCCGCCTCACCCATACGCTGCTGGTAGGCCCGGGCAATCTTGATAGAGGTCTCGTTCGCCTCGGAGCCACCGCTCACAAAGAAGGTTCGTGACAGGTCACCCGGCGTGATCTCGGCGAGCTTCTGGGCCAGCCTGGCCACGGTTTCCGTCGTGCTCGCCTGCGGGAAGTAGGCAAGTGACTTCATCTGCTCGTAGGCGGCGTCTGCGACCTCGGTGCGGCCATAGCCGATATTCACCGACATGTAGCCGCCGTTCACGTCCATCCAGGTCTTGCCGGTGTTGTCCGTGACGTGCACACCCGTCCCGCCGGTCATGATGACGGGTTCGCCACGCTCGGCCATCTCTGACCAGCCGCGGTTGTGCATCCACAGGTGCTTAACTGCGGCGCGGCGTAGTTCTTCTTTGCTGTCGATGCCCATTGTGGTTGCCATGTCAGGCCTCCCCGTTCATTGCGGCTTACAGATCGAGTCCAAAAACACGTATCGCGTTTTCGCTGTTGATTGCTGCTCTTCCATCGTCCGTCAGATGCGGGAGCGCGGCGACCTGCTCTTCCGGGGCGTAGTCGCCCATGCCGAATGGGTAGTCGCTGCCGAGCATCACTCGCTCCGGGCCGACCGTGTCCACCAGGTAATTCAGGAGTGGAACGCTATGAGTGATGGTGTCGAAGTAGAGCAGCCTGAAGTATTCGGATGGCGGACGGGTTATCGGCGTTTCGACAAGGCCCTGCCGCCAGCCGTGTTCCCATCGACCACGTAGATGCGGGCTGGTACCGCCGCCGTGCGAGAGGACGAACTTCAGGGTAGGCATCTCGGCTAGGATGCCGCCGAAGATCAGGCTAGCGACCGCTACCGAGGTGTCGGTCGGGTTGCCGATCAGGTTATTGAGGAAATACGAGGTCAGTCGGTCTGCGCCGAGCACGTTGTTGGGGTGCATGAAGGCCGGGACGTCGAGCTCTTCCATCTTTCTGTAAAGGGGCGCAAAGCGTGGTTCGTCCAGGTTCTCACCGTTCACGTGGGTGAGCATCTCCAGCCCGCGCATGCCGAGTTCCTTGACGCAGCGCTCAAGCTCAGCTGCCGCCGTCTCTGGCTCCTGCATCGGGACGCTTGCGAGGCCGATGAAGCGGTCGTTTCCGGCAATGGCCTCGGCGACTGAGTCGTTGAGCCGTGCGCACTGCGCGGGGTCAGCGTTTTGCAGCCAGTTAGGGCCCGAGACGAGTTGGATATCCACGCCGCGTTCGTCCATCTTGCGCATCCGGAAATCCAGGTTGGATGGGTCGTCTTTTAGGTTGGCGGCCGGGCCGAATGGATTGCGGCCGGGTCCGGACGGCATGAGGTCGGAACAGCTCTCAGGCAGGTAGTGGGCATGTACGTCAATTCTCATAACCCGGGGATTGTATACGGGGAGCGGCGGCACGATGCCCCTCTGTTGGATGCGTTGGGGCGGGCAACGACCCGCCCTCGGGCGTATCGCCACGCGCCCTTGCAACGTGGATCGGAGATTGGTGCTCGACGCGCCCCGCCTCCAGACCTCCTCCCTCCCAGGGAGAAGGCTCTCCATCGCCCTCTCCTAATGCAGGAGGGGGTCAGGGCGTGGTTAGATACCGCAGCGACACGGACGGCCACCCTACCGCCGGAAATCGCTCGGTTCGATCGGCAGCGCTACCGGTTCTCCCCGCTCAGCAGACAAATCCATGGCCATCGTCAGCATCAGGTTGCGGTGGCCGTCTGCGGCTGTGGCGTGGTGCGTTTTCATGCCGGAACCGACCCGTGCATACCAGGAGTTTGTTTCCTCTCGCATCGGGCCCCATAGCTGGCCGTCGTACATGTCGCCCGGCGGGTAACTGGTCAGGAAATCGACGTGCCGCTGGAACTCCGGCTCGAAGCCCTCCGGGCTGTATCCGGCGCCCTGCGGTGTCTCGGACGCGAGCACGGTGTCACGGTGCGTGTCCTCGATGTCTATCACGCCCTTGGTGCCAACGATACCGATCTCCAGCCCGTACACAGCGCCCGGCCAGACGATCGGCAGCGCCCAGCTAATGTTCATTGACCAGATCGTGCCGTCGTCCATCGTGAACACGCCAAAAGTGGCATCCTTGGTACCGATGTCGCCGAGCGCTTTGTCCGACGACTGGGCGTAGACAGAAACCGGTTTCCTGCCTTCCATGAGCCACATGCACATGTCCAGCGTGTGTGTGCCGGACACCACCATCGGCGTCAGGTTCTCCCGGATGCTGGTGCGGCGTGTTGTGGCGATAGGCACCATCCGGTTCATGAAAGCGCGTGAGACCACGGCCGTAACGTCGCCGATCTGGCCCGTGACGAGCTTTTGCTTGGTCGAAAGAAAGCGCCGTCTGAAGCGCTGCGTGTAGCCCACGACGGCGTCCACGCCGCTCGCCTCGATCGCCTTCAGTACGGTGAGCGACTCTTCGGCGTCCGTCGCCAGCGGCTTCTCTATGAAAAGGTCGTGACCTTGTTCGACCGCGGCGAGCGTTGGGCCGACGTGGAAATTCTCGTCGGTCGCGATGATGGCAGCGTTGACCTCAGGCCGCCTGAGAAGCTCCTCGTAAGACCCGGTGAAATAGTCGGCCCCGGAGTCTTCCGTTAGCTTCTGGCCGACCTCCTCATTGATGTCGCAGAGGCCGATCCAGCCGACGCCGGAGTGGTCCTTTGCGATCATCGCCCTGATGCGGCCGATCGTCCCGCTACCGATGATGGCTAGACCGATTTCTTTCGACTTACTGTCGCTCAACTGAGCCTCATTTCTCCTGTGAGGTGGGAAACTCCCGAGTGAAGGGTGTCCCAATCAGGGTTTCTCCCTCACCCCTTTTTGGATCCGGCCTCTCCCGCTGGGAGAGGGGCCACTTGATGTCGGCCTTTAGATCGTGCCGACCACCGTGATCTCTTCGATCGGGAACTGGGTGGTGATCTCCGGGCCACTCTCGTTCACGACCATCATCTCTTCGACACGGACGCCCCATTCAAGCGGCTTGCCGTGCTGAGTCTCAAGCGCAAAGCTCATGCCAGGCTGTATCTCTACCGGGTGATCCAGGGAGTAGATGCGGGAGACGACCGGCGAGTCGTACTGCGCGAGTCCGAGCCCGTGGCCCCACAGGTTTGCGGCGGCCTGGTCTTCCTCGGCGTAGCCCCAAGCCTCCTGAGCGGAGGGCCACACGCCGACGACGTCGGCGGTCGTAGCGCCCGGCTTCACCTGCTCGATGGCGTCGTACAGCCACTCGTAGGCGATCTTGTAGTAGTCCTTCTGTTCCTGGGTGGGTTGCTTGCCAACACAGTAGGTGCGGTACTGGCAACTCTTGTAGCCGTTCCAGGTTACGGCCGCCATGTCGATGATGACGAGGTCCCCGGGCTGGATGATCCGATCCGAGAAGTGACGCCAGTTGGGCCAGCTGTTGGGGCCCGACGAGACGATAATGTCCTCAACATCCTCGATGCCCGGGATGCTGTATAGGTAGTCCATGGTGAACGCCGTGATCTCGTGCTCCTGCATGCCGGCACGCATGTAATGCGAGATGGCCGTGTGGGCGCCGTCGCAGATCGCCGCGACGATGCGCATCGCCTCCAGTTCGTCCTCGTTCTTGATGGAGCGCGCTGACACCATCGGCGTCATGCCGTCCCGCCAGTCGATTCCGCTGGCGTTGAATGAATTGATCATATTGAGGTCGATCATGTCGACGCCAAGCGGGTCGTTCTGAACGCCGTGCCGCTCCATTTCTTCACGGATGGCGTTTGTGAACTTGGTGACCTGCTGTTCTGCGGCCGGTCCGACGGCACCCTTGATCCATGAGTAAGCGTAGCGGACGTTTTCCTTCGGCAGCCAGGGGCAGTGGCGGTTGATCTGCGTACCGATATCGCCTTGCTCGAACAGCACCGGCTCGCCGCCCCTGCAGAGCAGAGCGTAACGAAGGCCCGGCTTCAAACGGCACCAGCCGGGCGTCACCGTGCTGGTGATGTATCGGTTGTTCTCATCGTACATGACGAGCATCGAACCAAGCCCAGCCTTCTCCATCTCCGCCCGTGCTCTGTTCAGTCGGTATGTCCGTAGCCGGTCCCAGTTGATTCGCTGCTGCCAGTCCGTCCCGACGAGGCCGAAGTTCGATGTACCACGGGTTGCCACGGTTTACTCCTATGTTGTTTGTCGAAACAAAGAGGGCGTTTCTTTACACCGAGTCCGCTCAAGTGCACGCCCGTGTTTTCGGTTATCAACGTTGCAGTTGATGGTTTCAGGTCGATTGGTGACGGAAGTGTACGCGGGAATTGTCCCGGCGCACAGGCTCGTCCGGGTTCCACCTGCGAGATTCGATACTCGTTGAGGGTTTCACTCAACAAACTTTCGCGATACCTCAATGCCCGGAGCCGCTCTGGGGAATAACGTGAGTACCGGAATCCTGTCCGAGCATGCCACGCTCGGCTATCTGCTGGTTTGAAATTTACGTGAATGGGCAGCCGGCGTTGAGAGTTTTTATAGCGGCGTTGTTCCTGTGTCCGGTGGTGGCATGTGCACCCGCGGATCATGACGCCACACCGGCACCGATACAGCCGGATCCTTCCTCGTTTACCGCGGCGCCCGAGGGCGCAGAAGGGTTTCGCGCCGAGGGCGGCGACGGATCTCCCAACACGGACGATTCCCCGCCGGGGCCCCAGGAATCCGAAGATTCAGGCGGCTCAAACTCCGGGCCAGCCAGCACGACATTCGGGCCTGTTAGATGCGGAGGCTCCGAACAGGTCCAGTGCACCCACTTCCCGCTGGACGCCGGGGTCATCTCCTCGATTCGTCCGATGGGAGCGATGTCGGGTAGCCACGTCACCCCGGTGAACCACATCTACATCACCCACGACAGCACCGATCTGCCCGGGCACGGTTACGTTGTACGGATGCCGGCGGACAGGATAGCTGTTGAGGTCGGCCTCATGCTGAACGCGAGTCGGCCCGACTGCCGGATAGTGATCGCACATACCTGTCGAATTCAATCGGCGTGTTTCTGGCGGAGATGATCGACAACTGGACCTGTACGCATCGAAGTGTTCCCGGGCGAGGCTCCAGCCGAGGTCACGGGGTTTACCGAAAAGGCCGTCGTCTATACGCGGTGAGAATCCCGTTGACGCCGATTACACTATCGGTGGATCAGGCACACAGATGTAACGGGAGGACGCCTTGGCATGGATCAGACTGGAGCCTGTCGACGATCACTACACGGATATGGTGAAGGCGCTTTCGCTTCTGCCCGGGGCGATGGACGCCGTGTATGAGATGACGATGGCGATCTCCTTCGGCAGTTCCGCGCTAACGCGCGCGCAGGAGGAATCGATCGCGACGGTCGTGTCCGTGTCGAATCGCTGCCGCTACTGAACTCTTGGCCACGGGGGGTTCCTCCGTCAGCATTCCCACGATTCCGAGCTAGCGAGCGGGGTCATCCACGACTATCGGACTGCCGGATTAGACGATGACACGGTCGCTATGTGCGACTACGCCGTGAAGCTCACCCTTCACCCGGAAGACGTGAGCGAGGCGGATGTAACAAGCCTCAGGTCACGTGGTCTGAGCGACGAGCAGATCATCTCCGTCGTCCTTATAACCTGCCAGTTCAACTTCTCAAACCGGGTGACGCAGGGACTCGGCGTGGAGCCGCCGGCCGGTCGATCGACGATGCTCCGACGCTGGCTGACCGGGCCGGCTCGCGACTACGAGTGGCTGAAATTTGAAGAGGATGAAGACTCTGTTCCCTGATCTTCCACGACCTCTCTTGAGTGTCTGACGGTCTCGGTTGCTCTCGAAATCCGGCCATGAGTTGAGGCCAAAAATCAAAACGTCGATCAGGCGGTCGAAGCTGGTATCCACGTCTGCGTCGTAGCGAAAGTAATGCGCCGCCTCGCTCAGTACGACGATGTGGTTATGGCGCCCCGACCACTCACCACGCCACATCCGAAGATCAGGTGGGCGGTGAACTCAAATGCGACGTTTTAGTTGGCCGGAAAACTGGGCCTCCCAATTTTCTACGGCGTGCTCCAACTGAACCTGGAGCAGTTGTCTGAGCTGCTGGCTTCTTACGACGCACTTCAGTTGAGCGGGATAGTGCTCGAGTTCAACGCAGGCGAACGGTTGTCTGAAGAGAAGATCAACCGTTCCCTTTAGATTTCTGAGGCCGGCGATCTCGTGTTCCGTTACAAGAAAAACTTCTTGAGCGCGCGGCTGTGAGAAGATTCTCATACCTGATAGATCAACCGGCAACCAGCGACGCCCGCACAACAAGTGATCGAGGAATTTCAACATCTCCAGCTCCACTTCAAGTGAGGAAACCGGCTCAGAAGAACCTTCGAGCGCACGGGAGAGGCGACGGGGGATCTACCGGGGTTGGCCCATCGCCGGGACCACATTCCTCACCCTAGGTGTCACTATCGGAGCCGGTCAGTTCGCCTTCGGGGTGTTCATCATCCCGCTTGAAGATGAGTTCGGCTGGTCGCGGACGCAGATCAACATCTCACTGACGATGGCCGCGTTCATGGGTATCCTGGCGCCGTTCGTCGGCCGCCTCATGGACAAGCACGGCGCACGCCCGATCATGGCCGTGTCCCTGGTGCTGATGATCGTCGGTTTTTTCCTGCGCGCTGCAATGACGGAACTGTGGCAGTTCTACGCCTTTAGCGCCCTGATCTTCATCGGCACACCCGGCGCATCGATGCTGCCGGTCGGGCGGCTTGTCGGTTTGTGGTTCGCTACCACGCGCGGCCGAATGACAGGTTTCATCGCCTCCGGGAACAATTTCGGAGGGATGATCTCTGTACCAATAATCACCGCCGTCATCGCGTTCGGTGGTTGGCGCTGGGGGTTTGCCAGCACCGGTTTCCTCATGATCGGCGTCTTGATACTGGTCATGTTCGTTGTCCGGGACAAGCCGGAGGACGTCGAAAAAGAGGTAGGCAAACGCTGGATGCCGGGAGGTGATGCCGGAAAGGCCGCCCGGGCCGCGCTCCAGGGATACACGACACACCAGGCGTTACGCACCCGGGCGTTCTACTTCCTGTCCACCGGCATGGCGTTGCAGCAGTTCGCACGCACCTCCGTCGCGACGCAGTTTTACCCTCACCTTGAACAGATCGGATTCAGTTCTACACAGGCCGCTGCGGGGTTGATGATCCTGGCCTTCTTCGCCATCACATCGAAGATAGTATTCGGGACGGTCAGTGAGTGGATCACCGCCCGCTGGGCGTACGTGTGCGTCGTCAGTCTTCAAATCACCGGGTTGGCGATTCTTCTGTTCCCGGACGGGGCGACTTTCACATGGATCGGGCTGGTAATTTTTGGCATGGGAATGGGCGGTGTGGGCGCGCTCGGCCCGCTGGCGATCACCGAGATGTACGGGCTGAAGAACTTCGGTGCGATCATCGGGTTAACCCGTCCCGCCATGATCATCCCTACCCTGATCGGACCGATCATGGCTGGCGTCATATTCGACATGAGAGGGAGCTACGATCTGGCGTTCGGTATCACATTCGGGCTGCTCTCCATCGCGCTCGCCGGATTCGTTCTGGCGAAACCGCCGCGGCCATATCAGTCTCTTTCGATCGGCGAGTCACCCGGAGAGGGAGATCAGGCGGGCGGGACATGAGAAACCGCGTCGATCGCCGGGTGAGCCGGTTGGTGAATTGACCTCAACAAAGGCGCAGTTTTCCGTGGCCGAGCCCGTTCGATGCAGTACTCATCGAGGTCGCTGGTGGCGGTAAGCGGCGCAAAACGAACGGGCCGATCACGATTTAGTGTGCACTTGCATGTGTTTTCACAGGTTTATGATCCCATTCACTAATTAGGTGCGATATTGCCTAATCCCCCGGTGGACAGGAATCGTAACGGCGCGCAAACTGCAGTCTGCAGCCCCGTCGAAACCCGACAACAGGATCCCAGCAGTCTGAAAGGGACAGGAATGAGCCTTCGTCGGCTCGGCGTGATTGTGCCTCTCGTCGGATTGATTGTTGCGGTGACCGTTCCGGTAGCGCTCGCATCTCTTTCCGACGCGCCCTTACCCGATTCCGGCGCCGCGTTCTCTGAACAGTCGTTCCCTGCCATCGAGACCGAAGCGGACCTTGGCCGCCTGCTCTTTTTCGATAATAGGCTCTCCGGCAACCTCGCTACCTCCTGCTCCTCCTGCCACCTTCCGGAGCAGGCGTGGGTCGATGGCGAAGCACTATCGACCGGCTACACCAGCGTCGAGTATTTCCGAAACACGCCGACCCTGCTAAACGCCACCCGAATGCCGCTTTTCTACTGGGACGGCCGGCTCGACGGATCGGACGTCGCCACCGTGGTCCGTGATCACATCGCCGAGGCGCACTTCATGCACCAGGACGGGCGACTGCTCACGGAACGCATGGTCCAGATTCCCGTGTACGCGGAGTCGTTTGAGCGGCTGTTCGGCAGTGAGGTCAGCTACGGCAAGATACTGAATTCACTCGCTGCGTTCATCGCCACACTGGAATCGACCGACAACCCGTACATCGATTTCAAGGCCGGCGATGACTCGGCGCTGAGCGCGCAAGAGCAAGCCGGGCTGGCGTTGTTCGAAGGCAAGGCGGGATGCTCCGCGTGCCACGGCGGCGACCTGTTGACGGACGGCGGTCTTTACGTCACCGGCGTTCCGGCCAATCCCGACGTGTTTAGCGAGCCCGCTCGGCACATTACTTTCCGTCGCTTCTTCAAGCAGTTCGCCGTAGGCGAGTTCGATGAGCTTCGTGCCGACCCGGGCCACTTCGCCATGACCCATGAGGAAGCGGATCTCGGGCGATTCCGCACACCCTCGCTACTTGAGGCAGGCCGCACAGCGCCGTACATGCACAACGGCGTGCTGGCGACGCTGGAGGACGTGGTCCGCTTCTACAACGATAGCGAAGGGGATGCCCCGAACAAGGACGAACTACTGGGTCCGCTGAACCTGAGCGACGACGAGATCGGATCGCTTGTAGCGTTCCTGCAGAGCCTCGGGAGCGATGCGCCAGCATTTGACGCCCCTGGCCCGGAAGACCTGCCTCCTTACGAGTTGCTGCCGCTGGGGTCGAACTGATGCCTGTCACTCTGGGATACGAGGTGATCGAATGACCAGCGGCACCCGCGGGCCAGGTTCCCAAACGCCAGATAACGATTCGACAGACTGTGGGAAGCCGGGCGGCCTGCTTCCGAACGTCTCGCGACGGCAGTTCCTGCTCATGGGAGCCGCAGCCGTCAGCCTGATAGCGCTCGAGCGAATCATCCCGGGGCGGGTCCTGTACGCGCAGTCGGCATCGTTCGATCGACAACGCATCGCATCCCTGAGCGACCTCGAAGTCGGCGTGCCGGCCTCTTTCAGTTACCCGTACGAGCATCCCACCGCTCTGAACAACCTGATCAGGCTGGGCGCGCCCGCCGGCGGCGGGATCGGTCCGGATAACGACGTCGTAGCGTTCAACACTACTTGCCCGCATATGGGTTTCCAGCTGGCCGGCACGTACAAGCCGGACGATCAGGTGATGGGTCCTTGCGGATGGCATCTGGGCACATACGATCTCACCCGCCACGGCATCGTTATCTCCGGTCACGCCAGCCAGGGCCTGCCGCAGATAACGCTTGAGCTGGATGGGGACGATATATACGCCACCGGCGTCCAGGCGCTCCTGTTTGGATTCGCCGACAACGCGGATGAGCCGCCTGCCCTGTAAGGCCATCGCCCCCTAGAAGAGAGTCGAGCCGTCGACGCCTGAAAGGTTTATCCGCCAGCCCGTATTGCCCGTATCCGAAATATTCCCCGGGAGCGATCGCGGGCAGGTCCCGTTCAAAAACAGCTTTGAAGAGGCAACATTCAAAGACCGAACCATCGTCTAGCGGCCTCCAGGGATGAATAAACGAAAAGGGGCGGGCCAGTACGGCCCGCCCCTTTTCGTTTACCTGTGCCGAGGCCGACTACCCGTGCGCGCCCATTTCAACCGACTCCCCGACCAGGTACAGAGTCGGGTAGATGAACACCCATGCGAGGTCGACAAAGTGCCAGTACTTGGCGGCGCCCTCGACTCCCCAGTAGTGGCCGGGGCCGTACTCGCCCTTTGCGGCGCGCCGGTAGACGAACGCCAGCAGGATGATCCCGCTGATCACGTGTGTCGTGTGAATGCCGGTGAGCGTGAAGAAGGTCGTCCCAAATCCGCTTCCGGGCGGGAAGTCGTGAAACGCTTCATACCACTCAAACACAACGCCGCCCAGGAACACGAATCCGGCGATGATAGTGATCATGATCCAGCGCTTCGCGCCTTCCGTATCGCCGTGCGAGGCGGCGACCTCAGAACGGTACGCGCTAAGGCTGCTGAGCAGCAGTACGGCGGTCAGGGCGAGGCCCAACTCCTGAATCAGTGCATCCGGGCGGTCCGTTCCAGAAACGAAGTAGCGGCTTGAGATCAGGGCCGTGAAAAAGAAGGCGTCCGAAATGATGAACAGCCACAGTCCCAGGCGGTGCATCGTGAGCGACGAGTAGGCTTTTGTACCGTACCTCTCGTGGAGGTCGGCGTGGATGAGATCGGTCATTGCCATACGATCAGTCCTCCACCACGTCGGCGTCGCCGGCCGCTATGTCGGGGATGTGGTCCAGGACCTGCCTCCAGTGCATGAAGTAGTGCGCAATTAACAACGCCTTCAGGACAGCGCTGACGCCCAGCAGCGTTAGCTGCAGCACGCCCTCAAACCAGATGGCCACAAAGAACTCGACCACGGTCAGGACAGCGAGCGCGATCAACACGATCAGGCCGCGCTTGTTCCGGGTTCTCTGGGTCTCGTTGGCGTGGGAATCGGTCGTCATTAGTCGTCTCCTCCCGCGGGTTCGGCCACGTGGCCGGAACCGGAGGGGAATTCAAAGTGCTTCGCATCCGGGTCCCCGTATCCGTACGGGTCTTCGACCACGACCGGCTGGGTCTCGAAGTTCTCCTCGGGCGGTGGTGAAGTCGTCTGCCACTCAAGCGTTCTGGCGCCCCACGGGTTGTCGCCAGCCTTCCGGCCACGGATCCACGAGTTCACCATGTTGTAGACAAACGGAATAAATGCCAGCCCGAGCAACAACGACGAAACGGTGATGAACATGTTCAGGTTCTCGAACTCAGCCGGGTAGTCGGCCACGCGCCGGTTCATGCCCTGTGCGCCCACGATGAACATCGGTATGAACGTCACGTTGTACAAGACCATCATTCCGATGAAGTGGATGCGGCCCAGCCTCTCGCTGTACATCCGGCCCGTTATCTTCGGGTACCAGTAGTAGATCGCCCCCATCAGGGCGAATATCTCACCTCCGACGATGGTGTAGTGGAAGTGCGCCACGACGAAGTAGGTGTCCTGGAAGTTGAGATCCGTGACCACGTCCGCCACGTACAACCCGGTCAATCCGCCGATGAGGAAGTTGGCGATCACTCCCATGGCGAAAAGCATGGGCGTCTTTAACCACAATCTCCCGCGCCATATCGTGCCGACGGCCGCCAGGAACACCACCCCGGTCGGGATGGATATCAGCTCCGTGAGCACCATGAAAGGCCCGTGCAGCTCGCTGCTCATACCGCTCGTAAACAGGTGGTGCGCCCAGACGACAAAACTTAGTCCGACGATCGAGAAGAAGGCCCGGACCACCCACTTGTACGCAAATACAGGTTTGCGTGCGAAGTGGCTGAGGATCTCAAGCTCTATCCCGAACGCCGGCAGGATCATCACGTATACGGCCGGATGGGAGTAGAACCAGAACACGTGCTCAAACAGGATGGCATCGCCGCCGATCGTCCCGTCGAAGAAGTGCATGCCGAACACGCGCTCGAAGATGACCATGAGCAGCGCGTACGCGACGAACTGCGTGGCAGTAAGTGAGATCAGAGATGCTGCGAACACCGCCCACACGAATATGGGAATGCGGCTCCAGGTCATGCCCGGGGCGCGCATCGTGATGATCGTGGCGAGGAAGTTCAGTCCGCCGAGGATCGATGACAGGCCGAAGGTGGTGAACGCCATCAGGAACAGCAGGTTGCCCGTCGGTCCCTGGGACGAGAGCGGCGGGTAACCGGTCCAACCCGTGTCCATGCCGCCGAATAGCGGCGTGAGAATCAGGAGCACGGCCACCGGCGGCACGATCCAGAAGCTGAGGGCGTTCAGCCGCGGGAATGCGACGTCGTCGGCCCCGATCATGAGCGGCATCACGTAGTTGGCGAAACCACCCATGAGGGCGGCGACCGCCACGGCGATCATCATGATCCCGTGGAGACCCATCACCGTGTTGTAGTCGGTCCGGGAAAGCAACGTGCTGTTGGCGTCCGCCAGCTCTATACGCATGAGCAAGGCAAGCGCACCGGCCAGCAGGAAGATAACGATAGTGGTGACGCCGTACTGGACGCCGATGACCTTGTGGTCCGTGGAGAATCCCAGGTAGCGGCCCCAGCCTTCGATGTGGAACGGTTTGACAGTTGCGCCGAACCACTCGCGGACCCAGGAGCCCCAGACACCGACGCCGAACAGCCAGCCGATCAGGGCGAACATATAGCCGCCAGCGATGATCGGCTCTTTCATCTCGTCCCGCCCGGCCGCTTCCACCAGCGCGGCGGAAAGCCCGGCGCCGATCAGGAAGCCGATCAGGGCGAAGAGGATTGCCCGACCCAGGGGTTTCAGGGCCGTCATGCTTGACTCCTAGTCATCGTCGTGAGGTTACGTCTGGAAGAGATGTGTGTCGCGCCGTGTGAGGTCATTACTGCTTTGAAAGGACCCACTCGTTGAACTCGGCGCGCTCGACGACACGTACCGGGGATTGCATGATTGCGTGCTCCCGGCCGCACAACTCCGCGCACTGGACCCGGAAGTTGATGTCGTCGTCGTAATTTCCCGTTTCCGTAATGTTTGCGTGGATCTCCGTCGTGAGGCCCGGCACGGCGTCGATCTTGGTCCGGAACGCCGGGACCCAGAACGAGTGCACGACGTCGACGGCCGTCACGTCAAACCTGACGTGCGTGTCGTTCGGTAGAACGAGTTCCGGGCTGGTGATGTTCTGGTCCGGGTAATTGAAGGACCAGGCCCATTGGACTCCGGTCACTTTCACGACGAAATCAAGGTCTTTGTTCGCCGCCTCATCCATTTCCCATAAGCCGGTGAGACCCGGATGGATGATCACGGTGACGACCAGTGCGGAGGTGACCAGCATCCAACCACGCACCCACGCGTTGTGGGTACGTTGTGGAGGACCGTCCTCCGGAGGTCCGCCGTCGTCGGCCGGTCGGCTCCGGAACTTGATGATGCTGTAAGACAGCGCCACCAGGATAAAGGTGAAGACCGGTATCGCGATGTAGGTCAGGAAGTAGAAGGCATCGTCAACAATCACGGCCTCTTCCGACGCAGCGGCGGGGAACAGGTCCACAAAACTGAATGCGATCTCTACAGCCACGGTCGCGATAATCCAGATGATCGCGACGGTAACGGTATCCCGGTTAATCAATCACCGAACCTCCCACGGTTGGGCTCCCTTAAGGCGGCCTCAAGATGAGGCGGTGGGACTGGTACATAGCTTCCCGGCGCATGACGCCGCCGGTTGAAGACGGCCGCGTGCCGGAATCTGAAGGACAAGCTATTGGCGCCCTATGCAGGCGGATAGGTGCGAACGCACTAACCGGTCGTTAAATAAGCCCGGCCCGTGCGCCGTAGACGACCGCCTGAAGCCGGGTTCCGACGCCCAGGCGATTGAGAAGTCGTGACACGTGGTTTCTTGCCGTCACCGGCGTCACGCCCATGGCAGCCGCCATCTCCTTGGTTGACGTGCCGTGGGCAAGCAGCCTGAGGACCTGCATCTCGCGCGGTGATAACTGCGGGACGCGGTTGTAATCCACGGCACCGTCAACGCTCAGATCCTCATCGAGGTCCGAGTGGGATAACGGAATTCCGGCGGAAGTTCGAAGGCTTGTCGCCAGCACCCGTGCGAACTCTTCGACGGATCGTTTGTCGGTGACGTCCCGCATCAGGTGCATGATCTGGCGACGCCCGGTCGGATCGTCCGAGCGGCCCTCAAGGATCAGGGTCGTCATGTTCAGCCACTTGTACTTGCCGTCTGCGGAGCGGCTCAGCAGATCGTAATCAGGCACCTTGGCGTTCCGGCGCGATCCGGTCAGCACGGGGCAGTCCTGTCCGCAGATACCGGGATTGCGACCATCGGATCCTACCAAGAGTTCAAAACACGGCCGCCCGACCGCCTCCGCTTCTTCGAAGCCGAGCAGCTCCGTTGCGCGATCCGACCAGCGTAAGATCTGGAAGTCCGCGCCCACCACAAACATGGCTTCGCCGGTCGACAATCTGTCGAACGGCGATATCGTCGATTCGTTGGTCAATTTACCCTCAAAAACGTAATTGCGGTCCCGATGCACATGTTCCGGAACCGTGACCTGCATATCACGATCAGGCACCAGAGGTGTGGTCGCCATGAGGTAGGTGACTGGGGACGTGAGGAATTTGTGAAATTAAGCGCTTTACGACCCAAAATGGGCAATTCGGATGTATTTTTTTGACGCGATTTCACCTATCACGCACGGTTGGCTCTGGGTAACGTGCTTTCGTTGTGACCGCGCCTATCTGGCCGCGGCAGGAATCCATGTGGGAGATCAAATTATGCGCCGGTCGCCGTTCTCTAGCGCCTCTTCGGTCTGTATTGTTTTCGCGCTCGTTCTGCTGCTCGCCCTCGCCGCTTGCAGCAGTGGCGGGGACCCTGAAAACGACGGCGATGTGGCCGCATTGCCGACGTTTGTGACGATTTCGACATCCGACCCGACAGCGGCGGGCGCCGACGGAGCGGACGAATCCGTCACCAACGGCGAGGCGATTTTTGCCGCCAAAGGTTGCTCCGCATGTCACGCGCCCAGCGATGCCACGGTGATCGGTCCCGGGCTTGCGGACGTAGGAGAACGGGCCGCGACACAGGTGTCTGGCCAGTCGGCGGATGAGTACCTTGAGGACGCTATCCGGGACCCGGGTGATTTCGTGGTCGACGGGTTCGCCAACCTGATGCCGAACAGTTTCGCCGACCTCCCAGAGAGCGATCTCCACGATCTGATCGCGTTTCTGAAGAGTCTCTAGTCCCGACCCTGAGATCGGCCTCCTGATCGGTCTCGCAACCGGCGCTCAGGGCAGTTCTGGTGATCTGTCGGGCAGCCGAATCTCCGTGCCGCTCAGAACCCAGGCGATCATTGAGTAGTAGCCCACGGTCGTTATCAGTTCGATCACGCCGCCATCTCCGAAGCGGTTCTTGATCGCGTGAAATGTGGCATTAGACGCACAGTGATGATCGCGGACTCGCGCTCGGCGTCCGGCAACCTGGCCATCGCCCCCCGGTGTATTTACTTGATGTTCCCGGCGTGTAACCCAGCCCGAATCAGCCCCTAGCCAGCAACGACTCTATCACTTGAGGTAGCGCCTCCACCGCCCTGGTTCGGAGCCCGGCCTCGTCGAGGCTGCCGATAGGGTGAGGGATGAGGGCGAACGGGTAGTCCGGTATTCCGCCAAGTCGTGCCATTGCACGGGCGCCGGATTCAAACGGTTCCGTGCAGATAGCGATGGTCGGAACCCCGCGCTGCTCCAGTTGTATCGAGTCGTGCACACTGCACGATGAGCAGCTTCCTCAGTCACCGTTCGCGGTGATGACCACGTCCACATCGGAGGCTATCGAATCCAGTACCTCCGGGGCCGCCGGCCTGCTGGCGTCACCCTTGTTGACCGCAACCCGGCCACCGAGTTCGAATCGTTCTGAAAGAACGTCGTAGATCGCTTCAAGCAGTGGTTCGGCATTCAGTTTCTGGTTGGCAAGGAGGCCAACCACGGCGCCATCCAGAGTATCTGGACGGGGAGCCATTCCCTGCTGTGCTATCGTCGGCTGCCCGGTCGGGTCCAACACCCGTATCTTTGATTCAGTGCTCATCTTCGCCTCCGTGATGTCGGTCCAGTGTCGCAGATTCAGGCTGATATCGGTTTTGTCACTACGGCAGACCTCGCTCCGTGGGTCCACGTGGGAACGATCTGGCTCCATGCGCCGCCCCCGCCCCCGGCGACGACGGTGATCAGTGAACCCGGAGAATCAAGTGCGCTGACGAGTTCGGGCCCGCCCGTTTCGGCCTCCGGAACCGGCCGGCCTGCGGCGGCCCAGTCCGAAACGGAACGGCGAGCGTTACCGTGCAAATATTCTCCGACCTGTCCTTTTTCCCAACCGGCGTCCCGGAAATGCTCCAGATGCTCCGGGCAGAGCACGATGAGCACCTCCTTCATGAGCGGCCCCATGGCGAACAGAGAATCGACGAACGCGTCCAGTATTCGTTCCGGGCTGTCGTCGTGGTGCTGTCCAACCTGGAATGGGCCGAGCCCGGCGGCGACCGTAACTGCGTTTCCGCCGGCCGGCTGACCGCGCGTCACGTGCACAGGCTCCCAGGGGGACAATTCTTCGTTTTCGGCGACGCACCAGGCATACTTGCCGGGGTGGCCCACGGTGGCTTTGTCGAGGTCTCCCGCCCGTGTGCCGAGCACGTTGATAATGATGAGCCGGATCGCCCGCCCTATCGAGGCGTTCGCCCGGTTGCCCGGTCCGAAGATCGAGACCCCGGAATTCATACCCAGCTCTCCGGCTATCGGGCCGTTAACGATCAACAGCACCGCGGCGCCCATCGTGCTGACCGATATCCCGTGCAACCCGAACTCCGGTGCTGTGATGGCATCTATCGCCGCCGCCAGCACCGGCATGTACTCGGGCCGGCACCCCGCCATAACGGCATTTATGGCCGCCTTTTCGGCGGTGATCACCGCACCCTTGGTCGGCTCAACGCCCAGGACCGTATCCGGAGCGGTATTCAGCGTCTCCACGAAGCGCGCTACTAACGGTTCCGTCGGTGGCACGATTGGCAACCCGTCCGTCCAGCCGCGCTCCGCATACAACTCGATCGCCTGTATGGCGTCATCGACCTCGATGACGTCCGAGGTGAATAACATTTCGGTCAAGAAGCAACTCCGATATCTGTCGAGACTGTCGGCCGATCCCGCGTTCGGTCTACCCGGTCACGGCAGCGTACGTCTGCGACGCGTGGTCGGCAACCGACATCGCAGTCTGAACGTAACGCCCTCCCGGAAGTCGTAATTTCATCAAAAACCGTGTTTCGTGCGCATAGAACGTTCCACACGGTTCCGGTTATGAACATGCCTGCGCTGAGAGTGACGGCTTGCCGAACCTTGAACCGGACCCTGGCACAGGAAGGTCAGGTGGATCGAAGGCGACCATCGGTGAGTGACGACGTGATCGGCTTGTAACAAAGCCGTAATAGGACCGTGAATATATTTCATCAATGGCCGATTACTCTCGGCATTAGGGGGAACCAAAATGATCTTGCACAAAGGCTGCCCACGCTGTCGCGGCGACGTGATGGTAGACAGCGACCTATACGGTACTTTCGTTAAGTGCATCCAGTGCAGCCGTACTAAGCACGTCAAGAAAGAATCATCGATCGAGGACCTGACTCGCAGGCGCTATCCACGGCTGCCCAGCCAGCAGAGCCCGGGGAAAGCCGGTCCGATCGCCGTTTAAACGCCGTATTTGTCCGGCGTACACCCGGCCGTGACGGTTCACGGGATTCGCGCATCAAAGCAGCGAGAGCCGGAGCCGGATACAAGCCGATCGATTAAACGTGCCCGGATTTATGGAACAGCCTCCCGAGGCGCACCTGAAGCTGGTCGCCCATCCCCCACCGGTCGAGCCAATTTCGCGTCTCGACGACCTGTAGTGCTCGATCGCTAACTAACCCCTCTCCCCCGATTCCCGTTTTGCCGCCTTGACCGTGGCGGTCTTTGGCCGTCTACTGTGCGCGCCATCGATCAGCCGGTCCGCCGGCTCGGACATCGGATCAGACTGGGGACAACGCTTTGAAGATCCTGCTCGCCGGATGCGAATACGTCGGAACGACCACCATCTCCCACAAGCTAAACGACTGGAAGCAATCGGTCATGGGTGAGGGTTTTTCGCTCCTCCACGACCACTCCAAACTCCCACACACGTCCGGCCACCCGGACGACACGACCCTTGAAGAGCAACAACAGATCCTCGGCCTCACGCCCAAGCTCAAAGAGATGTACCACCGGTACCACATCTACTACCACGTGCATCACTACCGTGGCGCAGACGACTTGAGCGTGGGTTTCCACATCGAAGAGGCGATCTACGCCCGCATGTATTACGGCTATGGCCTCGCCGGGGAACAGTTCGACAGGGACGTGATCACCGGGCAGATCGAGGCGCGTCTCAAGCAGATATCTGAAGACCCCATCGTCGTCGTCCACATGACCGCCACGCCGGACGTGCTGGCACGTCGCATGGCGGAACTGAAAGACTCCCCGGAACACACGAACAGCCCGGTGAAGGAGTCCGACATCCCGGCGATCCTGGAGCGGTTCGAAGAGGGCGTCGCACGATCAACCATCGGGCCGAAGATCCATGTCGATACCAGCACAGTGTCCCCGGACGAGACCCTGGCCGAAATCGTTGAGGCGTTGCGGCCGCACTTGACCGACTTCGACCGCGAGCGCATCGCTGTTCACGGGTTGTAAGTTCGACAATTCCGACAGCGTTCCGGCACCGCAAAAAGTAGCTCGGCGCACACGTTCCGGCCTAAATGGGCTGTAACGTGTGCGCGCGTCCGCTAAGAGTCCCGTCGCCCGGCCCCGTAGAGTTGTCGTTCCAACTCGATGGTCGGCCGACGACGCTGGCCGATTCTTGAACCCCTTGATCCCGGAATTCAGACGCCCGGGACACACGCCGGGCAGGGCTTTATGCGAGAGCGAGGACAGCTGAAGGCACAGGTATCACTCGGCCTGATCGCGCTGTCCACGTTCCTGTTCACGGTTTTACTTGCGGCCGCATGTTCAGGTGGCGGTGACGAAGTGCCAGTGGTGTCGGATCCAACCTCCGTTGCGCTTCAATCGACGGCGGAACCGTCTCCCTTCCCGCAACAAGCACCTCCGGCGCCCGAGGCCTCCGGCCCGATCCTCGTCGCGCCTCCGCGGGCCGGCGCCTCATTGTTCAACGTTCCTGACCGCGATCATTCGATCTCTGGATTCATCGTGGATGCCGCCAACGGCCGACCGCTGAGAGGCGTAAGCGTCCGCGACGGCGAGGATGGAGAGTACGGGATATCCGATGTGTTCGGCTTCTATCGGATAGACGGGCTGGCCCCCGGACGCCACGGTCTCGTAATCTCCGGATACCGGGTGGAACCTGCCACGGCAGAGATAGACACCGAAACCTGGACCCGGCTGGACCTCTCGGTGAGCGTTGTCGGCGAGCCTTCCAGCAGGCTTGTTTTCGACATCACAGGCCGCGTAACTGATCGTGATTCCGGCGATCCGACCCCGAATGCCCTGGTTTCCGCCCGGGCGCCAGACGGCGTCATAGAGGCTGTGGTTACGAGGACCGATGAGTTCGGGGCTTACGTCATCGCCGCCGTGCCACAGGCCGGATACGACCTGTCCGTCGAGGCGCCCGGTTACCCCGTCTTCGCGGAACATGTGGACGTTTCGGGCGACATGGACTGGGAGGTTTTTCTCAGGGCGACGCCTTCCCGGATAACCGGCCAGGTAACCGGGGATGGACCGAACGGGACGAGACCGCCCCCCGGCGCGGTCGTGAGGGCGCTCAGCCTAGGCGGCGGCGCCCCCGAGCCGGGACTTGCCAGGCGCTCCGTCGCCGCCTCCGGGATCGGTCCAGACGGCGTGTATTCGCTGGAAGATTTGCCGCCCGGTGAATATCGAGTAGAGGCGGCAGCGCCCGGCTACTTGACGACGGCAACGTCGATAGTTCTCACGGGCGACCGGGAACCCGTGCAGGATTTCGATCTGGCTCTGGACGGCGCGTCGCTGAACGTAGATCTGTTTTCATCAACGTATGGCGGCATCGCTCTCAGCGGGATGGGCGTGCGGATCCAGGGGATCGGCGGTACGCCGGCGGAGGGCGTCCTGATAGATGCCACCACCGGTCTGGACGGTTCTGTGTTGGTGGACGGGTTGCCGGCCGGGATGTACGACGTGTGGACCCCAGCCCCGAGGCTCGTCTCCGGTGTCAACGGCGCCGATCTGTACCCAGCCCAGAAAACGTTGCAACTCGCCCCGGGAGAGTCGATCACACTCAACGCGGACCTCCCCGCTGTCCCGGGAGACGTACACGGCTTCGTCCGTGCCGGAGATCTCGCCGGAGGTACCCGGCTCGAAACTTCCCTGCGGGACGCGTCGGACTCGTCGACAAATAACGTGCACGAGTCGTTCGCCTACCTGCCGGTCCAGCTGCCCGGCGCCCTGGTGTCGATAACGGCTGCGCATTTCGGGAACCGGAGTTTTACGCCCCCTGTGACTTCGGTTGAGTCGGACGGGTACGGCAATTTTGTCCTCCCTCTGCCCCCGGGCAGTTACACGATCGAGGTCACGGCCGCCGGCCACCTGGCGGTGACGACCGAAATCACTGTCGGGTCGTCCCCTGTGACAAACGATTTCCGGCTCGCCCGGGCCACAACCGCTCTTGTCGGACGGGTCGATGGAACGATGATCCACGATCTGACGCACCTCACCGAGGCTGCGTTCGCCGTGGCGCAGGCCAACGTCACCTTGCGGAACGGGGACCTCGTGTATTCCGCCCTGACCGACAACCGGGGGGTGTTCGCCATAGAAGATCTCCCGTTAACGATCGTCGACGGCGCCACTGTCGCTACCGAGTACGTGCTGCAAATCACCCACCCGGATTACATGCCACTCACCGAACCATTGGATCTGACCGCCGCCGAAGGGTCATTCCGGATCGTACGTCAATTCCCGGCCCCGGCCACCGGAGGGTTCCTCGATATCACGATCGCCGTCACGGACAAGAACGGAGTCAAGACGGCCGCAATCGGCACGCTGGAGAACATCCAGCATCTCCGTACGATGGATGTGTACGACGCGAGCTTCCTGAAAACCGACGATACTATCGAGATACCGAACCTGATATCGATCCGCGCCCGGCCGGGTGAGTACCGCGCACGGATATGCCCGGACACGCCCGGTGAACTCGGATGCTTCGACCATTTTTGGACGAGCAAGAACGGAACCGTGGACTCTCTGGACCTGTCGTTGAACTGTGGGGAGTCTATTCGGCTGGTGGAGTGCAGTCTTGACGGTGGCATCGGCGCCACCGAGGCCGGGCACATCCAGGCCACAGGTTTCATCTACAGCGCGTCCACGGGCGGACCAATCGTTGACGGACGGGTGACGGTGGAGCTCAACGTCGTCACCGAATACTGCGGCGAGACATGTACCGGACTCGTCCGCGAGTTTGCCGCCACCGGTCCAACGGGCCCCAACGGCCGTTATCAGCTGGAATTCCAGATACCGTCGACCAACGGTGGCGCGAACCTTGTCGGGTGGTCGTGGGGCGGCACAGACCGCGTCTTCACCGTGACCAGCCCCGGATACGAGGCGATCGTGGATAACGACGATCCCACAGGGTCGGCGCGCCTGTTCAACGGCACGCAGGATTTCTACCTGACGCCATCCGGTGGGTTGAACATCCTCGTCGTAAGTGCGTCCTCTGAGGGGGCACCCGTATCGGGCATCGATACAGGTCTTGGGATTCCGGTGGACGGCCCGGAGGATCGAGCGGTAGTGACCCTCTCACCGCTCGGCGCCGAGCTTGGAACGGGCTCGAGTGGCGTGGTGTCTTTCAAAGTTCCCGAGGGGAACGCGAACACAATCGTGAACGCGCCCGGACACTACCCGTATTCGGCATCGGTTCTTGTTCCCGACACCAGCGAAGATGAGGCCGTAGACGCCCGATTTACCTTCCAGATAGAGGAAATTCCGCCGCCAC
This sequence comes from Chloroflexota bacterium, assembly GCA_002730555.1. Lineage (GTDB taxonomy): Bacteria > Chloroflexota > Dehalococcoidia > Lucifugimonadales > Lucifugimonadaceae. The sequence goes on from PCAM01000006.1 coordinate 59,216, forward strand.
GAGTTCAGGCTAACTCGCTCCAGATAACGGGGGTGTCAGATGGGAGCGCGTTAAAGGGTTACGTGCTGCGGGGGATATCTTCATCGGCCACAAGCGCGCTCTGGGAAGTACGTGTCGACCGGAACGGCGAAAGGCCGCTGCGCGAGAACTTTGAAGACCCGATCAAGACCGTAGACCTCGTTGTAGATGTATCGGAGTCCTGCCCCGGCGCCCCGAACCGTGATGGGGCAGGGAGGACGCTCCACCTCCGTGGCACGCTCCTTTCGGGAAGCTCCATCGGGGTCGGAACCTGGGGAGGGACGTTCGATATCGCAGACCTCCCCTGTGGTGCGCTGGGATGGAGGATCGAAGCCCGGACATCCCGCTCCATCGCTAGGCTCGGATTTGACTGGCCGTTGTGGCCCGCAGACCAACGTTACCCGCTCTCACTGCTGACCGATCTGGGTGGGGCTTCGACGACACCGTCCATCGCCCCGGTCGTGGGCTCGGTAGGAAACGAGTTGAATTTCGATGTGAAGCCGGGCTCGCTGCGGGTCACACATGACGGTGAATACTTGAGGTACGAGATACCGGACATCATCATCACGTCCGATTTCGGCCCTCCGGCAACAAATGGAAGACTGCTGGGAGAGTTGGCCGGAACCGGGCATCCTCTGAGCGCCCTCCAATCGGTGAGCTCCACGGCCGTTCTGGACGGCCAGACAGGGCTGTTTGCGCTTCAGCCTTCAACGTCCTCCGAGCCAGCGCCCTATGCCATCACGGCGACGGGCCTCATCAGCCTGGACAGCGCCGTGATCCCTGCATCTGACGCTGGTTCAGAGAGCCCGGACAGCTGGGGCGAGAAGATGAGCGCCATATTGAACGAGGCACGGATCCATTTCCTGGAATCCACATACCTGCCGGACCCGTTGCGGGCAGCTATCGACGGCCTCGCTACCCCGGGTATCGACGGCGTCGTAATTGAAGACGTGTTTGTGGACGCCACCTGGACGCTTGCGTCGCCACCGGAACCGGGAGAACCGCCCCCCTTTGTCGGGGAACGCAGGGTGGTCGCGGGTACCCGCTTCGAGATCGTTTCGGTATCGCAGTTTGAGTTCGCGACATCGGTCATGAGTCACCTCACCGTCGATGGCCAACTGGACTCCCGGTCCGTGGCGACGTTTGCCGACACTGACAGTAGCGGATCGTTGCGCCAGGACGATACGGTCGCGACCGGCGGTGTTAAGACTTCGAGCGAACTCTGGTCGGTCTGGGTTGCAAACCGTGAGAACGCCGACTTTACGTTCTTCGATCGGGACGGGAGCTCGGACAGCATTGCCCGCTCATCTGTGATCGAGGGCGAGCCGGCATGGACTGCGAGCCCCACGTCGGCGCTTGTCCCACCCGGTTCGGGTAATGCACCGGAGGTAGTGGCCGGGGGTGGCCTACCACGGGCGTCGATATCGGCGGGCCGCAACTCAAATGGACAGATCCTCATCTCTGCGGTCTCGATTCCCGGTGGAGCGGCCAGTCCCGGCGTCAGGAACGTATCTTTGCTCGAATCCTACGGCGACGGGGGCGCGTGGTCGCCTCCATCCTCTGTCCTCGGCCAGCCGGACGGCATGGTTACCGATACCGCCGTTGCTTTCACGTCAGAGGGCGATACGCTGCTAGTGTGGTCGGTCGTGCCGGACGTGTCGGACGATCCCGGCACGCTCATCATTGCGACAACTCAGGCGGAGCTGTTTTTCAGCCGCCAGGATGCCGACTCAGGGGTCTGGTCCAGCCCCGAGGCGGTCACGAGCGACAACCGCCCCGACTTCGCCCCGGTGATCGGTTCCGATGGCGAAGGACGCATCATCCTCGCATGGGCACGGGATATGGACGGAAACGTTCTGACGGCCGACGACATCGTCGTGTTCGCTTCCGAGTGGGTCGCCGGGGGTTGGACCGTGCCGATCCCGGTGATGCCTGTGCCGGGCGCCGCCTCCGAGATCTCGATTTCCCTCGCGTCCGGCATCGCGGTTATCGGCGTTGTCGCCGAGGCGCCGGGATTCGGGCGGGCCATCAATCTCAGCTTCAACAACCTGGGAAGGTGGAGTCCGGTGAACGTCATCGCCGGTGGGCGACCTGGCCTGAGCGACGTGGCCGTTCTGATGGACGAATCTGGGTTGGCGAGCGTTGCGTGGAACGAGTTGAGACCGGGCCTGGATGGCTGGCGCATCGTCGCCGTGGAGGCCACATCGGCAGGCGTTCGCGGAGAAACTATCGTCGCCGATGGCGTTGCGGGTTTCGTGGACCTAAACATTGTCCCGTCCCCGGGTTCCCGCTCGGTGACCTGGACCGGCGAAGGCGGTTTTGCGCTGTACAGCAGCCGTTACGAGGTGGAGGGTTGGTCCGCGCACTCGTTGGTCGAACTTGAGTTCGGGCGCTCGACTCGATTCGTTGCCGTTCCCGGAGAGGGAGGCGACAGTGTCCTCACCTTCCACGAGATGGAAAGCGATGGTGTGCCGGGCCTGGCCTTCGTCCCCGTCTTGATCCGTTAAAGGTCCTCGTCTGGTTGGCCGGAAGCTCCGGGCCACAGAATCTCGCGTAGCGCCCCGATCGAGCGTCTGAAACAAAGCCCCAGCAACCCGACTCCGAGCAGGGCGTATTCGCCGTCGACGGCGTAGCTGGCCGTGATACCGGAGAGCGGTTCCGTGATCGCCGGAGCACCTGTCGGGCTGAAAACCGAAGCCGCGACGGTGGCATCCACCTGCAACATGGCCGGGGGTGCGACGAATAGAGTCGCAGAAGCGATGAGTCCGAACAGTAACAACGCCGGACGTTTGACGTACGAGCGGATGTGATCTCCCTTCCGTTGGGCACAGGCTCCGGCCGCGTGCCGAAGCCCGTTCCGGTAACGGTATGGCTACACGATCAATCCGACTTCGGGGTTGGGTTCAATTCAGGTATGAAGCTTCCTATGAAAGCGCACACACGGGCATACACGCACGAGGGCCTAACTGTTCGCTCAAGATGGCGGGCGTCCCGTTCAGGAGCAGTTTTAGTAGTCGCCCGGGTCGTTGTAGCGCCACAGCCGCCAGATATGGTGACCCAACGCCATGAAATTCGATAGCAGAGCACCAGCGAGCAGGGACGATCTGATCCCGGCGTGAGTGGGAACCCGGAGCTGCCCGCCGGGAATATGGCCGTACTCGGCGATGATCTTTTCGACGCCTTTATCGAACCCGTGGTCGTAACCAAACCACCCGCCGACGAACGCTCCTGTGGTGATCAAAACGAAAGCGACGAACCGGGTTTCCCACTCACCGTCCAGTTTCCACCAAGCGGCGGCGGTGCTAAAAGTCACGACGATCGCGATGGTATTGATGACGGTGAAAGTCTGGAAACCCAGTCCGGCGAGCGGCGGGAAAGATACAGACCAGAACAGGTACCCGACGAACCCGAGCATCAAAGCCGCTAGTAACCCGACAATAGATCGCCCTATCGTCGTGATCAGGAACATGTCCCAGGAGGCCATCAGTGATCCGTTTTCCACCCCATAAGGGGCCATCGTCGTACGGTAGAGCGCTTCAGGGTTTGTCCGGATCTCGCCGGGTTACCCGGTGAATGAGATTACGCTCGGCCCGGCCGTTATCTCTACTACAAGTTCTTCCGGTTACGATTCTAACTGCGATTCAGGCGGTTTCGGTCGGTAACAACGCCGAACTCAAATTTCCGATGTTGAACATTGACGGTAGGTCGGGGCCAGGGCCCTACTCAAACGCGTCGGCCAGCGCCCGTTCTTCTTCGGCCCGGCCTGGATCCCCCAGCCTGTCATACACCACCGCCAGACGCCTGTGAGAGTTCAGAGCATGCTTTGACAACGGGGCGCGTTCGACCACCGTTTCGTACGAAACGGCCGCCGTATCGAGCTCCCCAAGGTTCTCCAGGGCAACGCCCCTGAACCACCAAGCTTCGGGATTCGGGGAGCCCGCCGTCTCCATATCGATGGCGCGATCCGCATAAACAAGTCCCAGAGTATCGTCGCCGATAGCTAGAAGCCCTTGCGCTGCATCGGCCTGGATGGACGGGTAAGAAGGGCGTCCGGCTGCGATTTTGATATATCTAGATCGCGCCACATCAATCAGGTCATCCCGGCCAAGCGCGACCAGCCTGGATTCAGCCTGTCCTAGCCGCAACTGCGTATCAAATGCCTTCGGGTTTCTGGTTTCAAAACGGTGAGCGGCCTCCAAAGCGGACTCCCAGCCAAATACCGCAATTTCACGATCGCCGGTGGCCTCCGCCTCGTCCGCCGCCTTCCGGAAGAGATCGTTGACAAGCAGGTGGTAGGGCTCGACATCCGGGTTGAGACCCACGGCGCGTTGGATCTTGGCGAGACCCTCGTTTGGCCTGCCCTCGTCGATCAGATCCCGGGCATCCCGGGCGATGGCGCTTGCCTGCAAAGTCCGGAAGTCCCGGTAGTACAAAAGCCCGGCGGCCAGTACCGTCACCGCCAGCGCTATCCCCGCGATCACGTATCGGGCGGAAGGCGAAATTGCAGCGTCTGAGGTGGAGCTGCTACGGCTCCGTCGCGACGCGCCGGACGAGTTCGTTTCCACCCCGCGACGGGCGATCTCCACAGCGGCGATCAGCAGCCCCATGACGGCCCAGAACGGCAGCAGATCGCCGACTCGCGCCACGCCCGCCATCTGCTCCATCCCACGGCCGACGAGGGCCGCCAGCAATCCCACAACCAGTATCGAGAGCCACTTGCTGTCGCCCCCTGCCCGTTTAGCAGCGCCCAGTGTCCTGACGCCCGCGTACACGGCGAGCAGCGCCATCGCTAAGAACGTAGTCAGCCCCAGGAGTCCCAGCTCCAACAGGATCTGCAATGGGAAGTTATGGGTGTGCTGGGCGAGGGAGTTGCTCTGATCGACCTCGAGGCCAAGCGGATAGGCGTAGTAAAACATCTCCGGCCCGTACCCAACGAGCGTCCGCGCCGCTGCGATGGCGCCCGATTCCTCCGGTACCCACGCCCGGGTCACCGATAACTCAAACGCCGATTCCCAGATCGGCGACCTGCCGCCCATGGAACCGCTAGTTGAGTCGTCAAAAATACCGCCAAGATCCGCCAGGTCCCTCCGGCCCCCGCCTTCCGCCCCGGGAACGATGCTTATGACCACCGCAACCAGCACCCCGGCGGCGATCATCGCCAAGCCTTTCGCCAGTGTGCGCCGGTCCAACCACACGTAGCCGATCACTGCGAAGCCGATCACGCCGGTCCCGTAGCCGATCCACGGTCCCCTGCTGCCGGTGTACCAGAGCGCCGCAAGTTGTACCCCGAGCGCTATCACTCCAGCCACGAGCCAGCCGTACTTTACCTCGCGATGCTCACCGAGGGCGACGGCAGTGGTTATCGCCGCCGTCATCACCAGAAACGAGCCCAAAAGGATGGGATTCCCGAACGACGCGAACACACGATCGGCGCCTTCTCCAGGCCCCAGGGGATCCCACTCAAATCGTTGGCTGATGCCGTACAAGCCAGCGACGGTTCCCGTCCCGGACAGCATCAGCATCAGACGCCGCATCTGTTCGCCCTTGCGCATGCGAATTGCTATGGCGAGGAACACCACCACGAACGCCAGGGTTGAATACAGTTCGTAACCGAGATCCGTGAAGTCTCTTCCCCAGAGGCTGACGGCCGGCACCGGTGACAGTCCTGTGGAGACGACAGCCACCAGAGCGAACGCGAAAGCCGAGATCACCGCCCACCGTTCAGGGCGACGCGCCGCCCATCCGAGTACGTTCGATACGCCCAGGGTCGACGCGGTTCTTGAGTAGAGCGCCCATTCCCAGGCCCACGCGGCAATGATCACGAGAGCGACCAGGTGAAGCACGGCGTATTTGGGGTCGTTGTAGAAACTGAACCAGTGCCGCGGGTTGAACACGAGGGGCACTAAAACGACGCCCGTTATCCAGGCGGCTTCGATCACCAGATCCGTGATCCGACGGTGTTCGTTGCGTGTTCCTATCGCCCTCGTAGCTGAGCGGGCGCGGTTTCGATTCATCGGTGTAATGAATATCCCGTGGGTCGACAGGCTGATGAGCGGACAACAAGCGCCCCGCTTCTTCAAGGACCGGAGGCTCACGACGCATTATATGAACACCCCCGGCTCCCCCGATGTAGGCCCGCTTTCCCCCGGTGAAACGTCGTGGCCGTCCCGGTAGTTCCCACAGGTCCTGAAGAGATTGTTTGGAGTTGATACCTGTTCCCATTACGGGCCAAAGCTATGTAAATCCACATGCCACGACCATCCCTCTATCGTTCGTCCGCCCAACCGTCACCGATCACTCACTTGAAGTGTGGAGCGGTGGTCACGAACGTTCCACTTCGAGAGATATCGGCATGGATGGCCGTTGCTCTCCACCGGTAACTTCAGTGTGACCCGTAGACGCCTCACCGCATACCGCGAATATCACGACGAAGGGTTGCGGTTGTCACACTGCGTTCAGGATCAACAAGCTCCGGAAACACCCGTGCCTAGCTTTCCTCGGGCGCCGTTCGGGTGACGATCTCGACGAGTACGGGCGACGAATCCCTTAGGATGCTAAGGGCCTCATTGATCGCATCCTGCGCCGCCGTAACATTCTGGAATCCGATGGCATCCAGGCTGTTGTTGACCTGCCTCCCCGCCGTAGAAAGGTCAGACAGCACCGCCATCAACAACTCTTGAACCTCCGCCTGCTCTTCCGTCGGAGCGAGATCCCTGGCCCGGACGACGTATCGAGCGAACTGCGATCCGGTCTGACGTACATCGTTCACCCAGATCGCATTGGCCGCATCGGGGGTACTGAGCAGCAGGATAACCCGCGCCAGATCGTTGCCCGCTCGGGCCGCCAGATCGTTTGCCTCTTGCCTGTACAGTTCTTCCGGTGCTAGTTCCGGCGTGGCGGTCGGCTCTATCCCGGGCGTTGCCGTAGCAAAACCCGAACCGCTGGGGAAGATCTGATTCGACTGCCCGGAGTCGTCCGAAATAGACGCGCCCAGGAAGATCACGGCGGCACCCACGACCAATGAACTGACTCCGCCGACAAGTGCGTTTCCTTTGGGCCCCTTCATCACGGACCCGACGTAACCCAGCCACGCAAGTCCGCCGAGCGCTGCGGCCGCGCCGAGGACGATCAACAGGTTTTCCAAATTCGCTCTTCGCTTTCAGGTCTCGCCCGACTAGGCAGGTACCGGTTCTGTCCGCACTCTAATCCCGGGGGTTCCGAGGAGCGCGGCGGTTGCATCTAACCCAGATGATTAATCACCGACCATTATGAGGTCTGAGGCCGGTGTCGCGCCTCCAGGAATCGATCCCGGAGCCTGAGATTGTGTTACGTGCGACGCCGCCGGACGGCTTCCCCGGATGCCCGCGATCATCGGCGCTCCAAGCGAACCAGTCGCCTTTAATCGAAGAAGCCGGCGTCTTCCGGCCGCAGGTACTTCCGGGTGGCCTCTACATTCAGAGAAACCCCCAGGCCCGGTCTGTCCCAGACATCGATGAACGAGTCTTTGACAATCGGGGTCGGGAGCCCCTCGACGATGTCATACCACCAGTCCGGATCGCCGGTCGGGTACTCGAAGGCGATGTAGTTCGTGGGCAGGGTCGCCGCTACCTGCACCTGCGCCGCCAGCCCGATTAGCCCGTCGAGGGTTCCGTGCGGGGCGATCGAGATCCCGTGCAAGTCGGCGTACTCGGCGATCCACTTCAGTTCGGCCAGGCCGCCGACATCCGCCAGGTCCGGGCCGATGATGTTCACCGCCCGCTTCTCTAACAGGTCCATAAAGTTCTGTCGCAGATAGATCTGCTCGCCCGTGTGAATGGGTGTGGTGGTGTATGGAGTGATCTCGCGATACAGGTCCGCCAGCACGTAGGGGGTGTAGTCCCCGGTGATCATGTCCTCAAGCCACATCACGTTTAGATGCTCGACCGACTTCGCCAGTTTGAGAGCATCGGTCGGGCCAAAGCCGGGGCCGCAATCCAGCGCCAGCCCTATCTCATCTCCCAGGACGTCCTTCATCGCCTCAATACAAGCGATGGTGTGTTTCATCCCGCGCTCGGTGATCAGGCCTTTGTTGGGATGATATTTCGTCTTCTCGAGGTCCCCGTAGAAGTAACCGGGAACCTCCCGCACCATCGAGCCGTGGAACGCTATCCCTTGCTTGATGATCGAGAAGCGTTCCGGCCGGGATTTCATCCAGCGCATCTCTTCTGCGTAATCTTCCGGCTGGGAGTCGGACATCGAACGGCGTACGTTGCCGTTGTAGGTCATTACCCGGTCCCGCACCTTGCCGCCCAGGAGCTTGTACACGGGCACTCCGGCCGCCTTGCCGGCAATGTCCCAGAGTGCCATCTCAATGGAGCTGACCCCAGCGCCCCAGGGCTTGAACGATCCCAGGCGGCGGATCTTTTGCATCACCCGTTCAACGTCCGTCGGGTCCATTCCGACGATCATGTCCTTGTAGAACAGAAACAGCCATTTCATGTCCTGCTTGGCGGGCTCCGCCTGTCCGATCCCCGCGATGCCCTCATCTGTCGTGATCCTGACAACGGGGTTCTGGCCGATGATGGCGCACTTAAGGTCGGTGATCTTCATCGAAACTCTTTCGTTTGTCCGGTAGGAATGCAGGTAGAACGGCTGGTCGCGCGGGCACATGCCGCGATCGCCGACGAAATCATATCGGCTGTTGCGGGTCTGCCGGGAGGATCTGGGGCGTGGGAACTCCGTCCATACACCGCCGTCACACAGACCAGCTTTGCGCCGTCCATGCAGTAACCGGGAGTGTGCCAGCGCGTCTCAAGCGGTTGAAGGTTGCCGGAATCGTCGGCGGCACGGGCCACGACCGTGTAGTGGCCCTCGGACGACGGTGTCCAATCCACGTCCTCTGCTACCACGGATACTCAAACGCACTCTCGTCGAGATGGGCGCCCTGCCAGGTATCTCGCCGTCCAGGCTCACGTCGACGCGGCGCACGGATTGCCGGGGATTCCGGGTCCCAGGTCAGACCGGATGTTACCGGCGCACTCCAGCATGGCGGGAAGGGGTTTTATGGGGGCGCCGGGTCGAATACGGCGCCGTCGATGGAGAGCGACCAGTCCGCGATGTCGATATCCGGCACGGTGTAGTAGTCACGGATGTAGAAGAGCAGGGTGGGTGTGAGCCAGCTACGCAGGGCGGCGGGCGGGGTTTCCCCGACGACGCGTTGTCTATCGGGGCCAGTTGTGCTGCGCCTGACCGGGTACAGGCGGGGTCGTCGGTGACCGTGATCAACCCGGCATCGGTACAAGTACAGAACGGCATAGCGGTATGCCCGGAAGTCCACCCGCTGCGTCGAGTGATGGCGGAGACGCTACATGCAACTATCCGGTTAACGGACTGGGAAACGGGCGGTGCGATGGCCGCGTGTCCCCTCTCCCGACGGGAGCGGCCGAGCGAATCAGGGGTGAGGGGGAAGTCTGTCAGCGCGCAATCGGTGTGTGCTGGTGAAGGTCTCTCGTCCTTCCGATACTGGAAGGATCGGGATGACATTCGATTGTTTCACCCGTGTCTTGAGGTTCTCAAAGGACCGGTGTAGGCGAATACCAACCCACCCACTCAACCGCGGTTACGGCAGGTCTAGGTCAACACCCAGCTCTGAGGATGCGATACCAAACCATTCGATGACCTCTCGGTGGTACGGGATCCCCTCTTCCTTACGCTTGTTGGTCTCTTCAAACTCGGATAAGCCGGGGTAGAAAACCCGTTCCTGGCCCGGCGCCGGCGGGGTGTTCTTCAGGCCCTCTAAGAAGTCGTCCATGTCGTCTTTGAACTTGTCCGTGTCCATGAACGCGTCGATCTTCCATGCCTGGAAGTAGTGCGCTGTTTTCTGGTGGATGAAGCCCGGTCCCGCGCCCGAGAGTTGCCCGGTCATGATGTCCACGACGGCGGCGAAGGCGTAGCCCTTGTGCGAGCCATTTTCTCGCGTGCCGCCAAACGGCAGCATGAAGTACTCGTCCGGGATGCCGTCGGTTTCCCGGTCAATGACCGTCCCATCCGGACCGGCAACCCAGTTCGGGATCAACCCCGCGCCGACGCGGCGCGCCAATCGTATTTTGTTGCCGGCGACCTGTGTGGTCGCAACGTCAAACAGGAACGGCGGCATCCTACGGGCCGGTACTGCATAGGCGATCGGGTTCGTCCCGAACCTCGGCTCTGCGCCGAAGGTCGGCACCGCCTGCACCCCCCCGCTCCCCGTCATCGCCATGCCGATCATGTCTTCCTGAGCCGCCATAGCGGCATGATAACCGGCCCCGGCGAGATGGCCGGAATTCGTAACGGAAACGGCGCCCTGCCCGTGTTTCTCTGCCTTTTCCATAGCGACCCACATCGCCGCCGGGCCGATGTGCGCCCCGAGGCCGCGATCGGCGTCCCATGTGGCCGTCGTGTCCGACTCCCGGAGCGTCTTGATCTCCGGCCGCGGGTTCAGTGCGCCGTTGCTGTAACCGGAGACGTAAGACCGGAGCATGTTCGACACGCCGTGGGTCTCCACCCCGCGCAGGTCGTTCATGATCAAAACGTCGGTTGCCACCCTTGCGTCCTCGTCTGACAATCCCACCTTCAGGAAGATGGTGTTTGTGGCCACTCTGATCTTGTCCTCCGCTACGTAGACACGGTCGGCGTCCGGAACCTTGAAGCGTTCGAGCATTTTTGTCCCCGTTGCGTGATTTCTGATCCCGGTCCGCCGGGAGTCATATTCGTATTCGGGCGAATCGCCCAGATGTTAGCCGATCTCCCCTACGTCTTTGCATCAACTTTGCCGGCCATCGGCGCCACAATGGCCAGAACCGTGCCGACGGCCGCCACTATCGCCACGAAAATAACCACGGCGTCGAAATTCCAGTGAGTGTTCAGTACACCGGCGAGTATGGGCGCCACCGCTCCAACTAGAGATCCGCCCGCAAACAACACGGCGATAGAGGTTCCTTCAGAACCTTTTTCGGTCGAGTCCATGGCGGCGGCCACGATAACCGGCATTATCGAGAACAGGAACACGCCGAGGAAAACCATCGTGACGGTAAGGCCCCATCCGTCGTCCGCTATCAGAAACAGCAAAACGAGACCCGTGATAGAAGCCATCGAGAAAGCGATCACGGGTCTCCTGCCAAATCGATCGGACAGGAGGCCCAACGCCGGGGTCGAAATTATGCCGGCAAGGGTCAACAGCGACACGTGGATCCCGATAGTCAGGTTGCTGTAATCCAGGACGTCAGACATGTAGAGCACGAGGAACAACTGGATCGAGTTGTGCGCAGCCCCCCTGAGCGCGTGCATGAGCGCCATCACCATCACCGCCGGGTTGCCGATTAACCGTGCTGTGGCGCCGGCGTACGACCTGAGCGAAACGCTCTCTCCACCAGCCGATCCCTTGCCTTTGAACCTGCTGACGATCACGAGCACCGTCAGTACCGCCGGTACGACGAGGAGAAAGGCAACGGTCCGCCATTCCATGCCAGCCCATTCAATCCCAAGGTAGCTGATACCGCCCAACAACAGTCCGATCGTTGCCGGAGCGGTGGTGTTCCCGATCTGTGCACCGGTTGAGTGGGCCGCCATGGCGAAACCGCGGCGCTCCGGATAGTGAATCGCCAGTTCAGAGAAGGCCGGCGCGTGCCATAACGATGTGCCGGTGCCAAGGATCATTAGCGCCAGTACGGTAAGCCAGTACCAGGAGGACATGCCGATCAGCAGGTAGCCGATCGCGACGAATGACATGCTGACCGCCAGCAGCGTCGGCACCCTGTGCCGATACATATCGGTCAGGATTCCCGCCGGCACGTTGGCAAGTCCCATCGAGGCATCACGCGCTGCGAACATGCCACCGATAGCCACGTCGGAGAGCGCCAGAGACGCCTTGATCTCCGGCACCAAGATCAGGATCGCGCCTTGGCCGAAGTGCTTTATGCCGTGCCCGGCCGAGATCCCGTACATAAGACGGGAGCTCTCCCTGGGCTGCACCTCGTCCGATGCTTCGGAGTTTTCAGCGGTTTCAGGAGTCTCAACTATTGCCAATTTTCCCCGATTCATACTTATTTCTTGAGATTTCCATCGACGGTGTTGCAGTCACGCCCCGGCCTCAACTCCGGTGAAGTGCGGTATAACTTCGGTGGAGAACTGTTCTAGCTGTTCGAGTATCACCGATTGAGGCGTGCCAATAACGGCGCCCGCGTTGACGAACTCCGGACCCGGGTAAAGGTCCTGGAGCGGCATCAGCTTCTCCACGATCAGTTCCTCGTTGGGGAACAAGCGGTTGTTGGCCGCGATGCCCCCGAATCCGATGTTATTGAAATCGATGTGCCCGGCGTAGAGCGTTCCGAACTCCTTGATCATGTGTTGCAACTCTCCTGAGCGGGCGTGCATAGAGGGATCGCACGCCTTCGCCACTCATTTCGGGCGATATTAACCGCGGGACGCCGCGTTCGGGGCGCCGGAGTGGCTAGCCCGTTGTATTCAGCGATGCCAAAACGAGCGACATCGGCGGCATCACCACCTGCGCGACGCCGTCTTCCACGGCAACGTCACACGTCGCCGGGGCCACGTTGTCCGGCGCGTCCCAGTCGTTGTGCGCCTGGGGGTCGTCGCCGGTGAGCAGCCATCCCTGGTCAGCTTCCGACACGGAACGGCCGATCACCCGGAGGGTCGCCGTTACCGAATTTGCGAGGTCACGGTTCACCGCAAACACCGTCGTCCGCCCGTCGACCCCGTCATAAGACGCGGAGACATCCAGCGACGGGACCTCACCTCGGTCCCCAGCGCTATACACCGGCCCGTCGACGACCGGTGTGAGGGAATCACCGGACGCAAGCTCCGCGTACCGGACGAACGGGTGGTAGATCGACTGGAAGAGGAGTCCGTCCCTGCGGGTGATTATTGGGGCGATCACGTTCACGATCTGGGCCAGACAGGCCATCTTCACAACGTCGGCATTGCGGATGAACGAGTTCAGGTATTGCGCGACGACCAGTGCGTCCTCCAGGTTGTAGACTTCTTCGATCAGGTGCGGCGCTTGCTCCCACGCGCCTTTGGAATGCGTGCTGCCCCGTGCCCGGTACCAGACGTTCCACTCGTCAAATGACAGGTACACCTGTTTGGATGACTTCTTGACCGCCCGCACGTAACCCAAAAGCGATCGGTAGTCCTGGATGATGCGATCGATCTCGACGCCCTCGGCAAGGAACCAGGGAGTGTCGTCGCTTTCGTTCCGGGAGTAGCGATGTGCCGAGATGTAGTCGACGTCGTCCCATGTGTACTCAAGAGCGACGCGATCCCACTCCATGTACTCCGGCATGTGGTTGCCAGACGACCCTGCGATGATGGTCTCGATGGTTGGATCGACGCCCTTCATCAGTTTTCCGGCCTGCTCCGCACGAAGCGCGTACTCCGCCGCGGGGACGTGCCCCGCCTGCCACGGCCCGTCCATTTCGTTGCCAAGACACCAGACCTTCACGTCGTGCGGGTCGGCATGGCCGTTGGAACGGCGCAGGTCTGACCAGTAGGTTCCCGAAGGGTGGTTGCAGTATTCGACCAGCTCGGCCGCCGACTTGGCGGCGCCGGTACCGAGGTTGACGGCCATCATCGGGCTGGTGCCGACGGCTGTACACCAGTCCATGAACTCGTCGGTTCCAAACGTGTTCGGTTCAGTGGTCTGCCACGCAAAATCGGCACGCGCCGGACGCCGGTCCGACGGGCCGATTCCGTCCTTCCAATCGTAATTACTGACGAAATTTCCGCCCGGGTAACGAACATACGGCATACGCATAGGGCGCATCGCCTCCAGCACATCACGCCGGAATCCGTGCTCGTCAGACAACGGATTGCCGGGGTCGTAAACGCCGTCGTACACAGCCCGCCCGAGGTGCTCCAGGAATCCGCTGAAGATCCGCCCGTCGATCTTCCCCGCGTTGCGGTCCGGATCAAGTGTGATCGTGGCTTTGGGCATGTGCTTCCTTAATTTCGTTGAGCCTGCAAACGGCCTATGAGTTGATCTTCCCGGTAAATAACCGCCCGAATAGGCCTAGACTCGTGCCGTTCCCGGCGCAGGTCAAGCCTCAGTCGGGCCGCAACATATCCGGGTCGATCGCAAGGAGTACTTGAAGTTGAAGATCCTCATCACCGGCATCGGCGGAACCATTGGCAGCGTCATCGCCGACGCCCTTAGCGAACGGCATGAAGTGACCGGGATAGACATTCGGCCGCTGGAACGACCGGGTGTCGTGGTGGCAGATCTCACCGATATCGATGCAATCACGCCGCGATTTGAGGGCGTTGACGCCGTGGTCCACCTGGCTGCGGAACGCCGGCACACCCCGGACATCGGCTGGGACCTGCTATTGCCCACCAACATCGTCGCCACGGCCAATGTTTACGACGCTGCGCACGCCGCCGGGGTGCGCCGCTTTGTGTTTGCCAGCTCGATGCATGTCATGGGCAACTATGAGTCGGACGAGCCGTGGGCATCCATCGCCGCCGGACGATATGACGGCCTTGAGCCAGAGAAGGCGCCGCTGGTCACTGGGGATATGCCGGTGCGGCCGGACGGTCGGTACGCGGCGACTAAGGCACTGGGGGAGTCGCTGGGGCGCTACTACTCAGATTGCGAGGGCATGGAAGTCGTGTGCGTGCGCCTGGGAACGATCGCTGACAGCGACGCCATCGGCGATGATCCGCGCGGCTACGTGAGCTGGTTCAGTCATAGAGATCTTGCGGGATTCTTCTCGGCCTGTGTCGAGGCGCCCGGTATTAAGTACGAGATCGTGTACGGGGCGTCCGGCAACACCTGGAAAATTTACGACACCGTTTCGGGTTGGAAAGCGCTGGGGTTCACGCCATCCGACAACGCGGAGGATCACAGGCGATAACGTAGGAATGAACAGGACCCGCTGTCTACTCGACGATCGCAAAAGACCGGAACGACGCCATGATCGCGTCCTCGATCTCGTCGTACCGCTCGGTGTACCCTCCGTACGAGGCGCCAAAGCCGAAGTCGTCGCCGTGGAGATAGGACAGGTGCGCCCACTTGACCGCGCCTTCGGCCTCCGTAAAGAGGATTAGTCGCGCCTGCAACCCGGAGTCGGTGGTGAACGGTTCGTTGGACAGCACCTCGTACGTCCCGGACTTCTCGATCTCTATCTGGAATCGCCGGGCATAGGTCACCGCGTCCGGATCTGCCCCAGCCAGTTCTCCCACGAAAGCTTCCTCAACATCAAGGTACTCCTCGATGATGAACAACGCCTCTCCTCCGGTTCCGTTGAACGTCTCGCCCATCAGTTCATTTCGCGGCGCGGGCCTCAGATCGCCCGGCACCGCCATCGTGAACGGATTGATGGTGCTTAAGTAGCTTCGGGTCTCGGCGTTATCGGTTTCCCCGATGATCGGCGGGACATGAACGGTTATCGGCCTGCCGTACTCCAGATAGTGGGCTTCCACGGACTGCGGCAGCAATCTCTCCGAGATGGCCAGCAGGCCGCCGAAATTGGATCCCGGTGCGCCACCTTCCAGCAGGATCATGCGCACCAGGTTGTCATTAATCCCTGCGAACACCTCCACGCTCTCGGCGGCGTCTACGCCGGGGACTGTTCCGGTCACGTGGTACACTCCCTCGCCGCCGAGTTCGGTGATGTTCACCGTGGCCGTTGATGTATCTATCTGCCCCACCACATCGGCATCTACCGTCAGGCTTGCCGGTTCGTCGCCCGCATCGCTGACCGTCCAGATACCGCTGTTGGGGTCTCTGCGATAGCGCTGTGCGTCCACAATGCGGTTCTCGGCGCTGGTGAAGCCTGATATCGACCCCGTGGTTGCGTTACTGCGGGTGACGACTATGTTTGCGCCTAATCCAGACCTTGCGGCGTGGATCGTTGTGATCAAAGACTGCTCCCCATCGGCCGTGACGTCATCCACCGTTAATTGCGCCTCCACCTGCCAGCTCCGGACTTCCGACATCGCCGCCGAGATCGTCGGCAGGACCATCGCAGGATCAGTGGAGGGGCTCACCGCCGTCGCATCTGGGGACGCGGAAGCCGGAATGGCGTCGGAGGCCCCATCGCCGCCACACGCGCCGGCGGCGATGGCGATCAAAGTGGAGATGGTGACCTTGATCAGAAGCGGATGAATTTTCAAGCCTGTCCCTTAATTCTGTCCTGATGCTGGTAGGGGTGCGTGGGAACGCCGTCTGAGATGTCCTATTCTCGCGATCCCCCACTCGTGCCGGGCCGCGTTATTACGATCTGTGGACCATTTCATTCCGGGTATACGTGAGTTAGCACTCAACGGACTGTGAGAATCCCCGACCCCCTCAATGGGCCGCGGCACTAGGGTTCTAGTAGGGAATCTCACGACGCCAGCTTGGCGACAGTAAATTGCGTCTCTCGTCGAGACAACACCTGCGACGAACCCCGGAGGATTGAATGCGTCGGGAACGGGGACATCACGGCGGCGACGCCAGTCAAGTGAGCGGCGAGGGCGTTTATTTCACGGCGATCGGACGCGTAGCGACATCCGGTTTGGATCACCTTGGGGACGAGGACCGTGATCCAGCTATCCCCCTGGACACGTTAGTTCGAGAGCCGTATCTGCGCTAATCGGGCATCCGTCGCTGCGCCACATCGGGTGCACCAAACTCATCGAGCCACCGTTTTTCGACAGTTGCGCGCCACTCCTCGGCAAGATATTTCAACTCAGCGGTGACTTCAGGCTCGGAGTCGGCGAGGTTTCGAGATTCTGAAGGGTCCGAATCAAGATCAGCCAGATGGACGGCGGCTACCGGACTTTCATGCTCCACCAACCGCCCCTCCAGCACAAGCTTCCACTTGCCCCGTCGGACCGCTGTTTGTTCTCCCCATTCCCAGAAAATCGTGCGTTCCGGCGTCTCGGCCTTATCCGCCAATAGCGTCATCAGGCTCGTTCCATCGATCTCATGTGCACTTGAATCGACACCGGCGGCTTCCAGGATCGTCGGCACGATGTCCATCGCCACGCCTGGTTGATCTGTCACCACACCACCATCTACACGCTCCGGCCAACGGATAATCCCCGGGAGCCGTATCCCGCCCTCGTAAAGGCTGCCTTTGTGGCCCTTCAACCGACCAACCGTACCGCCGTAATACGGATCAAGGGTGCCATCGAGCCAATTTCGGGACTCGCGTGACGGGCCGTTGTCGGACATGAATACCGACATCGTGTTGTCGCCGACGCCTAGACGGTCGACTTCGTTCAAGATCTTTCCGATCGCGTCGTCCACCGAACTGATCATTGCCGCCATCATCTGTCGATCCCACGGCAGATCCGGAAAACGGTCCACGTACTCCTCGGGCGCATGCATCGGGTAGTGCGGAGCATTGAAAGGAACATAGAGCAGGAACGGATTGCCGGACGCGTGCATTTTTCGCATGTACTCGATGGCTTTGTCCGTAATCAGTTCCGTGAAGTATTCGCCGTTATGCCACACTTCCTCGTCGTTCTCCCAGAGATCATGGGTCGGGTTCGGACTGGGTGGTTGATTGGCGCTGTAGAAAAAGATGTGTGAGTAGTAATCGATGGTTCCGGCAAGGAAGCCGAACGAGTCGTTAAATCCGTGGTGCGAAGGACGCGCGTGCTCGGTCAGCCCCAGGTGCCATTTCCCGGCCATAGCGGTCTCGTATCCGGCCGAACCGAGCATCGTGGCGATAGTCGTCGCCGATTGCCGCAATCCGGCGGTCTCACGCCCACCGCGCAAGACTCCGCGAATACCCGCGTTCCCCGGATAACGGCCTGTCAGCAGCGCCGCCCGGGATGGGCTGCAGACGGGGGAATTCGAGTACCAGTCGGTGAACCTCACGCCCTCTGCGGCCATTCGGTCCAGGTTCGGAGTACGGAAATCGGTCGCGCCCATGCACGAAAGGTCACCGTACCCCTGGTCGTCTGTCAGGAAGATGAGGAAGTTAGGTCGGCCGTCGAGCATTCGGTGGAGCCTTGTAGTTGGTTGTTAGATGCCAGATACGCGTGAGGACCCGGGTTCAAACCATCCGGTACGTACGAACTTCCTCACCCCTCACGGCGTACTCATCCGACCAGCGCCTTTCAATCGCGGCTCGCCACTCTTCAGCCAGTTGCTTCAGCTCGGTGGTGATCGCCGGTTCCTTGTCGACTAGATTGATCGCCTCGGCGGGATCTGTCTCAAGGTCGGAAAGATGGATTTCGGCGATCGAATCCTCGTGCTCCACGAGCTGCCCGTTTAGCACCAGCTTCCATTTCCCGCGTCGGACGGCCGTTTGATCGCCGATCTCCCAGAAGAGTGATCGATCGTCCAGTTTCGCCCGCTGCGTTACGTGTCCCAGAAGACTGGTCCCATCGATCTCGTACTGCCTAACGTCGATCTCCGCGGCGTCCAGTACTGTCGGGACAACGTCCATCGAGGCGACCGGCGTGTCGGAGACGACGCCTTTCGCTATGTGACCAGGCCAGTTCAAGATTCCCGGGAGCCGGATTCCGCCTTCAAACAGGCTGTATTTGTGACCTTTGAATTGGCCGGATGTACCGCCGTAGTACGGATCGAGCGTTCCGTCCAGCCAGTTCCGTGACTCCCGAGAAGGGCCGTTGTCTGAGGTGAATACGGAAAGCGTGTCTTCGGACAGACCAAGCCGGTCGACCTCGTTCATGATCTTGCCGATAGAGTCGTCCACGGCGCTGATCATCGCCGCCATCACCTGACGATCCCATGGCAGATGATCGAACATCTCCATGTATTCGCGAGGGGCGTGCATCGGGTAGTGCGGTGCGTTGAACGGCACGTACAGGAAGAAGGGCTGGTCTTTTGCCGCCATATCACGCATGTACTCGACCGCTTTCTCTGCGATCAGTTTCGTGAAATATCGGCCGTTTATCCACACCTCGTTGTCGTCCTCCCAGAGATCGTGTGTGGCGTTCTGACCTGGACCACCCTGATTAGCCCCGTAGTAGAAGATGTGCGAGTAGTAATCGATACACCCGGCGAAGAAACCAAACGAATGGTCGAAGCCGTGGGCTTGCGGGCGCGATTCCTCGGTGAGCCCGAGATGCCACTTTCCAGAAAGGGCGGTGTGGTAACCCGCGTCACGCAGCATGGTGGCAAGCGTGGGGGTCGACTGTGGAAGCCCGGCCGTCGAGCGGTGACCGCGGAGGATCTCACGAATTCCCGCATTGCCAGGGTACCGACCTGAAAGCAGGGCAGCGCGTGAAGGGCTGCACACCGGGCTGTTCGAGTACCAGTCCGTGAATCTGAACCCGTCATTGGCTAGACGGTCCAAGTTTGGCGTCCGGAAGTCGGTCGCTCCCATACACGAAAGATCGCCGTAACCCTGATCATCGGTCAAGAATACGATGACGTTGGGTCGTGAGTCGGGCATGTGTGGGCCTAAGTAATGGTGTGCGCCTGGCTGGATCAAGAGGCTGCCACAGACTACATGAACGGCTCACGTTTTTGGCGGGAGACCTTCAACCGCTAGTCGGACCTGAATCCGCAGGCGCTCACGCCTGCGTACGTGGTCGGTACTGGAGCGCCTCTGCCAGGTGGCTCCGTCATGATCTGTTCTGACCCCGCAAGGTCCGCCACGGGGCGGGCAACTTCGAGTACGCGGTGGAAACTACGAGCCGACAGTGGGAGTTGGATCATCGCCATCTGGAGGAGCGAACGCGCTGCTTCCTCCACCTGGCAATCGTTCCACACCTCTACTGGCCCCATTTCGCCGTTGGCGACGATCCCGGAGCCGTCGAAACGGGCGCGTTGCACTTCGCGGGCCGTTTCCACCCGCTGCCGTACGTCTTCCGAACCAGCCGCGGACGGTGGTCCCGTCAGCTTCTCGTACTCAACCCTCGGGACGTCCACAAATAGGTCAATACGGTCCAGCATTGGCCCGGAAATGCGCCGCTGATACCGGGCCACGGAACTCGTCGAACAACCGCACTCTCGATCCGTGTCGCCAAAATAACCACAGGGACCTTGGTGCGGGCGTACACGATCGCATCGTGCAGCGCCAGCGCGTGGAACATGAACGCGTCGTCGGCATCGGGACTGTGACCGATTGAAAGGGGCCTCTGATCTGCCATTTGGTCGGGTTGCCTCTTCTCGGCGCGCCTCGATTGATTGTGGGAAGTGGGGTCGGGTTGATTAACCGGATACCACGGTCAGCGAGGCCGAACTGGATCCGTCCGACAGGTGACCGTTGAAAACTTCAAGGATGTCGCACTCGGCGGTTGGCTGGGCCAGCGCTAACCTTCCGGCGGATGGTCGATAGCAATGTCTTCCTCATTCTCCGGACGATGCGGCGGCTACAGGAGCGGGCGCAACTCCGGCAATCGGTCGTAATAGGTACGGAAAAGCGCCAGGGCTTCCCGTTCACGCGGTCCCATCCGGTAGATGAACTGGTCCAAGTAAGAGCGAGCCTCTTCTGGGGGCATGTCGGCGCTCGGCCAGCCCTCCGCAATGATCGCCTCTACATCCGCCAGCCCACTATCTAGGCTTTCGCCCAGCGAACGCCCAAAAGTCGCCAGCAGCGCGGGCTCCGTGTCCGCCCGTGCCAACCAGTGGGCGTAGACGAAGGGCAGCCCCGTCATCGCGTTCCAGACCTCGCCGAGATCGTGGACAAATGGGTAATCGTCTATTCCACTACGGTTGCGCAACGCTTCGTCACCGATCAACAAGATGGCGTCGTGCGGTTCTTCCCGCGTCACGAGGGCGTCCGGTTCGACTCCCCAGTTCTCTCTGAATAGGACACGCATGAGCTGGACGGTGGTCGCCGTTTGCTCCGTCACGGCGATCCGTGCGCCCTCCATCTCTTCCGGCATGCGGGCGCTGAACAGGAGGATGCTCACCGACGCCTGTTTTGTCGCTACGCAGAAATCGCCGATCGACGTCAGCGCATCACCCATACGGAACCACTCGGCTACCGGCAGCGGTCCGGCGTCCAGGTCGCCGTGTTCCACGGCCAGCGCCATCTGGCGCGGCAGGTACTCCGTGAGTTCCACAGCACCCGGATCCATGCGCTCGTAAAAAACGGTCGAGTTCAGGTACGGCAATAGCCCGACTCTGAGTTTTCCGGGTTGGTTGGCCATCAGGCGTACACCTTCGAATCGTTGTACACGGCGTTTCGCTCGACCGGAATACGACCGATGGTTTTGATCAAGCGCGCCATACGCTCCCGGGCCAGACCGGCCGGGGAGTCTGCCTGCGCGACGTGGGCGATGCGCTCTTTGCCGATCGTGCCGTCTATGTCGTCGGCCCCGAAGGGCAATGCAAGGGCGGCTGTGGCCTCACCGAGCATTACCCAGTACGACTTGATGTGCGGAACGTTGTCCAGCATCAGGCGGGCCACAGCGATCATCTTGAGATCGTCCGTCGGCGGCGTGGGGTGGGGGACCAGCATGGTGCTGCCGACCTGGTATCCAAGCGGGATGAACGCCCAGAGGCCCCCGGTATGGTCCTGTATCTCCCGCAGCCGGACCAGGTGATCGACTCGCTCCTCCATCGTCTCGATGTGGCCGTACAGGATGGTGGCCTCGGACTTGATGCCCATAGCGTGCGCCATGCGGTGGATCTGCACCCAACGATTTGCGTTCGCTTTTCCGGGCAGCAGTTCCCGGTGCACGCGCTCGGAAAACACCTCAGCACCGCCCCCGGGCATAGACTGCAGGTTGGCTTCTTTGAGGCGGGCGAGCGACTCTTCGGGCTCGATCTTCCAACGTCTGTAATATCACTTGGATCAGCTCTCATTCTCTGGTTCTTATTCAACTGAAGTACTCGCCCCACCGGCGATCGACCTGCTGGATCACGTCCGGATCCATCTCAAGCGGTCGCGGGTAGGAGGATTTGAGGGATGCGTCGATGCCCATGGTTCCCGAGTACGCCGGGACTGGTCCGCGCAGTTCAGCACCCGTGAAAACGATGTCCTGCGCCGGGTCGAACCGGGTGAAAAGGCCCCAGAGGAGTGAGATGTCGTCGTCGATATCGATGTCCGGCGACACCACGGCGATCAGCTTGACCTTCGACAGCAGCGGAGAGGCAACCAGTGCCTCAAGCACTCGGCGCGGTTCGTTCTCCACCTGAACCACCAGCAACGTCTGCTCGAAGAAGCGTGACCGCATCACACCCGGCGCTAGCGCGGGCAGATCGCCCGGCAACGGAACCGCCATGTCGGATGCAGGTCCCCGGCCGGTGGCATCGATGATCAGCTTGCCGCCTGCATGTGGAGCGCTCTGTCCGGCCGCCCCACCCGCGAAGTCCAGCGTGTCGACCGGCCCCCGGGCGATGATCTGCGCATCCCGCCGCACGTCAAAATTACGCCGGATGGCCTGCACGACCCTGGTGAAGCTGCGGACGTTGACATCCGGGTCCACGAGGACGATCACTTTCGTCAGGGCAAGCTGGCCGGTCCCAAGCAGCCCGAGCGCCGTCTTGAGTGGCTCCCGTTCGTATCGCGTCTCCACGGAGACGACCAGGAGATTGTGGAACCCCGCCTCGAAGTAGGCCCACAGATCGGTCAATTCCGGATGGATCAACCTGGAAAGCGGCTTCAACACCTCCTGGGTCGCGTCGCCGATGAACTTGTCTTCCTGCGGCGGTTTTCCGACAACGGTCGCCGGGTACACGGCGTTGCGCCTGCGTGTAATCGTTTTGACCTGGAAGATCGGGAACTCTGCGGCCTCCGAGTAGTGCCCGAAATGGTCGCCAAAGGGGCCTTCAACGCGCCGCACGTTGGGAGGTACAACGCCCTCCAGCACGAATTCGGCCTGTGCCGGCACCTGCATGCTCAGGGTCATGGCCTGTGTCATCGGAGTCCTCGCATTGCGCAGGAACCCGGCGAACGCGGCCTCGTCAAAACCTTCCGGGAGAGCGGCCACGGTGGCGAGCCAGAGCGCCGGGTCGCCGCCGATCGCGACCGCCATCTCAAGCGGTCGTCCGCTCCTCTCCGCCTGCCAGTGGTGGACGCCGCCACCCCGTTGAATCTGGATGTGCATGCCGGTCGTCTGGCCGTCGTAAACGTGCATTCGGTACATGCCGATGTTGCGGATGCCGGTCTCCTGATCGACGGTGTGCACCAGCGGGAGTGTCACAAACCTACCGCCATCGCCGGGCCAGCACTTGAGAATCGGCATGGTGCCGAGGTCCGGGTCCGACTCCACAACTTCCTGCACCGGCGCTTTCCGTGATCTGCCCGGCCGAAAATTCATGAAGCGCTTCGCTATGCTGCGGTTGCGCCAGATCGTTTTGAACGACGGCGGGTTCATGTCCTGGATGAAGTGCAGGAGTCGCTCGCCCAGTTCCTCCGGCTCACCGCCGAGCGCCATCTGGATGCGCCGCCTTGAGGCAAGGACGTTGATGGCGACCGGGTAGGCCGAGCCTTCCACGTTCTCGAACAGGAGGGCCGGACCGCCCTCAAGCACGGACCGGGTCGCGATCTCGGTGATCTCCAGTTCCGGGCTGACCAGAGCCGAAACACGATGCAGTTCACCATTTTTTTCCAGGTAAGCCAGGAACGACTGTAGGTCGGTAAATGCCATCGTCAATCATCACTCCCCTGCCAACGGCGCAGCAGTGTTGATTCGACGCCCAGCGTGTCCAGCACCCGCCCGGCGATCATGTCTACGAGGTCGCCGACGCTCTCCGGCCGGTGGTAGAAGCCGGGCATGGCGGGCAGCACTATCGCACCGGCCTCCGTGACGGCGGTCATGTTGCGGAGGTGGATCAGGTTCAAGGGCGTTTCACGCGGCACCAGGATCAGCTTGCGCCGCTCTTTCAGCATCACGTCCGCCGCACGCTCAAGCAGGTTGGACGACACGCCGTTGGCGATGCGCGCCAGTGTCCCCATCGAACACGGCAGCACCACCATCCCGGCGGAATCGTAAGACCCGCTGGCGATAGTTGCTGCGATGTTCCGTTGATCGAACAGCTCCAGCGAGCCGGCGCCCGAACCAGGGTCCAGTCGTTCCATCAGCGTCCGGGTATCGGTTTCTGGGTCGCCGGTGAGGTGGATACCCAGCTCGATCTCGAATACGCGGCGGCCGGCGTCCGTGATCACCACCCTGGCGTCGTGCCCGGCGTCTACAAGGCCTTCGATAACCCGGCGCGTGTAAGGAGCACCGCTCCCGCCGGAAATTCCGACAACGTAATTTGCCATCAGGTCAGTGTCCCGGCGATCACGAAGCCTGCGAATACGACGGCGATGATGCCGTTCATGAGGAAAAACGCGGCGCCCAGTTGTGACAAGTCGGTCGGTGAAATAAGCCGCTGTTCGTACGTCAGCAGCGCCGCCACGGCCCCGACACCGGCGAAATAGAGCATGTGGGCGTCAAGCAGTGTCCCGGCAAACGCCAGGCTGGCGACGGTCACGACGTGGAACGAGCGGGATATCCAGAGGGCGGACTTGATGCCGAAACGTGCCGGGATCGAATTCAAGCCCTGCTGACGGTCGATCTCGCTGTCCGCGATGGCGTAGATGATGTCGAACCCGGCGACCCAAAACATTGCTCCGATCCCGAGCCAAGTGACGCCCCAGTTGAGGTCGCCGGTCATGGCGACCCAGGTGGCGGGCGGGATGATGACGTAGACGGCGCCGAGGGCCAGGTGCGCGAGCCAGGTGAAGCGCTTCGTGTACGGGTACAGGACCAGCACGGCGATCACGATGGGGCTCAGGTACCAGGCCAGACGGTCGAGCTGGGACACCGCCAGCAGAAACGCCATCAATGCCACGCTCATGTAGACCCACACCTGCTTCGAGGTGATCAGCCCCGCCGGAATGGCGCGGGTGGCCGTGCGCGGGTTGCGTGCGTCTATCTCCGCATCGATGACCCTGTTGGCGCCCATGCCGAAGGTCCGCGCGCCCACCATCGCAACGGCCAGCCAGAGGAGCGGCTGCCAGTCCGGGACTCCGTCGGCGACCAGGAACACAGTGGCCGCTGCGAACGGCAGGGCGAACACCGAGTGCTCAAACTTGATCGTTTCCAGGAAAAGCCGGATTCGTCCCAATGCGGTGGATGATGTCTGCGGAGTCGCGCTAGCCATCTATATCCTCCCTGATCGCCTCAGAACCGGAACCGGGACGTTCCAGTCCGCCGACCAGAACCCATCGAAGCACCGGCAGCGCCTCGGCGGGGGTTGGCGTTCCGCTGTACACCCAGTTCACGACGATCTCGTTGACGGCGCCGAGCCAGGCGCGTGCCACTACTTCCGTGTTTGTGGGTTTGATCTCCCTGGCCTCAACCGCTCTATCGAGCTCGCCCCGGATCACGCTTGCGAACTGGCCGAATATTTCGACCCGTTTTTTCTCGAACGCTAAGCCCATCGAATAGCCCTGCACGAGAAGCACTTTGGCGAGCCCCCGGCGGCGGCCCAGCCGGGTAAGCACCTCGGACAGCGCTGCGTCTGCGCCGGCGAGCGGGGAGTCGCAAGCGTCTGCGGCCTCTTTCGCCCTGCGTGTGAGGTGGTCGGCCAGTCGATCGATAACGGCAAAGAACAAGTCTTCTTTGCTCGGAAAGTGGAAGTAAAAACCGCCCTTGGACAGGGGCGTTCGGCCAGCTATGTCGTCGACCAACGTCTCGTGATACCCCGTCTCGCCAAATGCGTCTTCGGCGGCTTCAAGGATGCGTTCACGGGTCGTTTCACGCTGGACGGCCATCGGCGTTCACGGGGGCTTCCGGAGGGTGACAACCGACCGACTGGTCGGTCGGTCATAGCAAAGTTTAGACCGTGACCTGAAAGGGGTCAACGGATGCGAACATTCAGGATTGTGACGAGTCTGTCCGACGCCGGAAACTGGGGCAATCCAGCGTCGCAGCACTGATTCTTTTGTCATCCAGGGTCCGATTACGGTCATCGTGGACTCGATTCAGGACCCGGTTGTTTGTAATGCCGTTAGAAATCGTCTTCGAGAGCCGTCGGCAGCCCGGTCTGGAAACTCGAACGATGACGCGACATCGGCCGATCCTGAATCAAGTTCAGGATGACAGTTACAGTGACTGGCACGGGAGCGAAGGTCACTACGTAATGACATCAGATACCGCCATCCGGCTCTATTGATCCGAAGACATTCCTGCGGTCCTACAATTGTGGGTGGACGCAAAGGCGGTGCCCGGGCCTACTGAAGACAGACGCAGACGCAATCCGGATTCGAATCCAACGGGGCACTGAGCTTTTCGTGCTGCCGATGGACGGCGAACAGGTCGTTGGATCGCTGATGGGTGGCTGGGACGGCTGTCGGGGTGAGATGGCGCGGCTGGCAGTACATCCGGATTCCGCCATCGGTCGCTACCACAAAGATCTCTAGGCCGCCGGTCTTAACGCCGCCCGAATCCACGTTCCAGGTCCGGCTGGCTCATATGGATCATGGTGGGCCGGCCGTGCGGGCAGGTGTGTGGCTGCTCCGCCTTCTCGAGGCTTCTGAGCAGCGCCCTGCCCTCGTCTTCAGAGAGACGCATTCCCGCTCGCACAGAGGAATGGCAGGCCAGCGTCGCGATCATTCGATCTCGCCATGCCTCGTACCGTCCTCCGGTCGCCACTTCGTCGAGCAGCCCGCGGAAGGCGTCGCCCGCCGCCGCCGTCCGGTCGGCCAGCATCCGTGGAATCGCCCGAATCAGCACCGTCGCCGGGCCGAACGATTCGACAACAAACCCCATGCCGGCGATCAGCTCCAATTGATCAGATAGGAGCTCTTCCTGCCTGGGATCGAGCCCGACCGGCTCCGGCTCCAGGAGTTGCTGAGCGTCCGCCGTACCCGTGTTGAGCGCGTCGGTGATCTCCTCATATCGAACGCGCTCGTGCGCCGCATGCTGGTCGATCACGTAAACGCCGTCCGGTCCCTCGGCGATCAGGTAGGTCTCCTGCGCCTGGCCGATCATGCGCAGGACCGGCAGGGTTTCACGCTGCGTCTGCTGCGGAGTTACAGCGCTGACCTGATCGCCCGCCATCCAGGCGTCCGTCGCATCCACATGGACGCCCGTTTCCGGTCCCGAAGTGCCCTCATCGTGGCGCGACGGCCACAGCGGATTCTGCTCAAGATCGGTCCTCGGCGCGTTGACAACAGATGGGCCTCCTGATGAACTGCCGCCACTCCCAGAAAACGCATGCGGCCGCGTCGTGGGTCTGAACGCCGGGACCGGCGTAGTGGCGATCAGCAAGGAACGCACCGCACGCTGCACCTCACCGAACACAAGGTCTTCGCGCAGGAAGCGGACCTCTGTCTTCGCAGGATGGACATTGACGTCGACATCGTTCAGTGGTGCCTTCACCAGTACCACGGCGATCGGGGACCTGCGCTCGCCGAGGAAGCCGTGATACGCCTGCTCGATGGCGTAAGAAATGCGTCTGTTCTGGATCCACCGCCCGTTGACGGCAAGAGTGATGAACCCCCGGTTGCCGCGGCTGATCGAGGGCGCGCCGGCCAGCCCACCGACGGAGAACGCCGGGGTAACCCCATCAGCGAAAGGCTCCGGCTCGGGCAACTCCAGCATCGCCTCGGCGACACGCGATCCGTATGTGCCGGCCACGGCCCCCCGGAGATCGTCGCCGCCGGGCGTGACCAGCCGCTCTCGGCCGGCGGCGGTCAGACGAAATGCGACGTCGGAGCGAACAAGGGCGTACGAGGTGACCAGCGTTTGAATTCGGCCAAGTTCGGCACCGGCGGAGCGAAGAAACTTCTTGCGCGCCGGCACGTTTGAGAACAGTCCGCGCACCGCCACCGCGGTCCCGGCAGGAACACCCGTCTTTCCGAACTCCAGCCGTTCACCAAACTCGAGCAGCAACCGCTCGCCGGAATCCTGACCGGCCGCCCTGCTGGTCGCTTCAACACGGGATACTGAAGCGATGCTCGGCAGCGCCTCGCCCCTGAACCCCAGCGTGGCGATCCCCAGAAGGTCGGACGTCGCGTCCACCTTGCTGGTGGCAAACCGCTCGAACGCCAACTCGAGCTCTCCGACAGCTATCCCGGTGCCGTTGTCGACGACCCTTATCAGGTCGGTCCCGCCGCCATCGATTTCCACCTCGATACGCGTGGCCCCGGCGTCCAGTGCGTTTTCGACCAGTTCCTTGACCACGGACGCCGGTCGCTCAATCACCTCACCCGCGGCGATGCGGGCGGCTGTGGCATCGTCCAGCAGGCGGATCGACATCTACCCTGCCCCATTGCGCGGGCTGACGAAACGGGAGAACGAAGAGGTGCCGGACTCGGCGTAATCGAGCAGTGCGTCAGCCACATTGACCAGTTCCTTGTCACTGTCGTCGGCGAAGAAATAGGGCCGTACCACCACGCCGCCAAACTCGTGCACGATCTCCTCGTGATCGTCCACCACCAGATCCGGCGCTATCGGCAGCGCCGCCCGTTCCACAGCGGCGCGGTAGTCAGCGGTCGGCTTCTCGAAATAGTCCGTCACCATCGGGTCGATCTTGTGCCGGGTCATTTCGTACTTCCGGATGCCCACCCCGGACCAGATATACATCGCGTGGCCAGCATCGGTTAAGCGATTGAACAGAGTCTGGGCGTGCGGCCGCAACGCGCCGTTGGCGGAGATCAGGGTGTAGTCAACATCGATGAAAAAGTTCAAAAGAGGTGGGGGCTCCGGTACCTGATGTGATAGCCCGCCGAGTATAGCTACCTCCGGGGTTAGTTCGACGCCGAGTGGGTGATCATTGATTATCCCGGCCAACGCGGGAACCCGTTGCTACAGACGCCGGATGTGGCGGTCGATCACAAGGAACCAGGTGCCCGTGAAAAGAAGTCCAGCGCCAGCGGCCACCGATGCGACACGGATGTCCCAGATATCCGAAAGCTGAGCGAACAGCAGGATGCCTATCGGCATAAACCCGAAGTTCATCATCCAGATACCTGAAATTCGCCCCCGGTACTCGTCGTCCACGACCTCCATCAAAAGGGCATTGTTCAGCGAGCGCCGTCCGGCGTCGGCGAGTCCCATGAAGAACAGGAACACGAAGGCCGACGCGAGTACCGGCGCCACGCCGAGGCCGACAACAGCAACCCCTGATAGCAGGGTCGAACCTATGAGCCAAAGCCCCCTGTGTGCGCCTCGCTTCAAACCGGCGATGAAGAGCGATCCCAGGAAAGCGCCCGCGCCAAACACGGCGAGCAGCCAGCCAACCGTTTGTGGGCCTCCGGCCTCAATGGTCTTTCCGAATATGTCGTCAACGTAGGCGGGCAGGAAGTTCCGGGCGGCGTTCGCGAACATGGTCGTCCCGAGTGCGATTAGCAGGAGTCCGATGACCGTCCGGTTTCGGGCCGCGTAGCCCAGTGCGTCTATGAGATCGCCCAGGACGTTGCGCCGCTTTCCGGCGGCGATCACTGAAGGCAACATGGCGCTGAATATCAACGAAGCAGCATTGAAAGCGAGGATCGTGTCGTAGGTAACGCCCGGCCCCGCCCACGCGTAAATCATGCCGCCAATCGCCGGCGCGCCGAGCGTCATGAGTGACATGCCCATGCCGTTCAGGGCCAGCGCGTTCGCCATCAGGTTGTCGCCGACAATCCCCGGGATGATCGACTGCCGAGCCGGCATCAGGAAGGAGAAGAGCGTGCCCTGGAATATCGACGCCACGAGCAGGTACCAGATCGTGATGGAGTCGGTATGGATGGCCGTCGCGATCACGGCGGCGTTGCCTACCATCCCGAGCTGGCCGATCTGGATCATCCGTTTACGATCAATACGGTCGGCGACCACCCCCCCAAACATTCCGAAGATCAACATCGGCGGAGCGAAGCCGATCGAGATCAGGCCGATCATCTGATAGGAACCCGTTAGGTCCCACGCCAAAAGGCCGCGGGCGACCATCTGCATATTCATGCCGCCCATCATCAACAACATGGAAAGCCAGAGGGCGCGGAAGTGCGGGTTGGAGAGGGACTGGAATGTCCTCCGCCAGTAGCCCTCAGCGACCACCACTTCGGGTGCTACACGCGGTGTCTCGTCAGCGCTCGCTCTCCCGTCGCGGCAATCTATGGCCAAGCGTTACCGCTCCTGATATCGCGTGGTCGGGCGTCGGTGGATTCGCCCTTATCCATACCGTCTGAGGCCTTTCATGGTCGCCACAAAGAAGAAACCGGAAGCGAGGAGCAGGATGCCGAGACCCAACATCGCGGTCTCGGCGCCGAAGGCCTGCATGGCGATTCCGAGCGGTAGCATCCCGAGCGCCACAACGGAGAATGACATCATGAAGAGGCTGGCCACGTGCGCCCGATGCTCGTCGTCCGTAAGTTCCATCGATAGTGCCTGCCCAAGGGCGAATCGGCCCACTTCAGCAAATCCGACTGGGATCATCAAAACCAGGCCGATCCAGTAGATGGGAAGGCTGGCGAAGAGCACAAACGCCACGCCGGATATCAGTGAACTCGCCAGAAGGATCAGGCCGCGCCGTTGTCCGCGTCTCAGGTTCGCGATACCGAGGGCGCCGACAAGCGAACCAACGCCGACCACCCCTACGAGCAGCCCGGTCTCGACCTCCGATGCGCCGTAGATGTCGATAGCAATCGGCGGCAACATCATCCTGAACGGCATCGTCAGCAGCGCGGCGATGCCCGAAAAGACCATGACCTGCATAAGGGTCCCGCGTGTGGCGACATGCCGGAACCCTTCAGTCCAACTGGCCAAGACCGATCTTCGCGGCGCGTTCGGGTTCGGAGGGAATTTCGAGATCATTCCGGTGACGATCACCGCCAGGACATTCAGCCCGGCTACCACCAGGTACACGCCCTCGGGACCGAACTGCCAGTACAGAACGCCACCGATCGCCGGCGCTGCCATTGCGGTGAGGCTCATGGCGGCGGCGTTGAGCGACATAGCATTGGACATCAATTCCGTGCCGACCATCTTGGGAATCATCACCTGGCGGACCGGCATCATGAAGGAGAACAGCCCCCCCTGGATGATCGAAGCGATGAGCATGTGCTGCCAGATAAGCGTGCCGGTCAGGAGCAATACCGCGATGGCCCCCGCGAGCACCACCTGACCAACCTGCACCAACTGGATCATGAAGCGGCCTTCCATACGGATCGAGACGACCGGTGCCACGACTGATCCGATGAGCATCGCCGGGCCAAATCCAACACCGACGATTCCCGTCAACAGGAAGTTCTCATCGGTGATGACAAACACCAGGACGCCGCGTGCGAAGAACTGCATCTGTGTGCCGCTCATACCGGAGATCATGCCGAACCACAGGAAGAGGAAGTCACGACTACGCAGCGACTCAAAGGTGCGGCCCAGTACTCGACTGAGTCCGCTTCCCGAGTGCGCGCCGGTCACTGCGATAGTCGTTCCCGCGGCCACAGACGCGCCGGTCGGCGCAGGATTCGGTGACTCGCGGTCGGGTAGACGGGCCTCGTCGCCAAACGCAACCCTATGTCCAGAATCCGGTTCGGAAGCTGCCATTCATCCTCCCGGCCGGGGCACGTCGCCCCCGGCATATCCTACTCGACCGTAGTCAGGCTCTGACTCAGCCGAGTTGGCGCAATCGTCGCATAAACCCTAAGGACAATACGCTCGCCGTCAACAAAATAAGGCCGAGTACGAACAAAGTACGCTCGGCGCCGAACAGTTCCATGGCCAGCGACACAGGCAGAATTCCGAGCGGCATGAGCCCGAAGGTCATTTGGAAAAGGCTTGCCACCCGGGCGCGGTGTTCGTCGTCGCTCAACTCCATCGAAAGCGCCTGCCCGAGAGCGAACCGGCCGGCCTCTCCGATGCCCATAAAGATCATGACGATGATTCCGATCCAGTAGATCGGCAGTCCTGCGAACACGACCAACCCAAACGCCGAGACAAACGCCGACCCCATCAGTACCAGGCCGCGTCTCTGGCCCTGGCGCATGGCCGCTATCGCAAGCGCCCCCACCAGAGAACCAACGCCCATGACGGCCACCAGCACGCCGGTCTTGAACTCTGACGCTTCAAACACGTCGCTCGATATGGCCGGGAGCAGCATCCTGAACGGCATCGACAGAATGGTTCCGAGGGCGACAAAAACTATCACGGACATCAACGTCCGGTTTCGCCGTACGTAAGTGAAACCTTCAGCAGTGTTGGAGAGGATGGAGCGGCGCGGGGCGTTAGGGTCCGGCGGGAACTTCGGCAGTATGCCAGTTAAACCGATGGCGGTCAGGTTCAGGCCGCACACGATGAAGTACACGCCGTCAGCCCCGATTAATCCGTATAGGATGCCGCCCACCGCCGGCGCCGCCATCGCGGTAAAGCTCATCGCAGCGGAGTTGAGCGACATGGCGTTGGACATAAGGTTCTTCCCGACGATCATCGGGATCACGACCTGCCGGGCCGGCATCATGAAAGCGAATATCCCGCCCTGGAGGACGGACGCAATCAGGATGTGCTGCCAGATGATCAGGTCCGTGAGGACGAGGAGTCCTATCGAGAGCGCCAGCAACACTTGTCCGAACTGAGTGGCCTGGATTATGGACCGCCGCTCAAACCGCTCGGTGAGCGTCCCGCTGACAACGGAACCGATCAGCATCGCCGGGGCAAAACCCGCGCTGACGATGCCCGTCAGTGCGTACGAGCCGGTGATCTCATAGATCAGGATGCCGCGCGCCAGCATCTGCATCTGCGTACCGCTCATGCCGGTCATCATGCTCAGCCACAGGAAGCGGTAGTCCCGATTCCCGAGCGATTCAAATGTGCGGCCGAGCAAACGGGACGCACCGCTTTTGTGTGCGACGCGCACCGGATCGGCGTTCACCCCTCCGGGAAGCGATGCCCCGGGAGGGGCCGAGTTGACGGACCCGCGGTCAGGCGGTAGGGCATCGTCGGTAGCAGACGCCCTTCGTCCAGGGGGTGGTTCGGAAGCAGCCATTCATCCTCACAGAAAGGATGGTCTCCGGTTCGCGCCGCGCTCCATAATTGGAGTTCGGTCGAACCACCCGTGGAGGTTTGATGACACTGGCGCGGGCGGAAATACAAATCGTCACGCTCGCATACGATCAGCGAGGTCGTGGGCGATGGAGATCACCATTTGATCGAAGCGGAGTATATACCTGTCGAGGTGTGAGATTATTGCAGAAATAGCCGGGGCTTCCGTACGCGAAGGCCACCCGCCGATACAATTCGCAGGCCACCCGCAGGACAGCCGTCGGAATCAACGCCGACATACCTTCAAACACGCCCGATCGCGCTCGCCAACAACCAGAGGAGACCATTGCTGGAACCGCCAAACCTGAAAGATGTGATCGACGCTGGTCGCCGAATTGCGCCTTACATCCACCGGACCCCAATACGACAGTACCCGGCGTTAGGCCGCCTCGTCGGCCCGGGAACCGAGCTCTGGGTCAAGCATGAGAACTACCAGGTCCTCGGTTCGTTCAAACCCCGTGGCGGCATCAATCTCGTATCGCAACTGGGGTCGGATGAGCAATCCCGCGGTCTCGTTGCCGCATCCACCGGGAACCACGGTCAATCAGTGGCGTTCGCCGGGAAAACATTCGGGGCTTCTGTGACCATCGTCGTTCCAAACGTGGCAAACCCGGGGAAACTCCAGTCAATGAAGGACCTGGGCGCGACGGTCATCCAGCACGGGGATCTGTTTGACGAATCCCATGATTTCTCTATACAGATGGCCGCCGACAACGGCGCCCGTCACGTCCATTCGGCCAATGAGCCGGATCTGATCGCCGGCGTTGGGACCTACTCCCTAGAGATCTTCGAGGATCTGGCGGACATCGATGTCATGATCGTACCGGTCGGCGCGGGAAGCGGGGCCTCCGGAGCGGCGATCGTCACGGACGCGGTGTCGCCTTCCACGGAGGTGATCGTCGTTCAGGCGGAGGCCGCGCCGTCGGCTTTCCGTTCATGGGAGAGTGACACGTTAATCGAGGCGCCGATGGCCACGGCGGCGGAGGGGCTGGCGACGGCGCATTCTTATGAACTGCCGATCGGCATCCTGCGGGAGCGCGTGAATACCTTCGTCCTGGTGTCCGAAGAGGAGATCAGACAGGCGATCGTGAGCTACCTGGAGCACGCCCGGACGCTGGTGGAGGGCGCCGGAGCGGTTTCGCTGGCGGCCGCCATCAAGCTGAAGGACCGCCTGGCAGGCAAACGCGTGGTGGTGGTGGCGAGCGGCGGAAACCTGTCGATGGCGCACCTGCGCGAGGCGTTGGCGGGATAGTCGTCGGATGGTCGATGTGTCATGGGTGTAGGTTCGGATTGGATCCACCTGAGGGCGGGCCGTTGCCCGCCAATATGATTGCTCAACCGTACTTACGCGTTCGTGCGCTCGATGTCCTCGTCCAGCGCTTTCACCCGCAGGTAATCCTCGCGGTACAGCGCGTACGCTCGCTCCAGGTAAAGCTGGGCAAGCTGCCCGCCGATCTCTGACTTGTCCAAAGCGGCGTCGATTAACCGGTCGATATTCCGGTTTTCGGCGACGTGAAAAGCGATGGCCCGCATATGCGCCGTCGCCTCGCCCGCGGTCTCTTCATCCCCGCCCTCGGCGGCAAACCTGAGGCGGCCGGTGAGCTTGGTCAACTCGCCCAGCTGATCGGCCTCACTCATCATTTCATACACCACGTTGTCCACGGCGTAGTCGGTCGGCGCAACCGTTTCCGCGGATCCAGCCGAATCGCCCGCCCCCCCGAGTTCGGGATTGGACGGGGCGCCGATACGGTATCGGTCGCCGTACTCGCTCAGAATCTCGCCAATGACGCCCATCATGTTCGCCGCGTCCGCAAGCGGTCGATTCCCGGCGAAGATCAAGTCGTCTCCCCGTTCCTCTGCCACCGATAAGAGGTACTCGTAACTCTCAACGGATTCCGGGGCAGGGGGGAATGCGAACGCAGAAAGGTCCGCCTCGCCGCCCATCGGCATCTGGCCCGCCAGGAACGGCGGGATGTATTTCTGAAGATCCACGCTGACCGGGAGCAGGATCAGGTAGGTCGCAGCGACCGAGTCCGGGTTGGCGTTATCCCTGAAGTACACCAGAGCGTGACCGCGGGGGGAGTTAGCGTCTCCGCGTTCAAATGTTAGATCCATCGGTCTGTCGCCTCTTGGTTCTTTAGAAACGGCGTATGTGATGTCGGACTTCGGTGGCCCTGGTTGCAATCCGCCGTGTACTCTCCGGTCTGTATCGTATACCCGCACCGATTTACTCACGAGCCGCAAACCCTGTTTCCAGCATCCTGTATTTCAGGGGTAGAAGGGCCGGACCTCAGACCATATGGGCCTGTACAGCACACTCGCAAGACCGTTGCTCTTCCGATTCCCGCCGGAAACGGCGCACGGGTTCGGTGATTTCGCACTTCGCATTTCCCCCCTCTGGTCGGTGCTGCGGCCGATGCTATCGGCCCGGGATCAACGACTTGAGACCACCGTCGCCAGCATCAAGTTTCCCAACCCAGTTGGTGTCGCCGCAGGCCTGGACAAGGACTGCCGCTTTCTGTCGGGACTTCTGGACATCGGGTTCGGGTTCGCCACCGGCGGGACGGTGACGCGGGACGCACGGCCGGGAAACGCTCAGCCGCGTGTGGTCCGAGAGCCCGGGCAGCGGGCGCTCCTCAACGCCTTGGGTTTCCCCGGCGAGGGACTGGACGCCGCCGAATCACGGCTTCGTGGGCTATCCGAGCGGAGACGGTCTCAGATCATGGTAAGCATCTCCGGGACCGGGGTGGCGGACATCGCCGAGTGCCATCGACGCCTCCAACCGCTCGTGACCGGCATCGAGGTGAACGTGTCCAGCCCGAATACCGTCGGTTTGCGCACCTTCCACCAGCCGGAAAATCTGGAGCGGCTGGTGTCGGCGCTGGTCGCCCAGCGAGATCGGCCGCTCTTTGTGAAGCTGCCGTCGTGGCGCTCAGATGAGGAGCGGGACGAGATGATGCCGATGGCGCAGACATCGTTGGACGCCGGAGCGGACGGGCTGGTTGTTGCGAATACGCATCCGGTTGTGGACGATCGGCTGGCCGTCGGGCGCGGCGGTTTCTCAGGAGCGCCGATCCTCGACGATACGGTGCGGATGGTTGCCGATGCGCGGGGTGAGATGGGGAATAATTTTGGACTGATCGCGTGCGGAGGTGTTGGTACGGCCGATCAGGTCTGGCGACTGATGGAGGCAGGGGCGTCAGCGGTCCAGCTTTACACGTCCTTCATCTACGAGGGTCCAGGGTTGCCGGGGCGTATCAATCGGGATCTGGTGGAACGGATGGATGTTGATGGCGTGAGCGGTCTGCCGGGGGTCGGTGGGTAAATTCAGTCCGGATCTGTTGGCGCAGGCTGAAAGTCGTCGTCACTATTGGCGGGATGAACTTAATTCGCCGTTTCCCCCTCTCCCGAGCGGGAGAAGGTCGGGGTGAGGGATCCAGGGACGAATCCCAATGTTCCTGCGGGCGGGCGCAACGGAGCACCACCCGGTCCTTCGACCGCCTCAAATAATTTCTCCCTTACGCGTTCACGGTCGCCAGCAGCTTCTCGATCTCGGAGCGCGTGCCCATCGATTCCTGTGCGCCCTCGTTCGACACCGCTACGGCGCCGCTCGCCATGGCGAGCCATACGGCGTCACGGATGCCCTTGCCCTCGGTCAGGCCAACGGCGAGCGCGGCGTTGAAGGCGTCCCCTGCGGCCACGGTCGCAACTGGTGTCACCTTGAAGGGTGGAAAGTAGCCCTCGAACTCCGAAGATGCAACATAAGCGCCGTCCTCCCCGAGTTTAACCACGGCGACCGGTGTTCCCTGTTTTCGCAGCTCCAGCGCCGCCTTTTCGGCCGATTTCACGTCGCTAACCTTGACCCCCGTCAACGATTCCGCTTCATGCTGATTCGGTGTGATCACGTGCGCCAGGCTCAAGAAGCCATCCGGCTGGTTATCCCGCACAGGAGCGGGATCCAACACCACCGTCACTCCGGCATCGCGGGCCGCACGCATGCAATCCAGCGTCACGTCGAGCGATATCTCCTGCTGTGTCAGCAGTACGGACATTCCTCGCACGATTCCGCTGAAGTCCTCCACCTGCTTCTCGCCGCAGGTGGCGTTAGCGCCGTAAACCGGGAGCACATAGTTCTCGGCGCTATCGTCGATGAAGATCAGCGCCACCCCGGACGATTGAGACGGATCAATCCGTGTGAACTCGCAGTCGATCCCTTCCGCATTCATACTCGACAGGAGTTCCCGACCAAATGAATCGTCTCCGACTTGTCCGATCATCACCGCCGTACCCGGGTCACGGGCGAGCCTTGCGACGCCGACGGCCTGGTTGGCGCCTTTGCCCCCGCCTCCGGTCGAAAAGCTGCGGCCCTCAAACGTCTCGCCCGGGTGCGGGAGCCGCTCTCCCTGAATGAACAGGTCCATGTTGAGGCCACCGACTATGGCGATCTTGCCTCCGGGTCTGGTTTCGAGCGTCATCCAGTCACCAGTCCTTCAACTATTGCGTTATCCAGCATATCCCCGGTCAACCGGAGAGAAGGTTCCGGTGCAGCAACTCTTCCAGTGTTCTTGCGACGCCGTCTGCGTCAGGGCCCGGAATTAGAGCATCCGCTGCATTTCTAGCCGACGGGTGAGCGTCCCCTACGGCGATCCCAAGGCCGGCCCAACCCAGCATTTCGGCATCGCCGACGCCGTCCCCGAACGCCACCACCTGCGCCGAGATCGCCCCAAGGTCGTCCAGTACAACTTCCAATGCTTTCAATTTACCGGCGTCCGGGCTCGCCACTTCACAGAAATGCGGAAGGGAGTGTGTCACCAGCGCCCGATCCCCGAAATGGTGCGTTAGCCGCTCCGCCCGAAGTGAGGTCGCTTCGGGTTTATCGACCGCCAGAATCAGCGTCGGCCCGCCGTCTGAAACGTCACTCAACGACTCAACGACGTGCAGGTTCTGCTCCATCCTCCGGGCGTATCCAACGGCCCATTCGGACCGCTCTTCGACGTAGATCTGATAGTCCAACAGCATGCTCAACTGCCCGCTGTCGTCGCTCAACATCCCGAGCACTTCCTGGGCCATCCCGGGATCCATGCGCGCATGACGTCGCACTTCGCCGGTGGATGGATCGGCGGTGACGGCGCCCTGGCAACAGACCAATGGGCCGATAGTCTCGAGCTCCCGTGCGAACCCGAGGGCCGAGCCCGGGATTCGGCCGGTTGCGATCATCACCGTCGCCCCTGCGGCCTGGGTCGCGGCGACGGCCTCGCGCAATCGTGGTGAAAGGGCCAGATTAGGCCCGACTATCGTTCCGTCTATATCCAGTACGACAACTCGGAATCCGTGAGCGTCTTCGCCGGAGTCGAATATCGCCGCGGGCGCCCGCGAAGTTGGCTTCTCGGCGCTCAACGAGGGCGGGTCTTCATGATTGTTGTGATCACCTGCACACGCACATTTTCGGTCTGGGTGTGGTTCATTGGTTTTCGAGAATCATTCCCGCTCGTTGCCCGAGTCGGGGTAATATCCGGCAGAATCTTACGCCCATGTGCAATCAGGCCAGCCATCCTGTTGATGGATCGGCGTATTTGAACGGCCACACAATCGACCGGACAACACGGAACAGGAGAATCGCCTTGAAGATCGCGTCCCATGAAGTGATCACCGTCAGCATCCCGATGGACCCACCGCTCATGGGTCGGACTTCGTCCCGGCACACGATCTTGAAGATGCGCACTGACGACGGCATTGAAGGCATCGGTTGGGCGTTCGGCGAAGGCCCGATGGGTCCGGCACTCGCAAAGGCGCTGGACGGCATGGCTGAACTGCTACATGGGGAGAATCCGATGCTGCGTGAGCACATCGATAGCCTCGTCGACGCCGCCACATCGGGTTCAGGACCGGGTATGTCCCATTACGTCCGAGCAGTAATCAACTTCGCCGTCTGGGACATCACGGGGAAAGCTCTTGGACAACCGGTCTGGAAGTTGCTTGGCGGGGCGCATGCCGAGTCGGTGACCACGTACGCCAGTGGCTGGCTGTGGCGAGACTACGACCTGGATGCACTGGACGAAACGGCCGGTAAGCTGGTCGATCGCGGGTTCACGGCGATGAAGTTCCGTTGCGGCGCCGAGGCGCGCATGTCCGACGAAGCCGAGCGCGCCCGCGTCATGCGCAATGCCGTCGGGGACGACATCACGATCATGGTCGATATCAACCAGGGATGGGATATCCCGCGGGCCATGGAGGGCGCACGCCATTTTGAGGCGCAGAACGTCTATTGGCTTGAGGATCCGATCGACTACAGGGACGTCCAGGGCTACTCCCAGCTCGTGAACGCAACCGATATCTCGATCACCCACGGCGAGTACAACTACGGCTACGAGCCGTTTGGCCCCATCGCCGACCACCGAGCGGCGGACATCTTCATGATCGACGCCCACCATGTCGGCGGCATCGACGCATGGAAGCGCGCCGCCGACATCGCGACCAGCGTGTTCCGGCCGTTTGTGACGCACTTGAGCCCGGAGATCGCCGTGCACCTAGCCGCCGGGATCAACGGCGTCAAAACGGTGGAGTTTATGCCGTGGTCGTTCCCTCTCTGGGAGGAGCCGATGGACATCAATGCAGAGGGCGATTTGATCGTCCCGCAAGGACCGGGACTGGGCGTCGTCCTGAACGAAGACGTGGTTAAAACGCACCGAATAGACGTTTAGCGGCAACGCCGATCGCACAACACGAACCCAGCAAGAAGTCCAGAGTTATCTGGATGGTGGAGGACAATCCCTTGAAAATCGTCTCGCATGAAATCGTCTGGGTGGACGTTCCCCTGCCTCGACCGTTCGTTTCCGGAGGTGGGTTCCGCACTTCCGAGATGCGGCACGTCGTCCTGCGGCTGCGCACCGACGACGGTATCGAGGGGCTCGGTTGGGCGTTCGCACACTCGCACACGATGCTGCCGGCGCTGGGCGCTGCCATCGACGACGTCGCCACGATGATCCAGGGCATGGATCCGATAATGCGGAACGAGATTCAGGGGCGCATCGATCGAGCCACGCAATGGACCGGTGGCGGACTGAACAAGTGGGTGTCTGCGGTAATCAACTTCGCCCTTTACGACATCGCCGGTAAGGCGCTCAACACTCCCGTCTACAAGATCCTTGGCGGCCTCCACACGGAGTCAGTGCCGACCTACGCCAGCCACAAGCTGTGGCGCGACTGGTCGCTGGACGACCTTGCGATGGGAGCTGCCGAGGTGAAAGCCGAGGGGTTCAAAATGCTCAAGTTCCGTGTCGGCGCAAACAACGCTGCGCTGGACGAGCGGGAACGGGCCAAAGTCGTGCGTGAGGCGGTCGGTCCGGACTACCCGATCGCCGTGGACATCAACGAGGGATGGGATATCGCCCGAACGATGGAGGTAGCGCCCTACCTGGAGGAGTTCCGGGTGCACTGGCTGGAAGACCCGATCAACCGACATGATTTCGCCGGATACCGGCATCTTGTAGACGCGCTCAACATCGCCATTACGCACGGCGAGAACCTGTGGGACTGGCGTTTGTTCCTGGACGTGGTGAAGAACGATGCGGTGGATATCGCCATGATCGATACCCACCACGTCGGCGGCATCGACGGCTTCTTGAAGGCCGCCGCCGTGTGTGATGCTGCCTTCCGGCCGGTGGTCACCCACCTGTCTCCGGAGGTCGCCGTACACCTTGGCGCGTCGGTGCCCAACTGCACGTTGGTTGAGTATATGGACTGGTCGTTCGGGTTGTTCGAGGACACCAGCCTGATCAATGCAGAGGGCCGCATGATCGTCCCGCAGGAACCCGGGATCGGCGTGACGCTCAACCAGGAGCTGCTCAAGCGGGGCATCAAGGACTAGCAGGTTCGCCTCGGGAGGCGATATGACCAGCGAACGCGACACATGGTTAGCGCTTACGACCGAAGTGGCGATCGACCCGGATCTGCCGATCTGCGATCCGCATCACCATTTCTGGGATCGGCCTGAGAGCCGGTACCTGCTGGATGAGTTGCTGGCCGATACCGGCAGCGGACATCGGATAACCGAGACCGTTTTTATCGAGTGCAGCTCGATGTACCGGGATGACGGCCCTGAGCTTTCGGCCCCTGTGGGCGAGACGGAGTTCGTGCAGGGCATCGCGGCGATGAGTGCCAGCGGCGGATACGGCGAAACGAAAGTGGCGGCCGGGATTGTGAGTTACGCCGATCTGTCCGCGGGTGACGCTGTGACGGCGGTGCTGGAGTCTCATATCGCGGCCAGCAGCAATCGTTTTCGCGGGGTCAGAAACTCGTCCTGCTGGGACGAGAGTTCTGAAATCCGGTCTTACAAGAACCCGATCAAGGGATTGCTAGCGGATTCAAAATTCAGGGAAGGGTTCAGCGCCCTTGACCGGCTTGGCCTGAGCTTCGATGCCTGGCTCTATCACACGCAGTTGGGGGAGCTGGCGGACCTGGCGAGGGTTTTCCCGGGCGTGACGATCATCCTGGACCACATCGCCGGACCGTTGGGCATTGGCCCGTACGCCTGCAAGCAGGATGAAGTCTTCCAGATATGGAAGGCCGGCATGACGGAGTTGGCGACCTGCCCCAACGTGGTCATCAAACTGGGCGGCTTCGGGATGCCACTCGGAGGATTCCGGTGGCATAAACGTGAAGCACCGCCCAGTTCTGCGGATATCGCTGACGTGATGGGGCCGTACTACCTTCACTGCATAGAGCAGTTCGGCGTCGACCACTGCATGTTCGAGAGCAACTTCCCGGTGGACAAGGTTTCAACCTCGTACACGGTCCTCTGGAACGCCTTCAAACGCATGACGGCTG
This sequence comes from Chloroflexota bacterium, assembly GCA_002730555.1. Lineage (GTDB taxonomy): Bacteria > Chloroflexota > Dehalococcoidia > Lucifugimonadales > Lucifugimonadaceae. Next base: position 100,961 of record PCAM01000006.1, read on the forward strand.
ACTTTTCCGACGGCGAGCGCGCCGCACTGTTCAGGGACACCGCGGTCCGGTCGTACCGGCTGAGCGGTTAGCGGGCTTCCAAAGTTCGGCTTTCACATGGCTATAGAAGGCAAGTTGCCCGGTAACTGGCGGGTATGACGGTCTTATTTGCGAGGGGCTTTAAACGGGGCCAGTCACGCCGAGGGAATTTTCGGGATGCCCATCGAAGAGTGGTTGAGGTTGACCGGGGAGAATCAATGGCTCATGCGCGATTGGCACGCCGAGATGATGGCGCTGGGCCGGACGTTGAGGCTTTGATCACAACAACCAGCCCGGCTGATCAGTCCTCATGAAATCCCACGGCGTTCGCCCGTCTTCCGGCTCGGTAACGCGCCTACCATCATTTCTTACACCCACACACGCCCGGAGACGAAACACATGACCGTGACGCTCGACTGGTTCGGATGCACGACCTACCGCCTGAACATTGATGGCCTCGTCGTGTTCCTGGACACCTTTATGGACCGGATATCGAGCGCCCCGGACAACGGCGCATCTTCCGCCGATATCAAAGAGGCCGATTACGCGATCATCGGCCACAGCCACTGGGACCACATCTCCGGGGCAGATGTGATCGCCAAGAACACCGGCGCCAGGGTCATCGGATCGTACGAGACCGCGCGTGTGTTGACCGAAGCCGGTGTGCCGACAGATCAGTTGCTACCATCATCCGGCGGAGAGCTGCACCGGCTGAACGATGACGTCACGGTTCGGGGATTCCCGAGCATTCACTCATGTATCTGGTCCACTGCCGAGCCGCCCGGGATTTCCGTCACCGGGGACATGGGAGTGTCGCAGGATGAGCGGTCAGGCCGGTTGGTGGCGAGGTCAAACAAAGGGACGCAGTTACCTCCTGAGCTGGCAGCGGAGGCCCGTGAACTGCGCGCTCGGGGCATCGGCAGTCCTAACGACGGCGGAGCGCTGGACTACCTGATAGAGACGCCGGACGGAACGATATTTTTCCAGAACAGCATGGGCTTCTGGAGCGGAATACTGGGCGGAATCAGGGCGGACGTGGCGATCATCGCTTGTGCCGGGCGTGGCAACATCGACGGCGAACCGATCCAGGGCTCGGTCGAGGAGTTTGTGGCGGTCGTGGCGAACACGGTGGCTCCCCAAAAATTGATCCTGGGCCACCACGACAACTGGGCGGGTGCGCCTGATGCGCCTGATCTCATAGACATCACGCCGATCCGTGAACAGTTGGAGCAGTCCGCGTACTATTCCGATGTGATCGTGCCCGGCTACCAGGACGGCACACTGCTTTTCTGACCCTGAATCCTCTTCCGGAGGCCTCGCACGCTGACCAACAAATCACACCGGGTCGCCGACCTGACGCTGAATTACGGCGAGCCCGGTAGCGGCGATCCGCTTTTCTCCTGCGTGTTTTCTCCGGGAGCTGGCGCTCGTGGTCACAGGAGATCGATCTATTGGCCCACCGATGGCGTGTGATCGCTCTCAGTTCACGCGGTTCGCGCCGCGTACTGGACCAGCGAAGAGTTTCAGGGCCAGGCGTCGTAACGCGGCCCGCAAAATGTTAATGAACCTCGCGTTCGAGACACCCGGTATCGAGCGGGTCGAGATCTCGGCGGCAGCAGAAAACGAACGAAGCAGGCGTCTTGTTGAACGGCCGGGCTTCCGCCTGGAAGGCATTCTTCAGAATGAACTGAAACGCAGGGAGGTTCTGCATGGTCGCGCCGTGTAGTCCATGCTCCGAAACGAATGGACCGCATCCTGAGTGACGTCCGGTACGTCATCCCAGAATCCTCATATGGAAACGGCCTTCGGCGGCTTGATTTCGCCCGGCTGCCGGGCCATCCTGCGTTCCGTCGGTGACAACGGTTCTCGGCCACATGCAGAAAGCAGGAAATCCCATGAAAATCACGGACGTCAAAACCTGGGCCGTGGCCAACCCGCCGCCCCACTTCGGCGGACCTTTCTGGGTTTTCGTGAAGCTGACCACCGATAACGGCATCGTCGGATACGGCGAGGCGTACGGCGTTCCATTTGCCCCGAGCAAGGTCTGCGGACTGATCGAGGACGTGGCCGAACGTTACCTGGTCGGCAACAGCCCGTTCGAGATCGAACGCATGTGGCGGTCGATCTACGGCAGCGGCTTCAACCAGCACCCGGAGTTCACCGTCGGCGGCATCCTGAGCGCCCTGGAAATCGCCTCCTGGGACATCGTCGGGAAGGCTTTGGATCAGCCCGTCTACAACCTGCTCGGCGGAAAGTTCAATGAACGGCTCCGGTCTTACACGTACCTGTACCCGGATACGGCCGATCCCGACCACATGGCGGTCACGAACATCCATGGCGACCCGGACATCGCGCCAAAGCGGGCCGAGCACTACGTCAACATGGGTTTCACGGCGGTCGGGTTCGACCCGGTGATGCCGATGGGCGACCCACGCCAACTCTCGATGCATGAACTCAGTAATGCCGAACTCGTGGTTAAGAACATTCGTGAGGCTGTTGGAGACGAGGCGGACCTGCTGGTCAAGACGCACGGTCAGATGACCACCTCCAGCGCCATACGGCTCGCCAAACGCATGGAGAAGTACGACCCGCTCTGGTTTGAGGAGCCGGTTCCGCCGGAGAACCGGGACGAGATGGCGCGTGTTGCACGAATGACGACCATCCCGGTTGCCACCGGTGAGCGCCTCGTTACCAAGTACGACTTCTGGGACCTGCTCTCGAAGCAGGGCGCAGCGATCCTGCAACCGGCGTTAGCCCGTGTTGGCGGCATCCTGGAAGCCAAGAAGATCGCCGGGATGGCCGAAGCGAACTACGTCCAGATGGCCCCGCACCTGTATACAGGACCGATCGAGGCGGCGGCGAATATCCAGGTCGCCACATGCAGCCCGAACTTCCTGATCCAGGAAAGCATCCAAAACTTCACCGGTTTCTTCGCCGATGTGCTGAAGAAGCCGATCCAGTGGGAAGACGGGTACATCATCCCGCCGACCGATCCGGGAATCGGATACGAGCTGGACGAAGCGGTCGTGGAGGCGAACCAATATGAGGGCGACGGCGTGTTCCCACCGATGGGGTCGCGGGACCGAGCCTAGGTGTAGCGCTAGCACCGCCCGTTGCTGCGAAAACGCCGGTGTAGGGGCGTTTGGCAATACTCTCCCGCGGGCGGGCCACTGCCCGCCCCCACGGTGTCCGGTTCATTTTGCTCTGAGAGTCGCGTGGCCGCTGGAGGGAGGACGTTTTTCGCAAAAGGCCCAGGTAAGCGCCCCAACGGGGCCTAGTCCCCGCCCGGGCTTTCCGTCATCCGCCGCAGGTCGGCGTTGTTCATCGCCCGCAGCCGGCTGTCGATCCGCATGGAATCGGGCCGCCGCAGAATCGGGAACGCGAGCGCCGATACCAGCACCACGGTGAGGCCCACCAGCCCGGTGATCATCACCGCTGTTTGCGGGCTGTACATGCCGGCCATGATCCCGACGTTGATCTGCCCCACCGGCCCGGTCCCGATGAACACCGCCACCGTGCCCATCACACGGCCCCGCATCTCTGGCGATGCAGCGGACACCATGATCGTGCTCTGCATGGTGCCGAACGCGGACGCGCCGAATCCGCCTGCGAACACGATTGCGAAGCTGACCCAGTACCAGGACGATTGCGAGAACAGCAGGATCCCGACCAGGAACAGCATCGACCCGTACAGGTAGATCCGTGAGTAGTGCTGCGGTCGCGCATAAGTGGCGATCAGGGCGGCGCCGAACACGGATCCGAGGCCCTCGACCGAGTTCAGCAGCCCCACCAGCACGTCGCCGACTCCCAGCGTCTCCCGAGCGATGATCGGCTGCTGACTCATGTACGGAAAAGCAAAAACGTTCATCAACAGTGTCACGATCAGCGTGCCCACCATGAGCCTGCTCGCCCGGATGTAGCGAACGCCTTCCGCCAGGTCCACGAACACCCCGCGTCCGGAGCCGGTCGCCACAGGTCGCCGGTATCTCAGCGTGCTGGCGACCAGCGCCGCAATCAAGAACAGGGCGATGCCCGTCACATAAGCGCCCTCCGGCCCGATCGTCGCCATGAACACGCCGCCAGTGAAGGGGCCGATGATTCTGCTGAAGGCGTTCGTCGCCGAGTCCAGGCTCATTGCACGGCCCAGGCGTTCTGGATGCACGAGCTCGCCGATCAAGGTCCGTCTCACGGGGAATTCAGAGGCCCATACGATGCCGGAGAGGAATGTCGCAAGGGCGAGATGCCAATACATGAGCACGTCTGCGATCAGTAGTGTCGCCATGACGGCAGCGATTACCGACTGCATGAAAAGCCCGGACACCAGAAAGTGTTTGCGGTTCACACGGTCGGCCACGATTCCGAGGCCTACGCCGAACAGCATCGGCGCCATGCGGAAGAAGAAGGTCAGCGACACCAGGAACGGATCGCCCGTCATGTCGTAAGCGACGAGCGCCAAGACAAGCGTGTCCAGCCAGCGCATCGTTCCACCGAGCGCGCCTATCGTCCAGAGCCGCCTGTACTCCGGGTTCTTGAATACGGGAGCCGACGGCCGGGTGGCGCTGTACCGGGCGGCCGAAGCTCCCGTCTCTGCGCTGTCGGAGGCTATAGCTGCGCCCTCGTTTCAGGTACGAGTGGAATCAAGCCGGGCTCGCTCGTGGGGTGTCATCGCCCGCCCAGATGCCGCGCTCAGCGCTCCGGGCCGCGTTCTCGGATGCAAGCAGCTCTGTGTTGTAACGACGGTTTGAAGGATCCGGCCGATAACGGGCAAGGCCGGTTGCGAGAAGCGCGGCGTTCACCATCTGATTGTTCACGTAAACGTAGCGGAGCAACCGGCCTTCGTCATCGCGGTCGTCCCCATCGCGCTCCATGATCACGATCTCGCCCTCAACCCAGCTCTGGTTGGCGAGCTGAGACGTCCTGAAGAAGGACTCACCCGGCACCCCGACTGAGACCCCGATGTAGCGAACGGTCTCCAACTCCTCGTCGAGGGTGACCACGATCGTGTTGCCGTCGAGGACCTGGTTGACTCTGACCGAGCTGAAAACGCTGTTCACCGTATCGTTATCGCGTGAAAACGCCAGCGGGCCGACCAGTGACATCAACAACCCGAGCGCAGCAAAAATCAGGAGCACCGCCCCAGCGCTCTTGAGCCACCGGATACCAACTCCGGGATCGTCAGTTGGTTCGTCTCTCTCCGAGAGCGCTATGTCGTACGCAGACGGGCCCGAGTACTGAAAGCCGTCGTGCTGACGCGTGGCGTCATCGGCGTCGTCAGGTTCATCGGGCGCGGGCACATCGTCGAACCCGAACTCGGGTTCTTCGTGGTCGTGATCGTCTGGTCCGTCGTGTCTGTGAACCATTGCAGGGCGGGAATCGCAACTGTTGGCTACAGCGGTTCCACTGCAACACATTCTGAACGCGTGGGCGTTTACATGAAAGGCGCACGGACGATGTGTATCCGGTGAACTAGTGTTTGCCCGAGTGATGGTCGCTGTATGGGAATCACGCCCTCAGGCGAACAACAGCGCCCTGAGATTCTCGAAGCCTGTGCTGAACCTGTCGAATGTAGACTGGCACACGCGCGTTCGATTCAAGGCCGTTTAAAGCGTGTTCCTCCTCCGGCTCCAAACGTAAATCGTTGACTGCCTGTCCGGCGAGACGTAACATTTGAGATTAGATCCACGCTGCGATAGCGTTCGCCTCGACTACCGAGAGCGTCGTCGCAGCCGGTGAATCAGCGGACTTTGAGGAAAGTTGCTGCTGTCACTCCCGGCACGGATCGCCCGGGCCCGGTGACAGTTGCAGAAATAACGCACCGGAGGATTACCGGGTGGCATACGCCTCTGCTCTACATTGCCGAGAATGCGGCAACGAGTACCCAATCGCACCCATACACGTTTGTGAATGGTGTTTTGGGCCCCTCGAAATCACCTACGACTACGACGCCATCAAGAGTGCGATCAGCCGAGAGAAGATCAAAGACGGCCCGCTCACTATGTGGAGGTACGCAGACCTCCTTCCCGTGAGCAGTGAAAACGCCGTCGATATCGGCACCGGCATGACACCGCTCCTCAGGGCGGACAACCTTGGCCGTGAGCTTGGCATCGACAACCTGTGGATCAAGAACGACGCCGTCAACCCTACGTATTCGTTCAAGGACCGCGTCGTCTCTATCGCCGCCACAAAGGCGCTGGAGTTCGGTTTCGACACGCTGGCCTGCGCCTCCACCGGCAACCTGGCCGGGGCGGTCGCTGCGCACGGCGCGAAAGCCAACATGCGCACGCTGGTCTTCATCCCGAGCGACCTTGAGCGCGGGAAGGTCATCGGGGCTGCAATCTACGGACCGACGGTGGTCGCCGTGGACGGCAACTACGACGACGTGAACAGGCTTTGCAGTGAATTGGCGGACGCCAACGAAAGTTGGGCCTTCGTCAACATCAACATGCGCCCCTACTACTCGGAAGGGTCAAAAACCCTCGGGTACGAGGTCGTTGAGCAACTCGACTGGGAGGCCCCGGACCACGCCGTGGTGCCGATCGCTTCAGGCTCTCTGTTCACCAAGATATGGAAGGGCATGAACGAGTTCGCAAGCCTGGGTCTGATCGACGACGTGCGCACGAAGATGCACGGCGCCCAGGCCGACGGTTGCTCGCCCGTGGCCCAGGCGTTCGCCGATGAACAGCTTCACGTAAAGCCGATAGTGCCGGACACGATCGCCAAGTCGCTGGCCATCGGAAATCCCGCCGACGCTTACTACACACTCAAGATCACGCAGGAGGCCGAGGGCTCGACCGTCGGTTCCACCCCTGACCCGGAGATCGTCGAAGGCATCAAGATGCTCGCCCAGACCGAGGGCATCTTCACCGAGACGGCGGGCGGTGTCGTGATCTCGAACCTGAAGAAGCTTGCCGAAGCCGGCCGCTTCCAGAAGGGCGAGAGTGTTGTGGCCTTCATCACGGGAAACGGTCTGAAGACCATCGAGGCGGTTCAACACCTGGCCAACCCGGTCAGCATCGGCACCACCGTCTCGTCGTTTGAAGAGGCGGTCCCGGCTGATGCAGAGCGGGGTCAACAGGTTGGCAGCAGGGCCGCTTCGTCTTAGCATTTCCCTTTGGGTTAATCCGGCGGCACGTTTTCACCGGAGCGCCCGAACAGGGGAGTTTCAAGCACGTGGGAATTCGAAGGGTCAGACTAACTTTCGAGGGCGATCAGATCACGGATCCCGTGATCTATCAACTCGGCAAAGACTTCGAGATCGTCACCAACATCCGCCGGGCAGAGGTTCACGCAGATGTCGGGTGGGTGATCCTGGAGCTTGACGGGGCCGAGGCGGAGATTGATCTGGCGCTCGCATGGGCGTCCGGCAAAGGCGTCCGCGTCGATCCCCTGGCGGGGGATGTTATCGAGGGATAGATCCCGTTAGCGTCTCTGAGCGGTTAATATCTGACCCGGTTTACGGGCATCAAACAGATCACGAGTCCGGTGATACGGACAACGAACGCAATGATCAGCAGAACACGGCGACCGGTCCGGGCCTTAATCCGGGACACGGAATCCAGGACAGATAAGGGAAATTGATATGACAGTAATGGTCCGAATCCCGACCCCCCTCCGCAGGCTGACCGACAATGCCGATCGCGTTGAGGTCAAGGCCGACACGCTTCAGGGCGTGGTCGACGCGCTGGACACAGCCCACACCGGAATCAAGGCCCGCATCTGTGGGGAAGACGGCGAGATCCGTCACTTCGTGAACGTGTATGTAAACGGCGAAGACGTGCGCTACCTGGATGGTCTGAACACGCCGACCAAGAGCGGCGACGAGATCAGCATCGTGCCCGCAGTGGCCGGCGGACGCTGAACGCCGCTCGTTCACCACAAACGAGCGAACGACGAGGCGGTTACGCCCATTCTCCCACGCACGTGAGAATGACCGCTGGTGCGTGGAGCGGGCCGATCACCCAGTAATCACAGTCACTCCGGGAGGATTTCATGACGCCGGCGGCACGCGCGAACGGGCTAAGCGCGCCACCGTACGAGGGCCGATCTACGACGCGATCGGCTTCGGCGTAATCGTCCTTATTTCAGCCGTCCGCCAATCCGCCGTCCCAACCGGTACGGGAAGCTGGAGAATCCGAAGAACCTGCGGAACAGGTAGCCGAAAACCTCGGTGAATTCACGGGGCATCATCCCTGCGGGCGGCAGAGCCGCCCCTTCTCCGCCGGTCCCGGTACCTGCCGCATAGCGCAGGAATTCGCGGTCGCCCGTCGGCCTCATCGACATAGCGGACCTCCCTCTGGGCAGCGGGTGTCTGCTCCTAGCCTACTAGCGATGCGATCGCGGTACGAACCAGTTCGTCCGGAACGTCCCTTCGTGTCGAAGACTGGCCGAATCCTTCAAGCACCACCCACCTGATCGCTCCGCCAGTCGATTTCTTGTCGGATTTGGTCGCCTCAAACACGGCCTCTACGTCCATCCCGGGAGCCACAATCGGCAGGTTGTAACGCTGTAGTATCACGCGCTGGCGGTCGATCAGCTCTTCGGAGATCAGCCCCAATTCCCGGCAGATGTGCGCGGCTCCCATCATGCCGATGCTGACCGCCTCTCCGTGCAGAAACGCGCCGTACTCGCTAACCGTCTCCAACGCGTGGCCGATCGTGTGGCCATAATTCAACAGCACACGTGTGTCGCCGGTCTCAAACTCGTCCGCAGACACCACGTCCGCCTTGATCGCCACGCTGCGCCGGATGACCCGGACCGCAAGCTCGTCTTTGAGCTCAAACAGCCGGTCTACCTCCGTCTCAAACGTGGACAGAAGTTCTGGGTCCAGGATCAGCCCATGCTTAATCGCCTCCGCCCAACCGGCGGTCATCTCACGTGCAGGGAGCGTGTTCAGCGTATCGATATCTGACAGCACCAGCTTTGGTTGGTGGAACGCGCCGACAAGATTCTTGCCCTCCGGCAGGTTTACCGCCACCTTGCCGCCGAGCGATGCGTCCACCATCGACGCCAGCGTGGTCGGTACCTGGATGAAAGGCACGCCGCGCCGGTAGGTCGCGGCGGCGAACCCGGCTGCGTCGCCCATCACGCCGCCGCCGAGCGCCAGCACAACATCCTGTCGCTCGGCCCTGAGGCGAGCCAGCCAGGCGTAAATATCCCGAATCTTGTCCAGGTTTTTGGTCTTCTCACCGGACGGCAGAACAAGGACATGCGTCTCGAACCCGGCGGACTCCATCGACTCTTGCACTGGGCGCACGCAGGCCCTGAACACCGCCTCGTCGGCAACCAGAAACGCCTTGCCGTGCAACCCGGCGTTACGCGCCTCGTCGCCGAGGTGCTGAACGATCCCGCGGCCCACAAGGACCCTGTAATCGCCCTGTGACGTGTGGACCACCGCGGCCAGGTTCGATTCCGGTGCACCGGTCACTCTGTTTCCTCCGTGTTCTGATCCGATCCCCTGATGACGGCCACAATCTCAGCGGCCACGTCCGGCGGTTCTCGTCCCTCGGTATCTATCGCAACGTCTGCGGCAGCGGCGTACGCATCCTCCCGCTCCGCCAGTAACTCACGGACACGCTCTATTCCACCCTCTTTACTCTCAGGCCCGGCGAGCATGGGTCGACCCGTGGTTTGTCGACGGGAACTACGGGAGCCTGTTCGATTGATCCGGGCGTGAATCGTCTCGGGCGATGCCATAAGCCGGATAGTTACCCCTGATCCTGCCATTACGTCCCTGTTTCGGGCGTCCACCGGAACGCCGCCTCCGGTGGAGATCACCCGGCGTCCCGCGATTCCGGCCAGCTCCCGAAGCACATCCCGCTCGATACGCCGGAATTCGTTTTCCCCGTCGTTCTCGAAAATCTCAGGAATCTGCTTCCCGGCCCGCCTGACGATGACTCGGTCCATATCTGTGAAGGCCGCGCCAAGCGCCTCCGCCGCCAGCCGGCCGCTGTGGGACTTGCCGGTGGCCGAGAATCCGATCAGGTAGATCTTGTCCCGTCGGGCCTTTAATTCACGGGATTGTGAGGGCCGTTCGTCTACTTCGCCCTTTGACGAATCCGGCAATGATTCTGAGCCCGGGGCATCAGGCGACGCCACGTCAGTCAGCCCGTCCAGATACGCCGTCATCCGACTGGCCGAACTCCTGGTGGCTCGCCACGTAGCCGTCCAGGTTGCGGCGCGTCTCGCTTATGTGATCGCCGCCGAACTTATCGAGCACCGCGAGGGCGAGAACCTGCGCCATCATCGCCTCGCCTATTACGCAGGCCGGCGGCACCTGGCAGACGTCGCTGCGGTGGTACGGAGCTTCGATCACTTCTCCTGTGTTAATGTCCACCGATGGCAACGGTTCGGTCATCGTGGCGATAGGTTTGATGGCGACGTGCACGACGATGGGGTTGCCGTTCGACATGCCGCCTTCGATGCCGCCCGCCTCGTTGCTGGTCTGCCGGAAACGCCGCGGGTCTTCCGGCGCCGGGACGATCACGTCCTGCACCTCGCGACCCGGTCGTTCCGTGTTGGCGAATCCGCGCCCTATCTCCACGCCTTTGACGGCATTGATGCTCATCATCGCCTGCGCCAGCATCCCGTCCAGCTTCCGATCCCACTGGATGTGACTTCCCAGTCCAACGGGAACGCCTTCCGCCACCACTTGGAATACGCCACCTATCGTGGTCCGATCTGCCTTTGACGCGTCGATGGCGGCCCTGAACGCACCGGCGGTTTCCGGGTCGTCTATCCGGACGTCACACTCCTCGACGGCGTCCCAATCGATCTCAGATGGCGAAGTGTCCGGAGCGTTGATCGAGCCGACACTTACGGCCCGACTGTGGATTTCAATGCCGAGCTCATCTAGAAAAGCCCGTGCCACCGCGCCCGCAGCGACACGCGCTGCGGTCTCACGCGCCGAGGCCCGTTCAAGCACGTTGCGCATGTCGTGCGCCATGTACTTCAGAGCGCCCGGGAAGTCGGCATGGCCCGGGACAACGCGCGTGTTCTCCTTGTGATCGACCTCCGGCCCTACCGGTCCGACGTCCATCGCACCCAGCCAGTTGGCGAAGTCTTTGTTCTCCATCGTCATACCGACGGGAGAACCGAGCGTCTGGCCGTGCCGCACGCCGCCGCGGATGGCGGCGAAGTCGGTTTCGATCTTCATCCGGCCGCCGCGGCCGTAGCCCAGCTGCCGTCGTGCGAGTTGCTCGGCGATGTACTCCTCGGTGAGCGGAACGCCCGCCGGAATACCCTCGACGATGATGGTCAATCCGGGGCCGTGAGACTCGCCGGATGTCAGAAATCGGAACATTTGTCACCAGATGAAGCCCGGGCTCAGAAATTTCGGAATTTCCGGGGATGCCGGGGATTGAGGTCTGTTTTCGGGGGGATTGAATACGACCGATCGATATGACGCAACGGGCGGCCGAGACCGCCGAACCATTCTATTGCAGAGGCATGTTGCGCTACCCCATCCCGGGCAGAACGGGCCAAAAACAGGTTCGACAACATGTATCATCCGCCACATCACGTCCGAGGCGGCTATTCAGGTACGTGCCTGCTATCACAGGTTCAGAGAGAGGAACGATGTCTGAGCCAATCGATGCAAACGCACTGCTCGATTGACAATTTCTACGGGCCGGATGATCTTGACGCCATCAAAGCGGCGCTGGCAGACGTGGCGTCCCGGAACCGTCCATTTGACACGAGCATCGGCCTCAACGACCTGCGCGGCGGGTGGGTGTTACTGGCCGCACACGATGATGGTGCTGGATATGAAGCCCGAGGAGCGCCCACCGGTCGAGCCGAACCTGGTGCTGCTGAACCTGTCCGGAGATATGCACTTTGATTCGATTGAACTGATCGGCCGTATTGGCCGTCCAGGGGCGGCGAGTACGAGGTACTTGAATCGTTCCCGCTGGGAGGGTAGCCGGCGGTCGGGCGGCGAACGGACTCCTCCGATGGGCACGATGGCCCGTTCCGGAATAACATGGCGTGCGGTTTCCATGGATGCCGCCGTTACTCATGAAACCGGGTCACGGTCCGGTGGCGGCTACGATAGCGATCTGAACACCCGGTACCGGCGACAATCGGCAGGAGAGATAGATGGCCCTGACCAAGCTGCTCGTGGCGAATCGCGGCGAGATCGCTATCCGAATCATGCGGGCCGCAGCAGATCTCGGGATATCGACCGTTGCGGTGTACCCGCAAGACGATTCTGAATCGCTGCACGCTTACAAGGCCGACGAGACCGTGGTCCTGCCGGGCGTCGGCGCACGCGCTTATCTGGATATCGAGAGTGCCGTGGCGGCGGCGAAACAAACCGGCTGCGATGCGGTGCACCCCGGTTACGGCTTCCTGGCGGAAAACTCGGAGTTCGCCCGGGCGCTTGATCAAGCCGGGATCGCGTTTGTGGGACCGACCGCAGACACGTTGAGCCTTTTCGGGGATAAGGTGAGGGCGCGCGATCTGGCCGCCGAGAACGATATCCCGGTGCTGCCGGGTTCGAAAAACGCCGTAAATGTAGATGGCGCTCGGGCGTTCTTTGAGGCGCTCCCGCCCGGCGACGCCATGATCCTTAAAGCCGTTGGCGGCGGAGGCGGCCGGGGCACGCGAGCGGCCTGGACGCTTGATGGCTTTGACGAGATTTTTGAGCAGTGTGGCGGTGAGGCGCTGGCCTCGTTTGGCAACGGCGATCTCTACGTAGAGCAGTTCATCCCCCGGGCGCGGCACATCGAGGTGCAGGTGCTTGGAGACGGGAACGGCCAGGTCGTCCACTTCTGGGAGCGCGAGTGCAGCATCCAGCGCCGCTTCCAGAAGATCGTGGAGATAGCGCCGGCTCCCCGATTGCCTGCAGGGTTGAGGGGCCGGATGATCGAAGCCGCTACCCGTCTGGCCGCCGCGGCGAGCTACCGCAGCCTGGGCACGTTTGAGTTCCTGGTCGATGCGAACCAGTGGAGCAATGATGCGCCCTTCTACTTCATGGAGGCCAACGCACGCTTGCAGGTTGAACACACAGTCACAGAGGCCGTGACCGGGATCGACCTCGTGGAGTCGCAATTGAGAGTCGCAGATGGCCGGTCCATCGCCGACCTCGGACTGGAGCAGGCGTCCATCCCAGTTCCACGCGGCTTCGCCATCCAGGCGCGCGTCAATATGGAGACGATCACTCCTGATGGCACGATCCTGCCATCGGGTGGCACGCTCACATCGTTCGACCCTCCGTCCGGTCCTGGAATCCGCGTCGACACCTACGGTTACACCGGCTACACGACCAACCCGTCGTACGACTCTCTGATAGCCAAGCTGATCGCCCATTCCCGTTCCTCTGATTTTGGCGACGCGGTTCGGCGCACCTATCGGGCGTTATCCGAGTTCCGTATAGACGGCGTTCCGACTAACCTTTCTTTCCTCCAGACCCTGCTAAAACACCCCGATTTCACTGGCCTGAACTTCCACACCCGCTATATCGAAGAGAAGGCCGAGGAACTTGCAGCGCCGGAGGGAGAGGCGCACCGACGGTTGTACGCCGAGCCTGCAACGGTTGTGGCGGCGGCGGGGAACCCCGGCGGTTACGCCGGCGCGCAGATCGATACGTCTGACCCGCTCGCCCTGTTCAACCACGACCGCGATATCAAGTCCGCTCACGCTCCGGCCGTCCAGGCTGAAGACGCCGGCCCGGATCTGGTCGGGCCGGACGGATCCGTAGGGTTCCCGGCACCTATCCAGGGAACCATCGTGAGCGTACACGTCAGCGAGGGCGACACCGTGAGTCGCGGCGATCAACTCGTGGTTATCGAGTCGATGAAACTGTTCCACATCATCAAGGCGGAGCAGAGCGGCGTGATCAAGCGCGTCACGATGGCCGAAGGTGACACGGTCCGCCAGGGCTATCCTCTGGTGTTCGTTGAGTTATTGGGTGACGCGGGCGACGAAGGGGAGATCCAGGACGCGATCGACCCCGATTACATCCGGCCGGACCTGGAACTGCTGTACCAGCGCCGGGCCTTCACGCTGGATCAGAACCGTCCGGACGCGGTCGAACGAAGACGCCGGTTTGGATATCGGACCGCCCGGGAGAATATCGAAGACCTGGTGGACGATGGCTCGTTTGTTGAGTTCGGCCCGATCGTCGTCGCGGCCCAGCGGGCCCGGCGATCTGAGGAGTGGCTGCGGGAGAAAACGCCCGCAGACGGCATGGTGCTGGGACTGGCGCACGTCAACGGGCACCTGTTCCCGGAGACCAAGTCGCGGGTGATCGCGATGTCGTACGACTACACCGTGTTCGCCGGCACGCAGGGCACCCGAAACCACTACAAACAGGATCGGATGTTTGACCTGGCGCAGCGCCACCAGATTCCGGTCATTGCGTTCATGGAAGGCGGAGGCGGCCGGCCGGGCGATACCGACGGCAAGGGCGGTGTCGCCATGGACACCAAGACCTTCACCGACTGGGCCAAGCTCAGCGGGTTGGTGCCGCTCGTTGGCATTACCAACGGGCGCTGTTTCGCCGGCAACACCGTTTTGCTGGCCTGCTGCGACGTGATCATTGCCACAGAGGGGTCGACGGTCGGCATGGGCGGTCCGGCCATGATCGAGGGCGGCGGCGTCGGCATTTACACGCCCGAAGAGGTCGGGCCGATGTCGTTCCAAGTTCCGAACGGCGTCATCGACATTCTGGTCAAAGACGAGGCGGCAGCGGTCGCCACCGCCAAGAAGTACGTGTCCTATTTCCAGGGAGCGATCGACGATTGGGAAGTCAACGATCAGCGCCGTCTGCGGCACATCGTTCCAGAAGACCGGGTGATCTCATACGACATGCGCGAGGCCATCGAGATCATCGCCGACAAGGACTCCGTGCTCGAGATCCGGAAGGCGTTCGGCATCGGTATCATCACGGCCTTCATACGGGTCGAGGGCAAACCGATGGGTCTGATCGCCAACAACCCGCACCACTTGGGCGGCGCGGTCGATAGCGACGCTGCCGATAAAGGGGCGCGGTTCCTTCAGCTCTGTGATGCCTTCGACCTGCCGGTCGTCAGCCTCATGGACTGCCCCGGAATCATGGTCGGGCCGGAGGTCGAACGCACGGCGTTGGTTCGCCACGCAGCCCGCCTCTTCAACACCGGCGCCAACATGTCCGTCCCGATGTTCGGGCTCATCCTCCGAAAGGCATACGGGCTCGGCGTGCAGGCGATGTGCGGCGGCAGTTCGATGTTCCCGACCTTCATGGCGGCATGGCCCACGGCGGAGTTCGCCGGGATGAACATCGAGGGCATGGTCAAGCTCGGGTACCGGCAAGAGTTGATCGATATCGAGAACCCGGACGAACGCAAAAAGTTCTACGACGACATGGTCGCAGAGCGCTACGAAAAGGCCAAAGCGATCTACGCCGGGACCTTCTTTGGAATAGACGACGTTATCGATCCAGCGGAGTCACGCCGCTGGATCGTCGCCGGCATGGCGGCCCAGCCGCCGGTGGAACCACGCATAGGCAAAAAGAAGGCGTACATCGACACCTGGTGATGGCCCAATGGGGCGGTTATTTTGGGCAGATGAGCCCGGAACGCCGTAGGGGAGGGCTTGCTCCGCCCTTGCCACTACAAGTCATCCCGAGCGTAGCTGAGGGACCTTCACCGGGGCGCCGGCTGACGGGAGGGGATACCGTATCAGCGAAGACCTTTGTCCTCCCTCACCCCAGCCCTCTCCCACCGGGAGAGAGGGCAACTCGGAGCAACGCGTTTTTTACCGCATCGTGACCCACCTCCAACCTCCTCCATGGGAGGAGGTTACAAATACTCCCTCCTAATGTAGGAGGGGTCAGAGGGTGGTTAATTCCGGGCCAACGAGAGTCCGTGCGGCGAACGAGCCTAGAACGTCCGATCCGGCTCCTCGCCGATGATGCGCTCCGCCTCAAGGTGATCCAGCTGCTCGTCGCTCATGTCCAACAGTCCGGCAAGGATCTCCCGTGAGTGCTCTCCCAGCGTCGGGGCCGGGGTGTCGATCTTGAACGGCTCGCCCCCGGTCCGGTAAGGCGTAATCGGGTGCGGCAGCAGACCTGCGTACTCCCGCTCCAGCCACTCCCAGTAACCTCGGTCCTCGAACACGGGATGGGTCAGGAGGTCCGCGGAACCCAGGACCGGTGCAGCCGGGATGCCAAGTCCCATCAGCCGCTCAGACAACTCGTCCCGGTCACGTGATTGAGTCCAGGTGGTGATCTTCTCGTCGATCAAGTCGTGCTCGGCCCAGCGGGCATCCAACGTGGCGAATCTGGCGCTCCGGAGATCCTCGTCGCCGGTTAGCTCCGCAAAGCGTGACCACGCCTCGTCGGCATCGATAGTCAGGGTCAGCCACATCTCTTCGCCTTTGCAGGGGTAGACGCCCCGGGGAGCAACCTGGGGATCACGGCTGCCGTAACGGGCCGGCGGCTCGCCGAGGAGCACCTGTGAGGCGACTCCGTGCAGCCCCAGCGATGTGCTTGCCTCTACGTGTGAAATGTCCAGATGCTGCCCCTCACCCGTGCGTTGAGCGTGCAGGATTGCGGTCAACACGCCAGCCAGGCCGTGGAGCCCTGCCACTGGGTCCCCGAAGGCAACGTGTGTCATAGAGGGCGGGTCGTCCGGGCGTCCCTGGAGGTGCGGTAACCCGGATGCCTGCTCAACGGTCGAGCCGTACGCACGGTAGAAGTGCCAGGGGCCGCCGGCGCCGAAGGGCGGCATCGACAGCATCACCAGCTGCGGGTTTGCTTTGCGCAACACCGGCTCGTCCAGTTCCAGCTTGGGCAACACTCCGGCGGAGTAGTTCTGGATAACGACATCGGAGACCGCAACGAGGTCCTTCAGGAGTTGCTTACCGCGCGGATCGACGAGGTTCAGCGTCACGCCCCGCTTGTTGCGGTTCATAATGTTGAAGTTCGGAGCCTTCTCGTACAGGCGTTGGGCGACGCGCTCGGGAGACACGTCCCAGTCACGCCACCAGTCGAAATACTGCCGTGACTCGACCTTGATGACCTCGGCCCCCGCATCGCCCAAGTTGCGCGCGCAAAGCGGGCCCGCCCATCCCATGGAAAGGTCGATCACCCTCAGGCCTCGCAGCAGGTCTGGACGGAGGGTGGGTTCCCGCACCGGGTTCGGTTTGGCGGACCTTACGGACACGCCTTTGCTCTTTGTCGGCTGGGCACCCGCGGTTTTGATCGGCCCATGCTTTCCGAGCTTCGAGACCTGTCCGTCCTTACGAGCGGGCGTGTTGTGCAACCTGAACGGTTGTCCCGGCACCTCCAGCTTCCGTCCGCCGGGAAGAGTGATTTCACGGAAGGCTTCAACAGCGCGCAGTTGGGCGCTGTTGAACAGATCGGCCATCGTGGGGACCAGGGCCAGCGGAACGCGCAACCTCTGGCCCTCAGAAAACCAGTACTGGGCCGATTTCTTTTTCAGCGCGGGAACAAGGGCGTCGTCGATCTGCTGTGCGCCCATGATTCGGTTGGCAGCGACATCGAATTCCGGGATGGCCGAGAGTTCCTCCGTGCCAATGAGTGTGCAAAAGGTGTGC
Source organism: Chloroflexota bacterium (assembly GCA_002730555.1). GTDB lineage: Bacteria > Chloroflexota > Dehalococcoidia > Lucifugimonadales > Lucifugimonadaceae. Next base: position 118,514 of record PCAM01000006.1, read on the forward strand.
CATTGCGCTGGCGTCAGCGCCGTCACGCCGAGCCAGCCTTCGCTGGTCTCGTAAATAGACGCCGGGTATGTCGGGTAAAAACGGTTTATCCCGAGGCGGTTGGGTCGGTCCGGGAGCGTGCCGGGCGGGTTCGCCGCAATGCCGGCACCGGTCGACTCTTTGAGCGCCATGGCCGTTTCGAAAATCGACAGGTCGATGTGAGCAGCCTCGGTTCGCTGGCCGAGCACGCTGGAGATAAGATGAACCAGCGTGGCGGAAAAACCGTTCACCCCGCCAAGGATCTGCATCGGGTAGCCACTCATGAGCAGCGGCGGTCCTTCCGGCGAACCGAAATTGATGACCTGGCTGATCATCGAGAGCACGCTCTGATCGTTCCCAGGCTTCCCCGCCATCGGTCCGGTCTGGCCCCACCACGTGAGCGAGGTCAGGATCACGTTCGGTGCGACAGCTTTGAGCGCCTCGAACCCGAGCCCTAGACCGTCCAGTGTTCCCGGCTTCTCCGACTCAAGTACCACATCTGCCGTCTTCACCCACTCAAGAAGTGCGGCGTGCTGAGCCGGGTCGCTGATGTCGAGGGCCAACGACTCTTTGTTTGGGCTGAGCAGCGCATGGATGCCGCTGTTATCAGGGGATTCTTGCTCCGGATCGAACGGAGCAAAGGCCCTTGTCGGGTGGCCTCCCGCCGGGTTTTCCACGTTTATAACGCGGGCACCAAAGTCGGCGAAGACCCTCGCGCAGGACGCGGTTGCTATCGATCCCGAGATGTCCAAAACGGTGTAAGTGGAAAGGGGGAGAGTCATGCGTGTTTCGTAGTAAAGAGTTGCCGTTCAGATGTAAATCAGCGAACCGACCGCAGCCTATACGAACTGAGCCAAGTTCAGGCAAGCAATTTGGCGAATGGAAACGTGGGATTCTCAAGTTCCCCCCTCCCAGCGGGAGAGAGTTCAGAGTAAGGGGACCGGTGGTGGGGTCGCAATCCAATCCCGAGGCCAAGCACGTAGCCCGGTCCTTCCGGAGCCTCAGGACACGGTCTGGGTCGCCCCTGGGACACGGCTCAGAGTTCGTAGGGGCGAACGGTAATACGCCCACGGGGCGGGCAAACGCCGCCGCTACGGCGTGAATCCGGGACCGCTAATCGCCCCGCATCGTGGGCGGTATGGCGTCGAACATCACGGCCACTGGCGCGTCCTGTCCGGTCCACAGCTTGAACCCTTCGGCGCCCTGGTATATCAGCATCGACAGGCCACCGGCCACACGCGCCCCGGCCTCTTCTGCGACCTCAAGGAATGGCGTCACCGGCGGGACGTATACGGCGTCGTAGCAGACGGCGTTGCCCGATATCAACTCCGGCTGAATGGGCGATTCCTCGTCCGCCTCGCCGCCACGCATGCCCATGGACGTGGCGTTGACGATCAGGTCGGCGTAAGGGGCGAAGTTCGCCAGCTGATCGATGTGCAACGACATCGCGTCCGGCCGGAACCTGGTGCGCGACATGTCACGCGCCAGAGCCTGCGCCCTCTCCTCCGTCCGGTTGGCGATCGCCATGCGGGACACACCGGCTTCCCGGAGCGCGTACACGATGCCACGCGCCGCGCCGCCTGCGCCGAGCACAAGCGCCGACTTGCCGTCCGGGTCGAACCCGACGGATTCACGCAGGCCGCGGATGAATCCCGGGGCGTCCGTGTTGTAGCCCTTCAATCGCCCAGTGGTACTGACGATCGTGTTGATCGCCCCGATCGCTTCCGCCGCCGGGTCCAGCTCATCGACCAGTTCAAGCGCCGCCTCTTTGTGCGGTTGGGTGATGCAGCAGCCGAGACAGTCGTCAGAACGGAGTCCCTCTACCGCCGCGGCAAAATCCTCCGGCTTCGTCGGCCAGCCTTCAAATTTTGCGTCGATGCCAAGAGCGTCCAGCGCCGCCTGCTGGAACAGCGGGGACATGGAGTGATGGAGCGGGTATCCGAATATCCCGAGGCGTTTCGTCATTTGGCGCTCCGATTGATGCGACTTGCCAGCGTCGTGAGAAAGCTTTCCAGGATGATCACGGCGGCCATCGAGTCCAGTCTTGCCCGGTCCCGGCTCGGTTCGTATCCAGCAGCACGCAACCGGTTTTCCGCCTCGGCGGTGGTGAACCTCTCGTCGTAGCTTTCCACCGGGATGTCTGCCGATTTACGCAGAGCTGATGTGAAACGGCGCATTTTGCGGGCCGCTGGCCCGTGGCTGCCGTCCAGCGAAAGCGGCAGTCCGACGACGATCGTCTCAGCGCCCTCGCGCTTTGCCAAGTCTAGAATTGCAGCGAGATCGTCCGACTCTTCGGTCCGGACGAGCGCCTTGATAGGCAGGCAGATCACCCCATTAGGGTCGGAAATCGCCAGCCCGATCCTTGCGTCGCCTACGTCGAGTCCCAGGGCGCGCACCGGTCTAATTCTTGCTCGAGGCGAGGGTTTCCCGGACGACGTTCGGCGCAGCCTCCAGGGCCTTGCCAAGTAAAGAGGGATCGGAGCCTCCGGCCTGTGCGACGTCCGCACTCCCACCTCCACGCCCGTTCATGATTTCGGCGATGCCTCTGACGATGGCCCCGGCGTTGTGCCCCTGTTCCACAAGGTCTCTGGTCACCATGGCGATAACGGTGGGCTTGCCTTCCAACTCGCCACCCACGACCACGATCCCGCTGCCGAGCTGGTCGCGCAGGTGATCGCCCAGTTCCCGCAATCCCTTCGCATTCACACCGGACTTTTCAAGAACAATTACCTTCGCACCGTCAACGTCGACGGCCGATTCGCTTGCGCTGGGCCCAGAACCGCCGCCGCCCAATAGCGCCTCGCGCTCAAGTCGCGCCACCGTCCGGCGCGCCTCATCCAGTTCGTCGAGCTGTGCCTCGATGCGGGCGTTCAAATCGAGAACCGGAGTGCGGAGTTTCGCCGAGATATCGGCGAGCACACCGAAGCGCTCCCGCTGGTATTCCTCAGCGCCCTTGCCGGTGAGCGCCTCAAGCCTGCGGGTGCCGGAGCCAATTCCGGTCTCGGTCGTTATGAAGAATGCGCCGATACCGCCAGTGTGGGCCATGTGCGTGCCGCCGCAGAGCTCGTAGCTCCACGGGGCGTCGATCTGGATGGTCCGCACATCGGCCTCATATTTGTCTCCGAAAAAGGCCAGCGCGCCGCGATCGATCGCCTCCCGGTACGACGACCACTCAACAATAACGTCGTGGTTCTCGCGAATCTTGTCGTTGACTATATCCTGGACCTGCCGGATCTCGTCCGGGGTCATCGCGGCGACGTGTGTGAAGTCGAAGCGCAGTCGGTCTGGAGCCACGAGCGAGCCGGTCTGCCGCACGTGGGTTCCGAGGACTTGCCTCAGAGCTGAATGGACGAGGTGTGTGGCCGTGTGGTTCCGGCGGATGCGCTCGCGGCGCTCTTCGTTGACGGTCGCCGCTACAGAATCGCCAACATGCACTGCTCCGCTCTTTATCACGGCCGTATGCACGTTCACCTGGGAGTATGAGTTCTGGGTGTCCGTGATCTCCACTTCTACGCCGTCACTGGCGACGATTCCGGCGTCTCCCATCTGACCACCGCGCTCGGCGTAGAAAGGCGTCTCGTGGAGGATGATTTCTACTTGGTCGCCTTCGTTGGCCTCCGGCGTTGAGTCGCCGTCCTTGATGATGCCAACAACCTGCGTGTCGACCGTGAGCGTCTCATAGCCCCGGAACGGAGTGTCGTCGATGCCAAGCGACTCATAAACACGGCGTGAAGCGATGTCGCCGCCAAACATACTCCCCGACGCACGGCCGCGCTCCCGTTGCGCCTCCATCTGCTCCTCAAAACCGACACGATCTAGGAGCCGATCCATCTCTCCATCACCGGCGAATTCCGGTGCCGAATCCCCGGTCAACACCATGTACCGGTCCAGCGCGTCCTCACGCACCAGTTCTGGCGGGAAGCCGTAGGTGTCGTACAGTAGAAAAGCCTCGGTTCCGGAGACCATATTCGGCCAGTTCAACGTCCTCTGGCGCGCTCGGTCATCATCGCCGGACGAGGCGACTGCCGTAATCGAATCTCGTATCGCTTCGTACGCGGCGCGCATACCGACGGTGGAAGAGTCGTCCCCTTCCGGGGATTCGAATCCGCGTTCCCTGAGAAACTCCGGGACTCGCCCCGGCGTGATCCCGCCCGAGACGGTCGCGTCCAACGTCTCCTGGACTGATCCGTGCGCTTCCCGGTATTCAAACATGCCGTCTAGCACGCGGGTGCCCTGTGCGACAGCGCGAGCGAAGCTCTCTTCCTCGATCTCCATCACCCGGAGGATAAACGGACGGTTGTCTTTCAACTCCGGATACACATCACACATCTGGTCCATCGCGGCTACAGCGACATCCCCGATAAAGGGGCCTTCGATGCCAAGTGCCAGGCCAAATCGCACGGCGCGCCTGATGATGCGGCGCAGCACGTAGCCGCGACCGGTGTTACCGGGGACGACGCCGTCGCCGATCAGAAATGATGCCGAACGTGCGTGCTCGGCGACCGCACCAAGCGCGCGGTCGATCCCCGGGTCGGCGCCCCACTGTCGTCCGGCCAGCTCCTCGGCCTTCGAGATGACGGGCACAAAAACGTCCGTGTCATAAAGCGTGGTCACGTCCTGCAGGACGGCGGCGGCCCGTTCAAGCCCCATCCCTGTGTCGATGTTCTTGTTCGGAAGCGGTGTGTCGTTGCCTTCTAGATCCCGGTAGAACTGCGTGAAGACGAGGTTGTAGACCTCAAGGAAATCGTCGTGCGTGTTCGGTCCCCACCCGTTCTTGCGGATCGGGTCGTCCAGCGCCGGCACGTCGTCCATAGAGCCACGGTAGTAATGCAGCTCGGAGCACGGCCCGCACGGACCCTCTGCGCCCGCCGGGCCCCACCAGTTGTCCTCATCGCCAAACCTGTAGATCCGTTCCGCCTCCATGCCGAGGTCCAGCCAGACCTGTTCAGCCTCGTCGTCATCCGTGTAGATAGTGATGTACAGGCGGTCACGGTCAAAACCGAGGTGGTTCACCATCAGGTCCAGCGACCACTCGCAGGCTTCCTTCTTGAAGTAATCGCCGAAGCTGAAGTTGCCGAGCATCTCGAACAAGGTCAGGTGCGTGGCATCTCCGACCTCATCGATATCGGTGGTCCGAAAGCTCTTCTGCGATGTTGTCAGCCGTGGGTGAGGCGGGGCCGATTCCCCTGCGAAATAGGCCTTGAATTGGGCCATGCCGGAGTTCGTCAGCAGCAGCGTGGGGTCGCCCGCCGGGATCAGAGACGCCGCGGGCATGCGCAGGTGGTCCTGCCCCTCGAAATACTTCAGGAAGACTTCGCGTATCTCATCCGTGCTTCGCGGCATTGAACGTGAACTTGTCATGTTTGCGGGCTAGCGCTCGGCCTCCGGCGGGTTCTTCTTATCGATCGGGTCTGCCGGGCCGGTAAACCGGGGGCGCCCGGTAATCCCGACACGGGAGTAAAGGGCTCCATTCTATCGGGAGCTCATGCGGCGGTGGGACGGTGTGTATTGCCGGGTCACGTCCCGTTTCGGCAAAGCGGGTCTACGTGTCGTCCCTATGCCGCATCAAGGAACGAGCCAGCGATGATGCTCAAGGTGATCATGAACGCGATTACCGTCGCGATCGTCAAAGCTACCCTCGGACCGACGCTGACGATCGATCGAAGATCGACGCCCAGCCCGATGCCGACCATCGCCACGATAAATAGCAGTTTGGAGATATCACGCACTTGCCCGCCAAGCTCTTCACCGATGAAGCCACTGGATCGAAGAGTTGAAAGGATGATGAATCCGAGGACGAACCAGGGTGTCCAGCGCGTGATGAAAAACGCGGCCGTAGGCCGGTGCCAGGGCAAGTCGCGGGCGCCCTCTGAAATTTCCGGGGTTTCTCGCACAACGCCGTTGGAGGCATGCCTTTTCTGAATGATCTGCGCAGCTATAACCATCGGTGAAAGCATCAACACCCGGGTCAATTTGACGACGATCGCCACCGATGCAGAGGTCTGGCTGACCAGGGCCGATGCTGAGTACACCTGTGCCATGGCGTAGACAGCCATCCCGGCGACGATGCCATAGTGGTAGTCGCTCAATCCGAATATCGGCGCCAAGAACTGCAACAGCAAGATCTGCGTTGCGCCAAGGATTGCACTTATCCCGATCGCAGCGGCAACGTCGGATGGTCGGGCGTTGATCACCGGCGCCATCACAGCAACCGCGGAATTACCGCAGATCGAATTCCCGACGCCGACAAGGATCGCCAGTTTCCGGTTTAGGCCCAGAGCTACGTGGCCAACGAGATAGGCGAGCCCCATGCTGCCGAGCACGCCGGTGAGGATCAGCGCAAACAGCCCCGTTCCCGACTTCGTGATATCAGGCAGGAACACGCTCGCTCCGAGAATCATCACGGCGAACTCTAGGACGTTCCTGCCGGTGTACCTGGCGCCCGTTTTGTGCCATTCAGCGGACGGCGCCAAGTTCTTGATAACGATGCCTAAGAGGAGAGCGACCAGCAGGCCGTCCACGTACGCGCTATCAATCGCCCGGTCTCCCAGATAAATAAAAACACCGGCCATGGCGGAGAAGGCCAGGCCGGGTAAAAAGGGACGCACCGGGGAGAGAAAGGGTGCGTCCGTCCTGAAGGTCAAGATCGACATCGACAGAATCGACATCGACACATACATGTACAGGTGCGGTGCGCCATGGCATCCCCAGAAAGTTGTTCACGTAGACGCGCAAGCGGGCCGATCTACGAACGATTCGAGCATTCTATGGACGTGTGTATGAGGAAATCGTGAGGGCGCGTGAAACACGATCGCCGGAGCCGCACTGCACGGGAATGTGGGCGCTGGGATCTTAGGCTAATCGGCAAATCGGTTGGGGTAATATCGGATCACGACGACGTTCAGATCACATGTGCCTGGAGACCGGGAGCGTTACCCCTAGCCATCGTCCCTGGCGACTTCGTCCGGGTCAATTTTTCGGCGACGCAAAGCCTGTTCGCGCGCCATCTGGTCCAGCTCCGCCATGCGCTCGGTCGAGCGAGGATTGGGCCGATGCTCGTCTTCGTCTTCTTCATTCAGAAACGCCGGTCGTGACCGTTGCCTGATCTGGCGCGATATGTCGTCCAGCTCCGTCAGACGCTCCAGGGAGCGCGGGTTGGGGCGACTCCGACGTTCCGTTTCTGCAGTCAGCGCCGATTCCCGGAGCGCCTCCCGGCGAGCCTCTTCAGGCATCTCCAGATCGTTCAGCGATTCGGCATCGGCGTGAACGTCTTCGTCACCCTGGTTGCCTTTTGACGGGTGCGCACCGACGCCCCAGTAGATGGTCTGATGCGGGAACGGTATTTCGATGCCCTCTTCGTCGAACCGGTCCTTGATCCGCTTGCGCAACTCGCCGGCGATCTCCCACTGTGTGAGGGGCCGGCAGACGCCGAGCATCTTGATGGTGATCTGCGAATCGTCGAACGAGTCCAGCCGCAAGACCTGCGGCGGGTCGATGATCTTCTCCGCCCAGTAGTCCTCTCCGGACAGCTCCATCCCAATCTCGTTCAGGATGTCGAATACGTGGTCCATATTCTCTTTGTAGGCGACACCCACGTTCAGATTGATGCGGGACCAGAACTTCGTGTAGTTGGAGGCCACGCTGATCTCGCCGTTCGGCACCACATGGACCTTACCGTCCAGGTCTCGAAGCACGGTCCGGCGCAGATTGATGCTCTCCACGGACCCGGCGATACCGGCGATGGAGATGACGTCGCCGGTGCGGTACTGGTTTTCGGCGACGATGAAGAAACCGGCGATCATATCTTTGACCATCGACTGCGCTCCAAACCCGACGGCTATGCCGGCGATACCGAAACCGGCGATCATCGGGCCGATCGGCACGCCGATTTCTGAGAGTACGGAGAAGATGGCGACGGCCCAGACCAGGATGGTCAGAACGTAGGTGATGACGCCTGAAAGCGTCTGCGCCCGAAGCTCCTGGGCACGGTCGCTTGAGGAGTTTGGGAGTCCCGGGTCTTCGCCCTCGGTCAACACCAGGCGCCCCATCGCCACCGGGATCAATCGTTTCAACATCCGAATTGCGACATATGCGACGGCCCATATCACGAAGATCGGGACGATATGCGGCCGGATGTCGTTGCCGATCGAAACGAAGCCGTTGCCGATTGCGTCCCAGATCGGCGACACGTTCTGGTCGAGCACCGCGGCGATCCATAGGCCGAACGGCAACCCCACCAGGATCAACAACATGGGGCCTTCGCTCAGGAACAGGACGAACGACCGCACGCGGTCGTCCACGTGCCCCATCCCCTGCTCTTCAAGCGCTGCGGCGCCAGACTCAAGGAGCCGGTGGAGGTAGATGCGGAGGATGAACCAGACGATGACGGCGGCGAGCGCGATCAGCCCGGCCCAGATGCCTTCATCGGCCACCCACGCCAGGAAAGATCCATCAGACGGGTTCCCGAACAGGTTTCGCAATACGCCCTCCGGTAGCGGCTGCTGTAGTGATCAGATACACCACGATCGGCTCGCCGACACACGAGGATTATAGAAGCGGACGCGTCTGCAAACCTACGGAGCGGTGATACCGGTTAGGTTTGAAGTGGGGAGGGAAGTTCTGGGCGACTCGCGGAATTCCCCTCTCTCGGTCGGAAGAGGGCGCAGGTTAAGGGGGTGCCGCTCAATGAGCGGCACGAGACGAGCGCGTTCTGACACGAACAAGACCGTGATTGCACAAACGGGCGGAGCTAGCGCCGCCCGTACGGTGGTTTGGTGGCGTCGAGCCTTCACGCAGGAACGTTGTGATGGTGACCCCTGGGCGGATACCAATCCGCCCCTACGGCGTGGGCGCCTGAGTTACCACGAAGCCTTGGCAGTGCCTTATCTGAAGATGTTCTTTATCTTCTGGAAGATCCCCCCGCTTGCGCCTTGACGCCAGCGGTCGAAACTGGCCTCTGCGGTGCCAGACCGGGAGAGCCGGGACTTTCGTTCCTTCATGTAGTCACGGATGTGCTTCTCTTCGCCCTTGTCCAACCAGTAACCCTCTTCGTCCGGGCAACGCTCGACCTCAAGCGGCCAGCCTCGATACCTGAAGCGCAGCATATTTTTGCCGCAGTGGGGGCAGGGTTGCTCAACCTCGTGGTCCCCGAAATAGATCGTGCCCTTCGGGATGTCGTGGTCGAACACCTGGTCTTCTAGTTCCCCGAGTTCATGGTGGTCCAGGAATTCGCCGTCGCATTCCGGGCAGCGATCTATCTCCAGACCGCGAAGTTTGGCGTGTCGGAGTTCGGATCCATCTACGGGACACTGCAAGAGAAATAGCCTCGAATACGGGTTACGAAAGCGCCAGAACAGGCCTCACGTCGGCATCAGGTCTGCGGATTATTTCAAACCTATAATACGACCGCTGTTACCAAATGAGATTCTCGCGTTGCCGTCACTGGTTGAGGCGACATCCGCGATCGGAAGGGTGAAGGAGGTTCAAAGTCGTAGCGATATCAACTTCTATTTGCTGAACTCCGTCCCGGTGAAGGTTCCTCGGCTACGCTCGGGATGACGCATCAGACTTGTTTTGCAGCACCTATGTCCCCCCCTCCTGGTCGGTACGCAAGCGCGTTTCCTCACGGTCCGGCCCACATTCGGCGAGCTCAGTACAGGCTTCGAGAGCCTCAGGCGCTCGCCTTCGCCTCAGCGCATTCAACTCACCCTCCGGACATCTCACGTTGCATCTGGGACAGCCCCATAGGCCCGACGTCCAGCGCCCGGTTGTGCCATGCCTTCAGATCAAACCCTCCCCCGGCCCGAGACTTCGCCCGCTCACGCGCATCCAGCCAATAGCGCTCTCCGACCTTGTACGAAATCGCCTGCCCGGGCATTCCGAGGTAACGGTCGATCTCGCTCACCATGAACTGCGGCCCAAACGGCGAGGTCGGCTGCATGAAGGCCAGTGCCAGGTCCGGCGTCCACACCTCTCCCGGGTGGAAGTTGGAGTCGCCCGGGATTCGCAGCCCGAGGTGCATCCCGATATCAACGACCACCCGCTGAGAGCGGAACAACTGCGAGCCCAACATACCAAGGTAGTAGTCCGGGTTATCCAGGTAGCCCAGCTCGCCCATCAACCGCTCGGCGTACAGGCCCCAGCCCTCGACATATCCAGATGTCCCGGCCGCCAGCTTCTGGAAGCGTGAGAGTTGATCGCCAAGGCTGATCGTGGTCGCTATCTGGAAGTGATGGCCTGGCACGCCCTCGTGGTAGACGATCGACACCTCGCCCCAGAGCGGGAATCGGTCTTTGCCTTCCGGCACCGGGTACCAGGTGCGGCCGGAGCGTGAGAAGTCTTCAGAAGGGCCGGTGTAGTACATCGCAAGCGCCCCGCCCGGAGGGGCGATCATCACCTCAACCGTCTTGACCGGGTCGGCGATGTCGAAGTGGGTGCCGTCCAGTTCGTCAATGGTCCGGTCCTGGAGCTCCTGCATCCACGCCTTGAACGCTTCTGCGCCTTCGATGGAACGTGCCGGGTCCTCATCCAACAGTTTCTTGGCGTCTGCGAAATTCCCGCCGGGGACGATCTTGTCGGCCGTGATCGCCATCTCGGACTCCGCCCAGCGCACTTGCTCCCATCCCCAGGCGTACGTCTCTTCGAAATCTATCTGCGCACCCAGATACGACCGCCCTTTCAGTTCATACCTATCACGCCCGACACCGTCACGGTCCGGCGTGACGGCGATGTGTTCATCGGCCAAAAAGGTCCCGAAATTAACGAATGCGGTTGACGCGTCAACCGCCGCATTCGCCAACCGTTCCCTCAACGCCCCATCGCCCAGATCGGTTGCGTCATAAGCTGTAACGAGCCCGTCAAAAAACGACGGGTTGCCACCCGCTCCGCTGTACACCTTCGCCTGCTCAATCACGCCAAGCACCTGCCGGCGCGTCGTGGTCTGACCTTTGCCAACCCCCTCTTCCAGCGTCTCCCGGTAACTGCCAAGCGCGTCCGGGACCCTGGACATGCGGGCGGCGATGTTGTCCCAGTCCTCTTTCGAGTCCCGGGCCATCAGGTCAAATATTTGACGGGCGCTCTGGAACGGGCTGTGCAGGATATTCATACCCCGGTACTGCTCACCGGCGTCGTACGCCTCAAGGCCGATTTCCAGTTCCTCCACCATCACATCTCGGGCAATCCGGTCCCGCTCACCCTCCAACTCGGCGTTGCTCAGTTCCGTCAGCGTCGAGCGATCAAGCTCCGCCTGCGCGGCGTCACCTGCGGGCGAGTTGTCCGGCATTTCCGTCTCGTGGCCGGGTACCCCGAAGTAGGTGGCGATGACCGGTTGCATCGCAGCGAGCCGGTCGATGTAGCGGTCAGCGATGTCAAAGATTCGCGTCAAGTTGTTCTCCCCTGAAGCGGATTGAACCGGGTCTGATAAGCGGCTTCAGGTTCCCTTATTTCCCCAGATAGTCGAGCGCGGCCCGGGCGAATATTTCTACCCCCAACGGTAAACACTCCTCGTCAAACACGAATCGGGCGTTGTGGTGCGGCGGCCGTTCCGGATCACCCGCGCCCAGAAGGAAGTAAGTCCCCGGTGCGCGGTTGATGAACTCCGCCATATCGTCGCCGACCGGAACCTCTTCATGCGGTCCGACTTCATCGACGCCCGGCACCCGCTCGGCGATGCTCGCCACCCATGACGCCACCTCGGGGTCGTTCACCACCGGTGGCGCGCCGTTCAGCAACTTGAATCCGGCTCCGCCACGCATCGTTTCTGCAACGCCATTCGCTATCCGATCCACGGCAGCAATAATCTGCTCGCGGATATCTGCGGTAAACGCACGAATCGTGCCCCTGATAGTCACGAAGTCGGCTATCACGTTCGGCGCAGTTCCGCCGATCACCTGCCCGAACGTCACCACACCCATTGCGTTAGGAGCGATCTCCCGACTAACCACCGTCTGGAGCGCAGAAATCACCTGCGCCGCTATCGCCACCGGGTCGACGGCCGTGTGCGGCAGCGCCCCGTGGCCGCCCTTGCCTGTGATCGTGAGTTCGAACTGGTCGGCGCTGGCAAACACCGTCGCTTCGTTCACGCCGACAAAGCCGGTGTCGTACTGATTCCAGAGGTGCAGGCCGATTACGCGGTCGGGCGAGTTATCCGACATCACGTCGTCGGCGATCATCGCCTTTGCGCCCTCTACGAACTCTTCAGCAGGCTGGAATACAAAAACGACCTTCCCGGAAAGCTCACTGGCCCGTCCCGCCAGCAGTTCAGCCGCGCCGACGGCCATCGTAATGTGGCCGTCATGGCCGCAGGCGTGCATATTGCCGTTGCTGGAAGCGAAGGGAAGCTCGCTCAACTCGGTGACGGGCAGCGCGTCGATATCCGCCCGGATCATCAGCGTCGGCCCCGGCCGGCCGGTGTCCAGCACGCCAACGACGCCGGTACCACCGACCTCCGCCTTGACGCTCATCCCTGCGGCGTTCAAACGTCCCGCAATAATCCCCGCTGTTCGGGTTTCGTAGAACCCCAGTTCAGGGTTTTCGTGGAGGTCACGACGTAATTCGATCAGGCCGGGAAGGGCCACTGCGACCTGGTCGGACACGGCGTCGGGCATGGTTTTGGTGCTCCGTTTGATACTCTTGAAATCGGTGCCGGAGTTTATCACGGCCCTTCGGGGATTTATTCGTAGCCGCGTCGCTTACGACGGCGATAGAATCAACCCGATGCCAAAACTCCCGATCTTCCCCCTGAACATTGTTCTGTTCCCGGGTTACAAGCTCCCACTCCGCATCTTCGAACCCCGCTACAAGCAGATGCTCAACGACTGCATGTTGGCGGATGGACGGTTTGTGATCGCCCTGATACGCGACGGTGTAGAGGTTGGTGGCGAGGCGACCCCGCGCGCGATCGGGACCATCGCCAAAATAGGCGAGGTCAGCGATCGGAGCGCTGACGTCATTCCGGTGACGGCGCACGGCGAGCAACGTGTCCGCATCGGCGATCTCGACCGTTCCCTCCCCTACCTTATGGCGGACATCGAGCCTATGGGCGAACCGGAAATCGCAGAGATAGACCCGGACCTCCTGCACAGGGCTCGGAATGCAACGGCCCGGTTCGCCCGGGCGATGCTCATGCAGTTCCGGGGCGAGTGGCGCGCGAACCCCGATATGCCGGACGACCCGGGAGACCTGGGGTACCGGATGGGGACGCTGCTAGCGGACCGACCCACCTCAGCTCAAAGGGTGTTGGAGGCCAAGACTCTGAACGAACGCTTAAGCCTGGCCACGCCTGCGGTAGACGACTCTTCCGCCCGGTTTGAGGCGGCGCTGCTGAAGAAGATCGCGAACGACCACCGACGAGGTATGCAGCGAAACTGAGTTACGTGGGAGCCTGTCCTTTCGCCCGCCGGAAGGGTGAGGGAGCACGGAGCAAGCGCGCCGCTCCATGCCCCTGCGGTGTTGACCTGCGTCCCTCTCTCCCGCTCGGGAGAGGGTTGGGTGAAAGGGATCGCCGGCAGGCGGCGGTTCGCAAGCGCGTTGGTGTACGATCCGGCCCTTCGAGAGCCTCAGGGCGCGGTTTGTTCGCACCGGGCGTCGTTGTTCGCCACAACGCGCTCTTTGCCATTTGGCTCCATCGATCGCGTTGCGCAGCGGCTGGCGGGGCAAGCGCCGCCCCAACGGGTTTCGATTCCAGACGCGAAAACACCGGCGGGCTGTCCGTTGTGAACAACCGGCCAGCGTTGCAGCCAGATATTTCTGGAATCCTTAGTCCGCGGGCGCCGACTTCATTAGCCCCTTGCCGTCCAGGAACTCTGCCAGGCAGGCGATGCCGTCCCGGTTCTTTTCTGGGGTTTCGTAGGCAAAGCACAGGCGGGCGCAGTTCTGGCCGTCGCCGTTCGGGGCGAAGTTGGAGCCCGGCAGGTAGCCGACTCCGGCGTCAAACGCCTCATCTACAAGGTCGCTCATCGGCGTGCCTTCGGGCATCGTTAGCCAGGTGTAGCAACCGCCCTGGGGCGTAGCCCACCGGGCGCCGGTCCCGCCGAAGTTCTCGCCGAGCGACGCCACCATGGCGTTGGCCTTTGGGCCGAGAGACTCGGCGAGGTCGTCCTTGTGGTCCTGGAGGTAGTCCGTCAGGTAGCCTTCGACCGCCAGCGATGCGAAGTGGTTCGCCGTGCCGGAGCTGCGGAAGCCGACGGCCCGGCTGGTCACCTCATCTGGGGCGACGAAGTAGCCCAGGCGGAGTCCCGGCACAAGCAGCTTGGAGTAGGAGGCGACGTGCATCACCATCCCGGTGGTGTCCAGCGAAGCGTACGCCTCCTGCGCTTCGCCATCAAACCGGAGGTCGACGTAGCAGTCGTCTTCCAGGATCGGGATCTCGTGCCTGTGGCAGATCTCGATGATCTGCTTCCGGCGCTCGGTCGGCGTGGTCGATCCGGTCGGGTTCTGGTGCTCAGGGATCGTGTACAGGAACTTCGGCTTCTTGCCCTGCGCCGTCAGATCGGTAAACAGCTCGTCCAACGCCTCGGGGATGAGTCCGTCGTCGTCGATCGGCGAGCCGACCGCATTGACGCCGTGGTTGTTGAGCTGATTGAGCGTGCCGACGTAGACGTATTGTTCGGTGACCACGGTGTCCCCGGGGTCCGACAGCGCCTTGATCAGGACGTAGTTCGCCTCACCTGAACCCGCCGTCATGAACACCTGGTCCGGCGTGGTGCTGATGCCACGGTCGTCCAACAACTTCTGGGCGGTGAACTCACGTAGCGCCTCGTTGCCGTTGCGCTCCGTGTAGTAAACAAGGTCGTGTCCCTCGCGCTCAAGGCCTTTCCTGAGACCCTCGACAAGTCCGTCGAAAGGGACGATCTCGGGCGGCGGGTAGGCGACTGCGAAGTCGTAAATCGCGTGCCTCGGGTGTGACACGGCGGTCTGTTTGGACCGTGTGGAGAATTTGCCTTCGTAGCTGAACGTTGTGGCCATTCGGTAATAAACTCCCCGGGCGTACCCGCCCCGGCGTTGTCATTCAAAGCTGGGTTCGTCCCGAACCTAGTCGGCGGCGTTGAGCATGCCGTTGTCGTCGAGTATCTGAGCCAGGAGCGCCATGCCGTCCCGGTTTTTCTCGGGCGACTCGTAGCCGAAGCACAGCCGGGCGTAGTTCTCGCCGTCGCCGTTGGGGGCAAAGATCGAGCCCGCCTGGTAGCCGACGCCGGCATCGAATGCCTTGTCCCGGAGCGTCGTCATGTCGGTCCCCAGAGGCATTTCGAGCCAGGTGTAACAGCCACCCTCCGGTTCGCTCAACTTGGCGCCGGTACCGCCGAAGTGCTCGCCGAAGGACGACACCATGGCGTTGCGCTTTGCGTGCAGCGAGGCGGACAGGTTGTCCTTGTGCTCCTGCATGTGCTCCTTCAGAAAGCCCTCGACCGCCAGCGATGTGAAGTGGTTGGCGGTGCTGGAGCTGCGAAAACCGATCGCCCGTTCGCGGACCTCTTTGGTCGCCACAAAGTAGCCAAGACGAAGGCCCGGGAGGAGGAGCTTCGAGTAGGAAGCGACGTGGGACACCATGCCGGTCTGGTCCAGCGCCCTGAACGACTCCTGCGCCTCACCGAGGAAGCGGAGGTCGACGTAGCAGTCGTCTTCGATGATCGGAATACCGTGGTTGTGGCAGATGTCGATGATCTGCTTGCGGCGCCCGGTCGGGAGGGTCGAACCGGTCGGGTTCTGGTGCTCCGGGATTGTGTAGAGAAGGCGGGGCTTGTTGCCCGCCGCGGTGAGGCTGGTGAACAGCTCTTCCAGCGCCTCCGGGATAAGACCGTCGTCGTCGATTGGCGATCCAACGACGGTGCATCCGGCGTTACGAAGCTGGCCCAAGGTTCCGCTGTACACGAATCGCTCCGTGACGACGGTGCACCCGGGGTCGGTCAACGCCAGGATCAGGCCGTAGTTCGCTTCGCCGGAGCCGGCGCAGATAAACACGTCTTCCGGGTCCACGGAGAACCCGCGGTCAGCTTCCAGTTTCTTTGCCGTGAACTCGCGAAGCGCCAGGTTTCCGTTGGAGTCCGGGTAGTAAACGAGGTCATGGCCTTCACGCTTCAACCCGGCGATCAAACCCTCCACCAGTTCATTCAGCGGCGCCGTCTCGGGCGGCGGGTACGCGGTCCCGAAGTCGTACTTCGCGTGGGCGGGATGGGCGACTGCCGTTTCGACCGAGTCTTTGGAGAATCGACCTGAGTAGCTAAACGTGGTTGTCATTCCGTGGCGGTCCTTAGGTTCCTGTGGGTTTCTTCGGCCTGGGATTTATTACAGCGGTGCGGTGTTCGGCGGCCAAGTGTACGCCTAGTCGGTCACTTCTATGCGGATTCGTTTGTTGATTCTGCCCTTACTCTGGTGCCCGACGATCTTTATTTGCCCGACCTCGGCTGTTGAAGCGACATGTGTGCCGCCATCAGCCTGGAGGTCCAGCCCGTTGATGTTGACGGTCCGCACTTGCTCGATTCCCTCGGGGAGCAGATTGATCTTGGTACGGATCAAGTCCGGTATGGCGAACGCTTCGGCACGCGGCAGGATCGTGACCTCGATGCTTCGGTCCGCCATCACCTCTTTGTTAATGGCGTTTTCGATCTCTTCCGTGAGTTCTGCGCTCATGTTCTCGAACTCGAAGTCCATGCGCCCCTTAAGCGGGGTCATGTTCCCGCCGGTCACCTGCGCCCCGTAGTCCCGCCATACGACGCCACAAAGGATGTGGAGCGCTGTGTGGGTGCGCATCAACTGGTGGCGTGTCTCCCAGTTGATTCGGCAGGTCACAGCGTCCCCTGCCGACAGGCTGCCCTCGGGAACCGTGTGCACGATAACTCCGCCACGGCCGGACACTTTGCTCACTTCGATGTCGGTGCCGCCTCCGGTCACCATCACGCCGGTGTCGTTCGGTTGCCCCCCCCCGCCTGCGTAGAAGACCGTTTGGTCAAGGATCACGCCGGCCTTGGTTACCTCAGTGACGACCGCCTCGCACTCGCGCAGATAGGCGTCCGTGTTGTAAAGCTGCTCGGTCAAAGGGTGCTCCGTTCCGGGTGTGGCGCGATCACACGTCAAATCATATCGGTATTCGTCTCGAAGTCGGTGTCGGATCTCGGGCCTCACCAACGTATACTCCCGCTGCCCGCATCCTAACGTATGCCCAACACCTCCAGCGCAACGGAGTCACCCCATGAGAGGCGCACGCTTCCTCGGCGACCGCAAGCTTGAAGTCACCGACTTCCCGGACGTTGAGCCGGAATCGAACGAGGTCCTGCTCAAGGTACGTGCATCGGGCATGTGCGGAAGCGATCTTCACGCCTACCGTTCTCCGGCGGCCGAGATCAATACAACAAACCGGCCCGGGCATGAGCCGTGTGGCGAGGTCGTAGCTCTCGGTCTAGGCGCCAACAAGGCAAAGATCGGCGACCGGGCGATGATCCACCACTACGTGGGCTGCGGGAATTGCCGGTTCTGCCGAGAGGGCTACCAACAGCTCTGCTCAAACAGGGGGCCGTGGACCAAGTACTACGGCGGTTCCGCGCACGGCGGGCACGGCGAGTACGTTGTGGTCGATGAATCGACGCTTGTGCCGATGCCGGACGCTATTGAATACGACGTGGGGTCGATGATCGCCTGCGGGACCAGCACGGCGTGGCTGGCGCTCGAGAAGATGCAGGTCTCTGGACGGGACATCGTTGCGATATTTGGGCAGGGACCGGTCGGCGTTGCAGGCACGATGTTGGCCGCCGAGATGGGCGCCCGAGTGATCGCGGTGGACCTTTCAGATGACCGACTTGCGCTTGCAAAGAAAGCCGGTGCGTGGGAGACGGTGAACGCCTCTGACGTGGACTCGGTCGAGGCGATCCTGGATCTGACAGGTGGCGAGGGCGCGCACGCGTCGCTTGAGGCGGTCGGAGCCGGACCGACCCGCAAGCAGGCGGCGCAGGCGTGCCGCGTGTTCGGCCGTACGGCGCTTGTTGGCGAACGCGGTGATGCGACGTACGACGCCACGCCGGACATCATCCACCGCCACCTGACGCTTTACGGGTCGTGGACCGTGAGCAAATTCGGCATGGAAGATTGTGCCAACTTCATTGCAGACCACAACATCCCAATGGCATCACTGATCGAACGCCGGGTCAACATAGAGGACACCGTTGAGGCGTACGAATACTTCGACAAACAGACCAGCGGCAAGATGGTGATCACCTTCGATTAGGGGCGATCACGTACCCCCTCTCGGTCGGGAGAGGGTTGGGATGAGAGGTGCATTGGCGGATTGCATCCCGCCCATGGGGCCAAGCGCGTTGTTGTAAGCCCAACCCTCTGTGAGCCTCAGGGTGCTCGCGGTCGCCTCGGGGCGCGGCGGGCGTATTTGCCATACGGCCCCTACGACATCACCCGCTGAGAGGTCAGTTACCCCGCTGCACCAGCTCGATCACCACGTCGTCCGGGCCTTCGATGTAGGCGATCTTTGACCCGCTCCCCACGTCAGTAATCGGCATCACCACCCGGGTACCGGCGCCCTCAAAGTGCGCGATATCCGCCGCGATATCGTCCGTCTCAAAGCCGTAGTGCTCCAGACCAAGCCGGTTGATCTTCGGAACGGCGCGCTCCTGTGATTCACCGGCGCGCTGCGANGAAATATTGAGCCGTACCGGGCTGCCTGTGTCCATCGTTATCGTGATGGTTCCGGGCATCACCTCGCGNGACGACAGGAGNTTTGCGCCGAAGTGCTCNGTNTACCAGGCGGCGGANGCCTCGGCGTCGTTTGAGCGGAGNTGCACATGGTTTATNGCGTGGTGCAAAGGGGTCTCCCGTCTTCCATCGGTAAATTGCTGAGTTTNCCGGGTCCGGCGATCTCGCTCGGCGTTACTTGACCTCTATTTCCANAAACGNTATCTCGTCATCGCTNCGGTTAACCACGTTGTGCNCCGCGCCCGCCCGTCGGAAATAGGGCCGCCCGTGAACNAGGTCGTTNTCGNCCTCGCCATCTGCGGACACGANCACTAGGGTNCCGGTGGAGAGNGGAACCACGGTGTAGTCCAGCTCATGGACGTGGCTTCCGGTCCCTGTNCCCGGAGCGAATCNCCATTCGGTCACCCGAACCCGGTCGTTATCTTCAAACACTGTGGCTTTGGCNGTCTGCGCCATTACGGACCTCTCAAGTGCGTAGGCTGTTCCCGCNGGGTCGCTAAGTCGGACGGCATAAATTACCACGCCAGACGTTAAGCCATATCCGTGTCACACGTCGTCCACGTGCTTGCTGCCCTACCCCCACGCCGTTACGCTGGCGCGGACTTCTTGATACGACGCTGGCCGGTTGCATCCCGGCCCACAATAAACGCCATTCCCAGATACTCCGGGAGAAAACGATGGACCTCGGGTTTTTCACGATGCCGCTCCACCCGCCGGGCTCGAACCTGACGGAGACGCTCAAATCCGACCTAGATCAGATCGTCAAGCTGGACGAACTCGGGTACTCCGAGGCCTGGATCGGAGAGCATTTCACGGCGGAGTGGGAAAACATCCCATCTCCCGAGTTGTTCATCGCGCAGGCGCTGGCACTCACCAGGAACATCCGGTTGGGCACCGGCGTGACCTGCATGCCGAACCACAACCCCTTCGTACTTTCGCAGCGCATCGCTCAGCTGGACCACATGGCGGAAGGGCGCTTCAACTGGGGCGTCGGGATCGGCAGCTTTGACGGCGATACGGAGGTGTTCGACTATGGCGGCGAAAATCCGGCGCTGAACAACCGGGCCTACACGGCGGCCGCCATCGAGACGATTTTGAAGCTCTGGGACGATCCGCAGCCAGGCGTCTGGGAGACGGAGTGGTGGAAGTTCAGGGTCCCCGAACCGCAGGATGACATCGGGCTGCGGACGCACATGCGTCCTTACCAGGATCCACACCCACCGATCGGCGTCGCAGGCGTGAGCCCGTACTCGTCCACGCTCAAGATGGCGGGCAATCGGGGATGGATTCCGATGAGCATCAACCTGACGCCGCCCATCCTACTCAAAACGCACCGCGAAGCTATCGAACAGGGCGCTCGCGAAGGCGGGCTGGCTCCCCGGCTCTCCGAGTGGCGTGTTGCCCGCGAGGTGTTCGTCGCCGAGACGACGGCCGAAGCCCGCGAAATCGCCCTGAACGGCATCCTTGGCCGGGACTTCAAAGACTACTTCTTGCGGTTGCTGGCCAAGGACGGGGTGCTGGGTATCATGAAGAACGACCCTGAGATGGCCGATTCAGAGGTCACCGTCGAGTACCTGATCGACAACGTCTTCATTGTTGGAAGCGTAGATGAAGTCGCTCAGAAGCTGAACGACTTGATCGGCGAGATCGGCGATTTCGGGACCCTGCTGGCGATGGGCCACGAATGGGAACCGTACGAAGCCTGGCACGGGTCGATGTCGCTGTTGAAGAACGAGGTTATGCCGAAAGTTGGATAGTGCAGCGTGCCACGGGCGTAGGGGTCGATTGGTATCGGCCCCAGGACGGATAGTCGGCCGCCCTTACGGTGTTGGTGCTGATGGGCGTGATCGGCATCCCTCTCTCCCGGTCGGGAGTGGGCTGGGGCTTGGGGTGCATGGGCGGATCGAAATCCGTCCCTGGAATTAAACGCGTGGTGGTACGACCCGATCCTTCGAAAGCCCAAGGTGCTGTCGTTCGCGCATAGTGCTGTCGTTGGTTACTTGCCCTCTATCCTCTCGTGGGAGAGCCTACGTACATGAAAGGTGAGGGGTAGTGCGGCGGATGCCGGATCCGCCGTTCCGAACTCGCCTCTCCGCCCACTCCACCGTCACGGTCCCGGCGGTTCCGTTCACCGTCACGGTGGCG
>PCAM01000007.1 GCA_002730555.1 Chloroflexota bacterium
ATCCAGGCCACCTCCTCGCGGGCTATCTGGGCCTGGTCCTGGTGGGTGCGGCGGCCACGGCGATCGGGATGCTGAGCCAGCGCTGCGCGCTCGACATCGTGGTCCTGCGCCACGGCAGGAGGGGGCCGATGCCCATGAGGATGACGATGGCAAGTAGGAGCGGGCCGTTTATCTGGTTGAACCAGGGGGCGGATACGGTGACCGTCTCGTCGTTGGCAAACTCGGAGAACAACGGGAACAGCAGCCCCCAGAGCGTGACGAATGTCACCCCGAGAAACAGGAAGTTGTTCACAAGGAAACTGGCCTCGCGTGACAGGAACGATTCGAGCGGCCTGTCGCTCTTGAGGAAAGGCGAGCGCCACAGGAAGACGGCGAGCGCAAATACCAGGCTGAACAGCATGAAGCCCAGGAACACGCCGCCGATGGTGGACGCTCCGAACGAGTGGACGGATACGACGGGGCCGCCGCGGTTTATGAACAGCCCGAACTGGGCCAGCACGAACGCCATCGACAGCAGTGCGACGTTCCACATCCGGAACATGCCGCGACGCTTCTGGACCATGACGGAGTGTATGAAGGCGGTGAGCACCAACCACGGCATGACCGCCACGTTCTCGATCGGGTCCCAACTCCAGTAGCCGCCCCAGCCCAGTATCGTGTACGCCCACCACGCACCTATCAACAGGCCAGCGCTCAGCACGGCCCAGACCACGATGGCGCTGACCCGGGCGGCGTCCAGCCACTGATCTCTGGTCTGCCCGGCGATCATGGCCCCGGCGACAAACGCGAACGGTATGGCCACCCCCACAAGGCCGGCCATCTGGAGCGGTGGATGAATGAACATGCCCGGGTGGCGGAGAAGCGGATTGACGCCGATGCCGCGGTCGTCCTCTACAGCGGTTGGAGCAAAGGGGTCCGCAAGAGTCAACAGAACGGCGATGAAGAAGATGCTCATTCCCATCAAGATAGCGATGATGTACGGTCGGGACGGCTCAAGACGGCGGGGCGATGCGTAGATGGCGGCCATCGCCATGATCGTGAAGATGGCTGTGATGTAGAGGAGCGAGCCCTCGTTGCCGGCGTACATGGCGACCCACGTGAGCGCCTGGCTCTGCGCCCGATCGCTGTGGCCCCGGACGTACTCGATCGAGAAGTCGTGCGTGACGAAGGCGTAGACCAGCGCGCCGGTTGCCACGGCCAGCGCGATTCCGGACATGTAGGAGCTGCGGCGCGCGCTCATGATGAGATCGCCCGAGCCCAGCCTTGCGCCGGCCACGGAGCCGATCCCCGCATATAGCGCTAGCGCCAACGCCAGCAGCAGAGTCATCGTGCCGAGATCTGCCATCTAGTTCTCGCCGCTCCTCTCGCCGGGCTGATCGATGTCGTTATCGGGGGTCAGGTCCATCTGATCTCCGGCCTCTCCCAGCGCCAGGTCACGGTCCACCTCCGCCAAGTAGTTCGTTAGATCGGTTTCCGTCGCACGCTCGCCGACGCCCGTCGCGACGGGAGAAGCGTCGTCGCGCCGCATCTGCCGCATGACCAGGAACAGCCCCACAATGCCGATCGCGACGCCTATCGGAGGAACAACCCAGATCACCAGGTTGAAGCCGCTGCGGGGCGGGGCCGCCAGGATGCCCGGGCCATAGCGGTCTGCAAAGAAGTCCTTGATCTGGCCTTCGTCCTGGCCGTCGCGAAGTTTCTCCCGGAGGATGCGCTTCATGTCCTGGCTGATCTGGACGAAGGACTGGTCGAGCGTCTCTCCGGGACATATCGGGCAGATCAGTTGCTTCTCGAGGCTCTGTGCGCGCTTCTCGAACTCACGATCCTGATCGGGGCCGATGGTGATAGCGGGGGTGGCGTCGGTATCGGCGTTGGACTGGGCGTGCACCGATGCTTGGCGGAACATGGGGGACATCGCCGCCAGCAGAAGGGCGGTTGTGGTGATGGCGCGGATTATGACGGTGTAGCTCAATTTGCTCACCGCTCCCCGGCACCGTGCTCCGAGAGGCTGGTTATTTCCGTGGCGGTTCCCATGCCTCCATGGTATCGCCACAAAATGGGTTCCGAAACGCGGGGCGTGAGGCGCGATTTAGCACCCCGCCGGAGGTTACGGGGCCAGTCCGGCCGCGGAGGTGTCAAAGATGTATCGCACGATGTCCCAGCGTTCAGCTTCCGATAGGAGGGGACCGAACCTGGGCATCACCAGTATTCCGTTGGTCACGAGGCCGAACATGGCGTCCTCGTTGAAACGGTTCCGTGCCTCCACCAGGTTCGGTGGCGGCGCGTAAGCGACGCCGTTGTCGTCGGCATAGGCGGAGTTGGGGGAAGTGATGTGGGCCGCTGCGGGTCCGTCGCCGCCGCCTGTCACGCCGTGGCACACGGCGCAGTTAACCCGGTACAGCTCGGCGCCGGCTCCTGCATCGTACGGGTGTGTCTGTTTGGTGGGCAGTACGTTCAACATGTCCTGGGCGTTGCCCTGGCCGTCGTACGCCACAGCCGACTCGACGCCTCCGAGACGTGGGATCTCCTGAGAGCGGTACGACTGCGCGTAGTGCATCTCCGTGAAGGTCTCGATGGGGTACGTGCCGCTTTCTTGGACACATGCGACCGCCAGTATGGCGACTGATGCGAACGCGATCAGCAGGCTACGGCCCGCAAGGCGGGATCGAAAGTTGCTCGAGATGTTTGTGGTTCGAAGATTCAAGCCGTTTTGATCTCCAAGGCGCCGGCTGTTTGCAGCACTTCGCGTGCGTCTTCAACCCGGTCGCCCTCACATTCGACGACAACACCGATGTAGCCCTCGGTAATTCGTGCGTCGTACGCACCGAGGTTCAGGTTCGGCAGTCGTGACTCGAAGATGATTCCAACTACGGTCGCTACGACCGCGCCAAGCATGGTCAATTCGTAAGCGATGATCAGCATGGCGAATACCGCCAGGATCGGCTTGCCACCCGTGACCACCGGGTAGGCGAGTTGCGTGCCCGCCGTGAACAGAATGGCCAGGGTCAGGCCGACCAGCGCCCCGAAGAACGGAAAGCGGAAGAGCCTGTGCTGGGGGACGTGTTCGCCGAACGCGCCCTCCGGGTACGGCGTGCCGGTGAGCACGTCGAAGGTTCCAAGCGCAAACCCGGCGGACTGTAGTCCGTCCATGGCGTTGGCGCCTGCATCAGGGTTGTCGTACAGCCCTAGAACGCTGTTTGAAGCTGCCATGGTACGTTACCTAATCCAATTCCCTGACTACAGCCGGGATGGTCACACGTCCGATCGTGACGTCGGTCGTGAACACCTGGCTTTCTTTGGTCTCGAAGAGCGGTATTAACGGGAAGAACTTGGAGAACAACAGCATCAACATCAGCACCCATGCGAACGACCACAGCAGGAGACCCCACTCTAAGGGGCTGACCTGATACGTGTCCCACGTGAATACAAACGGCTGTTTTCTCGAGAGTCCCGGAACGATGATCAAGAAACGCTCAAGCCACATCCCGATGTTCACCAGGATGGACGTCCAGAACATCAACGCGATGTTGTTCCGGACACGTTTGAAGAACCAGAGCGGTACCGGTATAGCGAAGGCCGTCAAGAAGAAGATTATGAAAAGAAGGTTCCACGGCCACGTGAACATCTGCATTTCACGAAGCGCACGCTCCGGCGCCTCAAGGCTGTACACCCCGAAGATCAACTCGGCGAATGTGAAACCCATCCAGCCCAGCGCCACGACGATGAGCAATCTTGCCAGCGCGTCGAAGTGTTCCGGCCTGATGTAGTTGTCCCAGCCCCAGAGCCAGCGCATGAGCGCCATCATCGTCACAACGGCCGATACACCTGAGTGAACTGCGCCGATAACGAAGTAGGGGGCGAAGATCGTAGAGTGCCAGCCCTCGACGGAAGGCGTCACGGCAAAGTCCCACGACACTATGCTGTGGACCGATACGAAGATCGGGAGCATCAGAGCCGAGAGCAGGATGCCCGCAACCGTCTGGAGCCGCCACTGCCGCGGGTTACCGCGCCAGCCCAGCGATGCAACTGTGTAGAAGGAGTGTTTCCAACCGGTCGTCCTGTCACGCAACACGCCAAGATCTGGCAGGAGCGCAACGTACAGGAAAAGCGTGCTACCGGTGAGGTAGGTGCCGATCGCAAACGGGTCCCATATCAAAGGCGAACGGGCGTTTGGGAAGATGCCGCGCGCGAAGTCGAACGGCGTGATCCAGTAGAAGATTCTCCAAGGACGCCCGGCGTGGATCAGTGGGAAGAACAGCGCCGTCAGTAGCGAGAACACCGTGAGGAGCTCCGCAGCACGCGTGACAGGCCTGCGCCACTCCGCCTGCGTGAGCCGGAGGATTGCCGAGATCATGATCCCGGCGTGGCTGATGCCAACCCAGAACACGAAGGTGGTGATGAACAGACCCCAGTAGACGGGCCTGCTCAGCCCTGTGACGCCAAGGCCACGGTTGAACATGATGCCCATCAGCGTGAAGCCGAAGATCACGACCACGAGAAGCCCGAGAACCGTCGGCAGCCACCACTTGGGCGTCGCCAAATTCCCGCGCAGAAGCTCGCGGTTAATTGTTACTTCGTCGAGGATTCGTCGCTGTTGCATTAGTCGGGTTTACCCACCAGCAGTACGCGGGTCCGCAGATACCGGACCGGTTTGGTTATCAAGCGGGATTGCTGAATCTCCCAGAGAGAAATCACCGGGACCAGCCTGGTCGCCAGCAGTATGCCGAGCAGGCCAAGCGCTGGCAGGCCGGCCATGATGAACACGTCAAACACATCTGGCCACTGGGTCGGCGGCATCTTTTCCAGGATGCCGGTCGTAGCGAGTTCCAGATCGTCGGGAGTGGCGCTCCACGAAGCGACGTAGATCCGTACCCGGTCCATGAACAGGCCAAAAAGGACGAGCACCGCAGCAATCGGCGGCCCCCACACACTGTCCCTGACCTTGTTCCAGATCATCACCCACCAGGGGGCGATGAAGGCGAAAAGGAAGACCGCAGCGAAAAGGTATACATACGGACCGGACACCAGCAGTTCGATGGTCGAAGAGTCCGCCTGTGACCTGCCGTACCAGAAAACGATGAAGCTGGAGTAGAAGAAGTAGAACCACAGCAAGGTCGTTGCGAGGAGCAGCTTACCGAGCGACCACATCTGTTCGTGGCCGACGTATTTGCTGACCCCGCCCCAGCGCCGGGCGGCCCAGATCCCCAGGATCGTGAACGAGAGCCCCGCTTGGAACGATCCAAGCGTGTGATAGAAGGGGAAGATGGCATCCTTCCAGCCCGGCACCAGACTGACTGCCAGATCGATCGAGAACGTGAAGTTCACGTACAACAGCATGGCGAAGTAGAGGGCGCCGGTGATGCCGATGCGCATCATCAACCATTCCCACTGCTGTGGACGGCCGTGGAAGCCACGGGCCAGATTCCTGGCCCAACGCTGTTTCCAGCCGGTACCGTGATCTCGGATCGCCGCAAAGTCCGGAATGGCCATCACGTAGGCCATGGCGAGACCAACCACCGCCAACGTTGCCAGGATAAGCGGGTTCCAGAAGTGCGGGGCGTAGATCGGCGAGTCGAACCAGATCGACCTGCGGCGCACATCGTCTCCGAGTACGTCAGAAAACTCAGTCAACGCCGGGAGCTTGAACATCAGAGGAATCAGCAGCAGCGCCGTAATCGCGGTGGCAATGCTGGCCAGCGATCCGATGCGTGCCGCCGGGCGTGCCCAGTTGGCCTTGGCGATGGTGGGAGCGATAGCGATCATGGGGGCTCCGCCGAACATCGTCAGCATGAACGCCAGGGTGGCGGCGTAGTAACCCCACTCTTCACGGCCACCGTCGTCGATGAACCGGACGATGATTCCGACGATGCCGAGGGCCGCCGCCGCGGCTAGGATCCACATGAACAGCTTCAGACCGCTGCTCGCCACAGTCCTGCCTTCGCCGGCGAACTTGGCCGTAGCGTCTATGTTGGACGGTCGGTCGTCGTGTCCGTCCGTTATGAGGCTACTCGTGCTCACCGATTGCTCCTCCGGTAGCGTCGATCTGCGCCAGATACACGACGTTGGGTTCGGTATTCAGGGAGTCCAGATGCGTGTACTTCCGGTCGTCGTGGCTCATGATCGAGACACGACTGTTGTCGTCATTGAAGTCGCCAAATACAAGGGCGTTGGTCGGACAGGCGTCCGTGCATGCCGTTTGAATCTCGCCGTCCACGAGGTCCCGATCTTCCTGGGCTGCTTCCCTCACTCCACGGCGAATCCGCTGCACGCAGAAGCTGCACTTCTCCATGATTCCGCGGCTTCGGATGGTGACATCGGGGTTCAACTGGTTGCGGAGGGTAGACGGCCAGACGGGCTCCCAGTAGTTGAAGAACCGGACGTTGTAAGGGCAACCTGCGCCGCAGTACCGGGTGCCGACACAGCGATTGTAGATCTGGACGTTCATGCCCTCGGTGTTGTGGTAGGTGGCGAACACCGGGCACACGGGCTCGCACGGCGCGTTCTCGCAGTGCTGGCACATGATCGGGATGAAGCGCGCCTTCACATTCGGGAAGTCGCCGTACCAGTAGCGTTCAATCCGGATCCAGGCGAAGGTGCGCTTTTGCCTGTATATGTCTTCCGTCGAGAGGGGGATGTTGTTTTCGGTCTGGCATGCCATTACGCACGCCTGACAGCCGGTGCACCGGTCGACATCGACCGCCATGCCCCATTTGTGGCTTGAGACCCTCTCTGCAGCTGTAACCATTTACGTTACGAAATCCTCAGTTACTCGTCGTTCGAGATGAATCGGAGGTGTAGCTCGTGGTTGTGTTCCTGGGCGTCGTGGGCGGACTGTCCCGGCTCGACGATAAGGATCGGAACCCCGTGCTCGGCGGGACGTATTATCGCCCTGGCGTCGCCCTCAAACTTGGGTAATTCCTTTGACCCACCGGCCTTGGTCACAACGGCCCGCGTGGCGGCCCATGCAAGTGCGCCGGTCTCTGACTCTTTCTTGTCGACCAGAATGTTGAGGACATTCTCGCCGCGGTCTTCAGCATAGCGACCGCCGATTCCCTCTTTGTGGCCCTGGCCAACGGGGATGGCGATCAGGTTGGGCGAAATGCCCGGGTGCGGGTAGGCCTGGACGGTGATCTCACCAGCGGTGGTACGGACCTTGATCCACTGACCCTCGCTGATGCCCATCTCTTCAGCCTTGTCGAAATTGATCTCCGCCCATGTCGCCCATGCCACCGTGGTGATCGGGTCGGGTGTCGCCTGCGCCCAGGGCGTTGAGGCGTTCCGCCCGTCAAGGAGCGACTGGTGAGCGAAAGGCACGATCGTGAAGACGTGGCCTTCCACCCTGTCGTCCAGCTCGGACATGCCCGGCCCTGCCGCGTTAGCCAGAGGAGACGGGATGCTGGAAGGGGTGCCTGTGGCAGCGCTTGCCCCCACGTCCCACCAGCCGCCGCGCTGGAGCACTCCGTTCATGAACAGTCGGGAGTCGCCCGCCGTGACGGAACCGCGGCCGGCCGCGTAAAGATCGGCGACCGTGTCTTCCACGAACTCTTTGACGCTGCCCACGGAGACCCGTGATCCGGCCGCAAGCAGCAATGTGTCGAGGAAATTCCGGCTGTCGTAGAGTCGGGCGCGTGTCTCGCCGTCGAGCGGCGCATTGACGACGGGCTGACGGAGGCCGACGACCTCGTAACCCGGTGCCGGTTCCGGCACATCCAGTCCCCAGTCCTCAAGGTAGGAGTTTTCGGGGAGGATCAGGTTGGCGTGTTCCGAACTTTCGTCCAGGACGCCGGTGAAAGCGACGACGTTATCGACTTTGTCCAGCGCTCCGCCAACATCCACCGAACGAGGCAGGCCGTGGACCAGATCAACGCCCCTTGTGATCACGGTCTTAACGTTGCCCGCACGCCAGTGTGAGAGTTCGTTTTCCCAGGTTTCGAATGATGCGCCGGTGGCCGAATCCGGCAATCCTTGCGCTCCGGCCGGGTTGAATTGAACCCCGCCCTTTTTGCCGATCGTCCCCGCAAGGATGTTCAGCGCGTAGATTGCGGTGAGGTTGAATGCGCCGTTTGTCTGGGCGCCGGCTGATCCACCGCCGAAAGCGATGCTCGGTCCGTCCTCGGCGAACTTGTGCGCCGCTTCTTTGATGAGCTCGGCAGAGACGCCAACTCTGTCGGCTACCGATTCGGGCGCCCACTTCTCGAGTTCGCCTTCCGGGATGTTGGCGGTGTATGCGGAGATGTTGTTTTCCGGCACGAGCTGGTCTTTGACGATGACACTGGCGATGCTGATCGCGAGGTCGCCCTCGTATCCTGGGTTGACCGTCAGCCATCTGTCCGCCGCCGCTGCGGTCAGGGACATGCGCGACTCTGCGTGCATCATGAATCCGCGATGGTCGCCGCCACGGAAATCGCCGTACTTGGTGCCGTATCGCACCGGCGAGAGCCAGGTTCCGAGCCAGTCAGCGCCGAACGACAGCACGGTGTGTGCGCCGGCGATATCAAATTCTGGAACCCGGTTCTGGTCGAAAACCGTCTTGATCGCCGAGTGCAGAACACCCTGCTCAAGCGGGTCGAAGAATACGAGCCGGCCGGCGTACGCCGAAGCCACGTCTCTAGCGATTTTGGCGTCTGCGCCGCGGACCGGGTTCGTGACGATCGCGAGGTTGCCCTCGGCGTCGGACATCCACTGCTCAAGCAGGCCGTTCGCATCGTCCCAGGAAATGGGGGTCAGCGGCTGGCCTTTGGCCCGCCGCAACATCGGTCCTTCAACGCGGTCCGGGTGGTACAACGCCTGCAGTGCGGTGTCTGTGTGTGCGGCCTGTTTGCCGAGGTTGATCGGATAGTCCGGGTTGCCGGCGATCTTTTTGGCGCGGCCTTCCATCACGCGGACGATGACACCGAGCCCGGAGTCGTCCGTCGTGGCGAACCAGCTGTCGATGCCGTTTACCAGGTCTTCAGGCAGATCGAGCGGCGCTTCAACGAGCAGTTCATCGGCGGGGACGCCGCACGCGGTGAAGATGACAGCTCCAGCAGTGGAGCCGCCCGCAAGGGTCATGAATTCCCGTCTAGAGAGCTTCATGGGATTCGGGTTGCCATCTCTTCCTAGTGTTAGTTCCGAGTGTTGCGTGCCCCTGAAAACTCAGGTGACACGGTCCGATAAGTATTCTTCTTAGAAGTGACAGGTTGTGCAGTCGGTCGGTGCGTCGTTCTTACGGTGGCAGTCAACACACTGGCCCATCTTCAAAGGTTCCACCTGAGCGACCTGCGTCTGAGACTTGATGTCCCCGTGACAGGTTGAACAGGTTACGGCCGCGAGGACGGAGCCGTCTGACTGGGTCCCGGCCAAGATCGCCGCCTCGTCACGGTTGGCGATCACATGGGTATTGCCGACATCCGTCAGGAACCGTATGTGTGGTTCATGGACGAACCTGACGTGGTCAGGGAGTCGATGGACACGCTTCCACTGGATCGGGCCGGGGTCATCGCCGAGACCGATCGTGCGCAGCAGCGTGAGCGGCTCGCTCTGGGTCGAGCCGATGACCCTGTGGCAGGTGACACACGTCTCCACGGGCGGGATGCCCGCGACGTTGGTGTCGGTCACCGTGCGGTGGCAGAAGGTGCAATCAAGGCCGATACCTGTGAGCTGCTTGCCCTCGGCGTCCATCTTGGCGCTGCCGTCGTCGTTGAACAGAAGTTCGCTACCGGCATGCGCCGTGTGCGGGAAGGCGATCGGCTGTACAGGGCTCTGGTCAAAGCCCAGGACGGGCAGCGGGTTGCCGAACCATGCCGTGATGAAAAATACCATCACGAACCCGAGTACGGCCGTGACCCCGACACCGCCAAGGGCGAGTACAGGGATAAGAACCTTCACCCATGCCGGCCGGCCGTTGTCCGTTTGAGGTTGCTCGTTCAGTGTTTTTTCACCACTCGCCATTCGCGGCGACTATCAACGCAGGCCGGTTGGCCTGCGGGTTATTGATTAGGGTGCCGGTGTTACTCGTACCACCTTGGGTACACGCCCTCGATCCATCCCCGGCTGACGTCGATGATGAAAAAGAAGTTTACGAGGGCGATGGATATCGCAACCAGACCGATGACGTAAAGGTAAGGACGGTAGCGGGACACTTTCCTGGAGAAGGTGCCGCTGTCGACCGCCGATGGAATGATCGCGTGTGCGAATCCGAGGGAAATCGCGGCCGTGGCCATCAACAGCAGGTTGATCCACAGAAGTTTGAGTGCGGCTCCGTTATCAGACCAGTCGCCTTGGAGAAGGGGAGCGGGATCCGGCATCGGTTTCGGTGGTCCATCCTGTTGATTCACCCGGCGCTAGACACCGGCCGGGCGGGTTGTTTACGGTGCCAAAAGCACGTTTGGGACAAGGCGGATTTTCGACCTCTCCAAACCACCTGTGAAAACTATCATTTGCGGGATTGAGGGTCAAGACGCAATTGTTCACTTCCGGCTCATGGGCTGATCGTCCGGAGTGGTATATCCGCCGTTGATTCCTTGCGGGGGTTGTCTGACGGAATCTATAATTGCGACTTCGTGTCCCTTGCCTAAATTCGTGGGGAAACGAGAGTGGACGTAAGGGGACGTGGTCGCTCCGCTTGAGGGATATCCCAAATACAAAATCAATCAGGGTGAGTCAGTTGCAAGAACAGGTCCAACCGGAACAGCAAGGCGTGACGCGACGGAGTTTTGTCGGACTGGCCGCCGCCGGTATCGCCGGAGTGATCGGGGCCGCCGCGGCGGGAAACAAGAATCCTATCGGACGACTGTTTGGCAAGAAGCGGACGATCCGCTCGAACTCCGGTAGCGCCGGATCGATGTTCACGCCGAGGGATCCACAACCGTAGGCGAGGAATAGCACTGACCGGATTCAACCTTGAACGCCTCGGCACGACCGTGGCGTTCTCGCGTTCACAGCCGAATGTGGTCGATTTACCTTCTGGAGTCGCGGTCAGGATGACTTTCTGTTTCTTCAGGCCAGCGCACCGAGAAGTTCCGTGTACCGAACCCTGAGTCAGGCGACGATCTCGCGAACAGGGGAATCCGGATCGAGCAGCATGAACGGCTCGCCCCCACTGGTCGGCGGCGTCCAGCGATGACCCCCCCGTGTTTTCCGGTTTGACGCGTAGGCCGTAATCGCCGCCGGCGGCCAGTAGCAAAACGGCAGCACCCGAATCGGTGACCTCGACGACCGTCAACGTGCACGGGCCGCCTTGTTCATTCCCGGCTTCGATGCACCAGCCAACGACGACAAACGCCCTCACCCTTCCCGGTACGCCCGATATCCAGAGCTCGGTCACCTGGCGCTCCGGGGCCAGGGTCTCGAACGTCTGCATCGGGTGACAATCGCAGTTGGGGCTTTCCTCGGTCTCGATGTCGATGCGTCCCATTTAGGCCGGGCCTCCCAATGTGGTCCAGAACGCGGCTTCACCTGGCGGTGCGCGTCTGCCGCTGACACGGCGGTGATGATGTCGTGATGTCACGTCACGTTCTGACACGATCACCTGGGCCTCGTCGGTGCCTGCGGTGCGAGTCGGTTCACGTCGATACCCCAGTTTCCCACCTGGAGGACCGCCTCGGGGTGCTGCCGGTGAGCGTGTCCGGGATTCGGATCGTCCGTATGATTGACGCAGCACCGGACCTCGACCCGATGCTAGGATGCGCCGCATCGGGTGCCGACTGCGCGCTTGGGTCCGCGCGTGCTGAACTCCTCCGAAAAGTCCTCTGACGTACCGAAAACCAGACAGTACCCGCGCAGCCCCGTATCAATGTGGAAAACGGGCAGGCGGGTGGAGACGGTGATGGAGATCACTCCCGAAAAGTTGCGTTGGATCTACACCACCATGTACCGCATCCGGCGGTTCGAAGAAGTGTTGCTTGAGCAGACGGCGCAGGGCAAATCGATGGGCGTCGCCCACACATCTGACGGCGAGGAGGCGGGCCCGACCGGCATCTGCGCCCACCTCACGGACAAAGACTGGATAGGGAGCACCCACCGCGGTCACGGCCATTGCATCGCCAAGGGTGTCGAAACCGCCGGGATGATGGCCGAGATATTCGGCAAGTACACCGGTCTCTGCAAGGGCAAAGGCGGCTCGATGCACATCGCCGATTTCACCAAAGGAATGCTTGGCGCGAACGGCATCGTCGGCGCCGGCATTCCCCTGGCGGTTGGCGCTGCGCTCAGCGCAAAACTCAAAGGCGACGGCAGCGTTGGGGTCAGCTTCTTCGGAGACGGCGCCACCGGCGAGGGCACGATCCACGAGAGTATGAACTTGGCATCCGTCTGGAAGTTGCCGGTGGTATTTGTGTGCGAGAACAACCATTACGCCGAATCCACGCCGGTGGAGTACGCGGTGTCCGTGGCAGATATAGCTGATCGTGCGGCCTCTTATTCAATGCCGGGCGTGGTGGTGGATGGCATGGACGTATTTGCGGTGTACGACGCGGCGGGCGAGGCGATCGCCCGCGCACGTGCCGGAGACGGGCCTACGTTTCTCGAGCTAAAGACTTACCGCTATCACGGCCACTATCACGCCGACGATCCCCACACGTATCGACTCCCGCAGGAGGAGGAGGTGTGGAAGGCGCGCGATCCGCTGCCGAATTTCGAGCGCCGGGTCACGGAGCAGGATCTGATGGATGAGGTGGAGATGGAGCGCATCCGGAACGCTATCGATCAGGAGATTCAGGACGCAGTCAAGTTCGCAGAAGAGAGTCCACTACCGCCGCTTGAAGAGCTCTACACGGACGTATACGTGAACTACCCAAACTCAGTCCACGGACTCCGATAACCGGGCTTGCCTGGACCTTATTTTGATTTCCTGATCTCGCTATGGACGTTGTCGGGAATCGCGAACGGTGAGTGCTCCGGTTCTCCCCTCCCAGCGAGAGAAAGTTGGGTGAGGGAGAAGACTCCGTTGTAAGTAACTTTGATAGTGCCCGAGCAAAGAAAGACCCAATATGGCCCTTGAAACCAGACCAGATCCACTCGGCCCTGGAATAGATGTCGCGGGAAGCGTCATCCGATACCGGGAGGCGTTCAATAAAACGCTTGGCGATGAGCTGCGCCGCGACCCGGACGTGTTCATCATGGGCGAGGACGTGGCTGGGGGCGCAGGGCGTGAGCACCTGGGGATCATCGACTCATGGGGCGGGGCGTTTGCCGCCACCAAAGGTTTGATTCAGGAGTTCGGACCCGAGCGCGTGAGAGACACGCCGATCTCCGAGGCCGGGTTTGTCGGCGCCGCCATCGGGGCCGGGCTGACCGGCACCCGCCCGGTGGTGGATCTGATGTACTTCGACTTCATCACCGTGGCATGGGACCAGTTGCTCTCAAACGCCGCCAAGAACCGATATATGTTCGGCGGGCAGGGCAAGATCCCTGTTACGTTGTTCGCCCGCTCCGGTGTGGCGGCCGGCTACTCTGCGCAACACTCCCAGAATTTCTACTCGATCGTCGCCCACATCCCGGGCCTCAAGTGCGTTGTGCCGTCGGACGCGTACACATGCAGAGGCCTGCTGGCCGCCGCCATCCGCGACGACGACCCGGTGATCGTTTGCAACCACAAAAAGCTGATCAACATGAGCAGCTTCGTGCCCGACGAGTCGTACACGATCGAACTCGGCAAGGGCCGATATCTGCGTCGCGGCTCGGACGTGACGCTGGTGGGAATGTCCTACACGACGGAGGTGTGCCGTCTGGCGGCCGAAATCTTGGCGGAGCAAGGCATCGACGCCGAGATTATCGACATGCTGAGCCTGTCGCCGATCGATGAAGAAATCGTCCTGGAGTCTGTGACGAAAACCAACCGAATCGTGATCGTTGACGAGGATACGCCGCGCTGCAACATGGCGGCGGACATAGCGGCGTTGGTCGCCGATAAAGCCTTCGACAGCTTGGATGCACCGATTAAGCGAGTGACCGGCCCGCACACCCCGGTTCCGTACAGCAAGCCACTTGAAGACGCCTTCATCCCATCGCCGGAAGACGTTGTGGCGACGACGTTGGCGTTGCTGAAAGCGTAGGTGGGGCGATCCTCTCTCCCGGTGGGAAAAGGTTGAGCGAGGGAGGGCAGGCGTCTCCTACTAACAACTCCCTACTTTTCTGCGCTGCTGCTCGATCCCCCGACGGGCTAACCTGAGGAGCATGCGCCGGAGGATCTCGCCACTAGTGAGTGCAAGCAGGTCCGGCGTGCCGACTACATCCAACGGCGAGATCCTTCGTCTCGACTCAGGATGACCTTGTTGTTGAAGGGCGCATTCTGAATTCCCGGCGACTCGGGAATGACGGGTTTATGAATCTGCAGGAGGAGCAAAAATGTGCCGCAGTATTAAGACGCTACGACTGCCGTACCGTGACCATGTGACCGAAGAAGATACGCAGGTTGCCGCGCTTCAATACATTTGGAAGATCACCAGTTTCAGGAAGCCGTTACAGGCCAATTCGAAAGCGTTCGACAAGGCTGTGCGGGAGATCGCCCGGGTGTCAGATCTCTCGCCGGCGGCGCTTGAGGAGCGCGTACCGGCGTAGTTGCGGGACGACCGGTCCTCCGAGAGCCTCAAGCGCGGGGAAGATCTTGCGAGACCCGCATGAAAAGGGTCCGCCGCTCAAATACCCCTCCGGCCGGGGCCCTCGCATTGCACGGCGTCGAACTGCGACATCTTGCGCAGGTCTTTCAGCGGGTAGATCCCCGTGGTGTGGCCATCGGTGAACATGAACTGCATGGCGTAGCGGCCGACCAGCAGCTGGTCCAGGATCAGGATGTCGTCGGGGACCGACACCGGCGCAAGAATAGCGCGACCGGTCATCTCCTCGACACATCCGGCGCACCCGCATTGGAGCCTCAGGTAGCGGAACGGGTAGCGGCACGTCATGCCATCGCCCCACTGGATAACGACGTGCTCTGCGTCGATCGACACATCGGTAACGGTCAACTCGCCTGGCACGTTTATCGGGCTCCTTATCGAGTGTTTGATTCGGCGGAGGTTCAGCCTAGCACGGGCCGCCCGTGAACCATGACCGATCTTCAGGACCCGGTCGTACACGGCCATCGGGCTCGACACACTACGTCCTGGCTCTTAGTCTTGATCGCCCCTGGAGTTTTTAGGCTGAGATATTAGGTTGGCCGGGGCATACCGCCAGCCATCTGACGATGACTACGCAGGACTAAGGAAGAAGGAGACGCCACCGTGACAATGGACACGATCAGAGTTGGTTTGATCGGCGCCGGTGGTAACACCCGGCTCCACCACGCACCAAAGCTGGCGGCGATCGAGGGCGTTGAAGTGGTCGCTGTCGCCAACCGCAGCCTGGCTTCAGCCGCACGCTTCGCCGATGAGTTCGATATCCCGAACCCGGTCGAAAACTGGATGGACATCATCGACGACGACTCGATCGACGCCGTATGCATCGGCACCTGGCCATATATGCATTCTGTCCTGACTATTGCGGCGCTTGAGTCCGACAAGCACGTCCTCGTCGAGGCCCGCATGGCGGCCAACTCATCTGAAGCGCACGCAATGCTGGACGCCTCGAAAGAGCGGCCGGACTTGGTGGCTCAGATCGTCCCGGCGCCGCACACGCTGGTATTTGACCAGCAGATTGTCGACATGATTTCCGACGGCTACGTCGGCGATCTCATCGGCGTTGACGCACGGATTGGCACCGGTAATTTCCCGAACTGGGATTCGGAGCGCCATTGGCGAGAGCGCCGTGATTTCTCCGGCAACAACATCATGAACATGGGCATCTGGGCAGAGGCGATGATGCGATGGTTGGGCGACTACGCCGCCGTTTCCGCAGTCGGCCACACCGTGGTCAAGTACAAGTCCGACGCCGATGGACGCCGCCGCTCGACCGGGAATATTCCGGATCACATCGATACCGTTACTGAACTCGAAGCAGGTGGACAGCTCCACATGCAGGTCTCCAACGTCTCGGGTTTCGGCCCGACAGGGGATGTCTGGATTCACGGGACTGAAGGAACGATTCGACTCGTGAATGAGGGCGGCAGCCTGGCGCTTTACGGCGGCCAGCGGAACGATGCTCAGATGAGCAAGATCGATATCCCGGCGGACAAGGCCGGCGGCTGGCGAGTTGAAGAAGAGTTCATCAACTCCATACGCGGCATCGAGCCGGTTACCCACACCGACTTCACGACCGGCGTGAAGTACATGGAGTGGACGGACGCGGTGGCGCATTCTCTCAAACTAGGCGAGAAAGTCGGACTGCCACTGTCCTAAACGGGGGCAGGACTTCAGAAACGCGAATAGGCCCGGGAGTTACCCGGGCCTATTCGCGTCTGCGCGGTTATCGAGCCCCCTCTCCTGGCGGGAGAGGGTTGGGCGGAGGGAGAAGGTCTGTCGGGAGACAAGGCCGTATTGCCGCATCGGCGTGCTGGTGAAGGTCCCTCGGCTTCGCTCGAGATGACGCGGGGCTACGCCAGAAACAGCTCCACAAACTCCGGGACCGGCATCGATTCGAGTTGCCCCGGCTCTTCGGCCAGCGCGACGGCCCGTTCAACGCGTTCAGACGGCAAGCGCGTGCCCAGGTTGTGACGCAGCTTGTCGATGAGCCGTGGGATCGCCTCGTCTCGTCGTCGTCGATGGCCTAACGGGTATTCGACCGTAACCTTGTCGGTGCTGGAGCCGTCTTTGAATGTCACCTGCACCGCGTTCGCGATGGAGCGCTTGTCGGGATCCAGGTACTCGGACGTGTATCTCGGATTCTCAACCACCGTCATCACGTTCCGGAGGGCGTCCACCCGTGGGTCGGCCGCTGCTTCGTTCTCGTAGTGATCGGCGTTCAGTTCGCCGAAGATCAGGCCGATTGCCGTCATGTACTGGATGCAGTGGTCGCGGTCGGCCGGATTGTCCAACGGGCCCGACTTGTCGATGATCCGGGCCGCCGATTCCTGCGTCGTGATCGTGATTGATTCGATCTCGCCCAGTCGGTACTTGACCACTCGGTGAAGGGCGAACGCCGCTTCGACCGCTGTCTGGCCGTGGAACTCGGCAGGGAAAGCGATCTTGAAAAGCACGTTCTCCATGACGTAACTGCCGAACGGTCGCTGCATCGAAAACGGTTTCCCCTCAAACCAGCGGTCGTAAAAACCCCATCCCGGCGCCGATAACGCCGTCGGGTAGCCCATCTCGCCCGTCATCGCCATCAACGCAAATCGAACGCCACGGCTCGTGGCAT
The DNA here is from genome assembly GCA_002730555.1 of Chloroflexota bacterium. GTDB lineage: Bacteria > Chloroflexota > Dehalococcoidia > Lucifugimonadales > Lucifugimonadaceae. The sequence goes on from PCAM01000007.1 coordinate 17,209, forward strand.
CGCCCGCCGCCCAGGACTTTCGTGAGCCGGTGTTTGGGGCATGCCGGTAAGTGCGCAAGGTGGCGTCGAGCCAGGCGTTGGAGACTGCGCTGATGATCTGGTCGCGATTCCCACCGAGCAGATCGGTGGTGACGGCGGCCGTCGCGACCTTCACCAGCAGGACGTGGTCGATGCCGACCCGATTGAAGCTGTTGTCGAGTGCCAGTACGCCCTGTATCTCGTGTGCCTTGACCATCGCCGTCAGGACGTCCCGCACGGTCAACGGTGAATCTCCGCTTGCGACCCGCGTTCGTGACAACCACTCGGTGATGGCCAGGATGCCGCCAAGGTTGTCGGACGGATGTCCCCACTCGGCGGCGAGCCAGGTGTCGTTGAAGTCCAGCCAGCGGATGATGCAGCCGATATCGAAAGCGCCCTTCACGGGGTCGAGCTCGAAGCCCGTCCCTGGCACCCGGACCCCGTTCGGAACGGTGGCTCCCGGGGCGTGCGGGCCGAGGTGCTTCGTGCACTCCGGGTAGTTCAAGGCGAGCAGACCGCAACCGATGGTGTCGAACAGGTCGTAGCGAGCGGTGTTTAGCGCCTCGGCACTGTCCACCGAGTAGTCCCGTACATAGTCGGCGATGTCGGCCAGAAGCTGGTCGGGCTGGGGTCGGACGTTAGAAACGACGGCGGACAATTCAACTCCTTCGACGGACGCGAGGCGTCGGTTATTTTGGGTTTTGGTTTAAAAGTGTACTGGCGATTCATTAGGTACTTACTATATGTAGAATACTTGTGTTATTTACGATTGAATTCCGATTATTCCCGGTACTTCGTCTACGTGGTCGATCGTGAAATCCGGCTCTGGAGCGCCCCATCTCCACACGCGGCCACGTCGAACCCATGCCGTGTTAAGGCCAGCATTGCTGGCGCCCTGGATGTCCATTCGGGGATTGTCTCCCACGAACAGAGCTTCTGACGGTCGCGGGCCGCCAAGACGCCTGAGGGCCTCCGCAAAAATCTCCGGATCCGGCTTTTCATGGCCGGACTCCTTCGATATCACCAGGCACTCGGGCTCCGGATGAATCCCCATGTTGACCAGCTTGACGTGTTGCCATCGCGTCCCGTTCGTAACGATGCCCCATGGGACGCCTGCGGCTTCCAGCATTGCCAGCATATCTAGGACGCGCTGCTCCGGCTTGTACCCCGGCGCTTGCGTCCGGCGCATCCAGTCCTCGAACCAGCCGAGCCCGCGCGGAAACGTACCTCCTAGGTCCCCGGGACGGCGAGGGACGTCCTCACCGGCGTTACGCAGAATCATGCCGATGTGCTGGAGAAACGGCGGCCAGTCGGCCAGCGTCTTGTCCAGATCGAACAGGACCGCTTTCAGGCGAGCGTCAGGCACGCGGTACCACCCTTGGACGGTGACATTGTGAACGGAGATTTATCAGAGCCATGCCATTCTGAGGAACGCCGACGGAGTTGGGTGACGAAGAATCTCGGCGGTTGTCGATCATCCCGGTGGAGTGCAGAGCGTAACGCTATTTCAAAACGCGAATACTACGTCTACATCCCCTCCGGTCGCACGCGCGTGGCGTCCATCGGCACGACCGACGAGCTGATCAGGCATTTGTTTCAGCACTGATCCGTGTCACGCTCTACGTTTGTTGGACGATACAAAGTTGACCGGCTTGTCTGGTTCGATTCCACCGATGAGCCTTCTACCGCCCGCGAGTGGGACAAGAAGATCCAAGGTTGACGGCGCGCTCGAAAGGTCGAATTGATAGAAGCGACGAATCCCGCCTGGGAGGATCTGGCGTATACGTGGGAACTACCGGCGAGATCCTTCGCCCCGATGAATCGAGACTCAGGATGACTTGCCGCGCGGTAGGTGCGTCGCCGCGAAATATTCGACCGCCTACCGGTCTTCTAATGGCACGTACGCCCGTTCCAAAGGGCCAGTGTAGTCGCCGGCCGGGCGGATGAGGCGGTTGTTGGCGCGTTGTTCAAAGACGTGTGCGGACCAGCCGGACGCCCGGGCGATCACGAACACCGGGGTGAACATGTCGGTCGGGATTCCCATGTGGTGGTAGGCCACGGCGGAGTAGAAGTCCAGGTTGGTGAACATGTTCTTCTCACGCTTCATCACCTGGTCGATCCGCAGCGCAGTCTCGTAGAGCTGCATGCTCTCCCTGTCCTCAGAAAGCTGGTGCGCCCACTCCTGTATCACGGCCGATCGAGGGTCGAAATCGCGATAGACGCGGTGTCCGAACCCCATCACGAGCTGACGTCGACCCAGCATCCCCATCACGGCCTCTTCGGCGGCATCAGGTGTCGCGTGGGCGGACTGCAGCTCCATCGCCGCCTCGTTTGCTCCGCCGTGTAGCGGTCCGCGCAGCGCGCCGATCCCCGCCACGATCGCAGAGTGCTGATCGGCCAGCGTGCTCGTAACGATGCGTGCCGTGAAAGTAGAGGCGTTGAACTCGTGCTCGGCGTACAGGATCAGAGAGGAATCTAGCGCTCGCCGGGCCAGCTCCGACGGCGCCGTCTGGCCAAGCAGCGTCAGGAAATGCTCGGCGATCGTGTCGCCTCCGGTCGTCTCGTCGATCCGCTCGCCGTCGCGGGTGAAGTGGTACCAGTACAACAGCATGGATGCCATGCTGGCGGTGATGCGGTCGGCGACCCATGTCTGAGAGCGATCGCCTCCCTCCGGCTCCATCGCCCCGAGAGCGGAGCATCCAGTCCGCAGCACATCCATCGGGTGCGCGTCGGCCGGGATCTGCTCAAGCACCGTCTTGAGGGCCGGGGGAAGCGCCCGCATCGACACCAGTTCGGCTTTGTAGTCGGCCAACTGCGATGCGTTCGGTAGCTCGTCATGGATCAGGAGGTACGCAACCTCCTCAAACGTCGAACTGGATGAAAGATCCTCGATCGAGTAACCGCGGTAGGTGAGTCCGTGGCCAGCCTGTCCGACCGTGGAAACCTGTGTTTCGCCGACGACGACGCCTGCGAGTCCGCCTGCTCTTCCACCACTGGTCATTGTTCGTTCCCTTCTGTTGACCCTGCGAACAGGGCGTCGATCTTCTCTTCGAACTCCTGGTAATTCAGGAACTCGTAATACTCATCTCGTGTCTGCATATTCGGGATTGCCGACGCCTGAGTGCCCTCGGACCTGATGGTCCGGAACACGTTCAGGGCCGCTGCATTCATCGCCCTGAAAGCGGAGAGTGGGTAAAGCGCGATGTCGACATTCACGCTCGCCAGTTGCTCGGTAGTAAATGCGGGCGTCAGGCCGAACTCCGTCAGATTGGCCAGCACCGGGATGTCCACGGCCTCGGTGAACCTGCGGTAGTCGTCCAGTTCAGGCATCGCCTCCGGGAACAGCATGTCCGCGCCGGCGGCTTCAACGGCCTTTGCCCGATCCAAAGCGGACTCCATCCCCTCGACTCCCAAGGCGTCGATGCGGGCCATCACAACGAAATCCGGATCCGGTTTGGCATCCACGGCGGCGGTAATGCGGTCGACCATTTCGTCCAGCGAGACGACCTCTTTGTTGGGCCGGTGGCCGCAGCGTTTGGCATGCACCTGGTCCTCGATGTGGACCCCGCCCGCGCCCGCCCGCGCAAGATCTTTGATGGCTTTGTTGATCATGAAGGCGTTGCCCCAGCCGGTGTCGGCGTCGACCAGCAGGGGCAGTTCGCTTGCGCCCGTGATGCGGCGCACGTCTTCGGCGACATCGTTCAGGGTCGTCATGCCCAGGTCCGGCAGGCCATAGGAGGCACCAGCGACGCCGGAACCGGACAGGTAGATGGCCCGGTAGCCCGAGGCTTCCGCCATCATGGCATGGTACGCGTTGATGACGCCCGGCATCTGGAGCGGACGTTCAGCGGCAGCCGCCTCTCTGAGCTTTGCGCCGGGGCTGGTTGGGGTGGCGATATCGGGTCTCCTGTCGGCTGACCCCGTCGGGTCACGGGCATATTCAAAGCGAGCTTATCGCGCTTGCCGGGCTTGCGGGCGTCAGCTCGACCCGAATATCGCGGTCAAGGCAGAGGTAATTCGAACTGGATAATGTCACGGAGCGGAATTCCGTAGTCACCGGTGACGGGCACGTCTGGCTTTATCTGTCGCACCGCGTCCATGGCATCCGGGTAGAACGCGGCTATCCGGAACCCGCGATTCTTAAAGTATCGCTGAGCTCGGATGTTGTCGTTCGTGGTGAAGAGCGTAATCCGCGTGCAGGCTCGTTGCATGGCCAGTGATTTTAAGGCGTCTAGGAGTGCGGGATCGGTTCCACACCCTTCTTTATGGGCGTCGATGGTGACGATTTCTCGGGCCCAGTGCTCGATCGCGTAGGTCAGGGCCGGCAATCTCATCGACATCTACAGCCGGGAGTCCGCCCAGATCACGTATGTCGTATGTGCTCAGCGGGGTGAGCGCAACCGGTGAGGCGCCGGTGTGGGTCACCCATCCGGTCAGAGAGGAGGCTCTTCGTTGGCCAGGGGGCATCCCAGCGCGCTATTTCCGGTCCCGATCTTCTTATCAGGACAGGCGAGCGAGGCCCACGATCGCAGCCGACAAATCCCGCACTCGGGGGTCAGACGTTCGGCGGGCCTCCTTCGACCGTGACATCTGTGATCCGGGGCGCGTGGAGCTTGAGGGACATCGTCATGAACATCTCCACGTTGTCGCGCGTCGGCACGCATTCCGGACACTCTTCGTTGACGCCCGGGAGGTACTTCACGTGAAGGGACGTGTCGCTGAGATCGACGAGCTCAAGCCTGCCGCCTTCGCTGGCGACCATCATCTCGATGTTTTCAAGGACCATATTTATTTGCGGGTCTGATGTCGAAGCGACCATGTGCGGCTCCCGGGGGGCTTTGGGCCTGCGAATTTCTAATTGACGTTTATTTTGGAGTTCTGTTTCCGGCCTGTCTGGGGGTCATTCACGCTTGGGTGTATCGCAATTATAGGAAATCAAGCGATTCAGGGTATCGACTGTTACCGTATTTCGGATCGGACCAACCGATGGGAGTATTGAATGACCACCGCCGACAGACTCGATATCACCCTTGGAGACGCCATCTTCTCGCTTCGGGCCATACGGCGCATCAAGCCAGACCCGATCCCGGACGTTGACCTTCACAGCATCTTGGATGCGGCCCGGCAAGCTCCCAACGGGGCGAATCGGCAGCCGTGGCACTTCATCGTTCTTCGGGATGCTAACGCGCGGATGCGCTTCGGCGAGATCTACCGCGTGGCGTGGTGGGCCAAGCGGAACGACGAAGGCTTTTTCAAACCGGACGACATCCCGGACCGCTACAAGCTGGCGATGGGACTCGCCGACAACATCGGCGAAGTGCCGGCAATCATTCTCGTCTGCACGACGTCCCCTGGAGGCCGCGAATCGGTAATTCCCGCCACGCAGAACCTGCTGCTAGCGGCGCGCGCGCTTGGCATAGGCGGGACCATCACGTCACTCCACGCCACAGTGGAGGACGATGTGAAGGAACTGCTCGGTCTTCCCGATGGCGCAGGTGTCGTGTATTGCGTCCCGCTCGGATACCCGCAGGGTAACTTCGGGCCCGTCACCCGGAATCCGCTGGACGAGATAGTGTCGGTGGATCGATGGGGGACGTCTCCAGACTGGGTGTAAGGTAGGCCGGGACTTGCGAGGCGCGCCTGAGGATCCGCCAAAGAATGTGGTTCAGGGACGACACTTCTCCCTCACCCCTAAACCAATGGACCCTCTCCTGCTGGGAGGGGGAGCTCAATAGAAACGCCCCGAATAATTCAAGTGACAGGGGAGCTACATGCCTAACCGGATCAATCGCGTTATAGAGCTGTGGGAGGCTGACCAGCCGGTCTACTACGTCGGTAGCCACACCGGGAACGAACTCACATATGAGGCCGGCGAGCGCATGTCGAAGACGTGGGCGGACTACATCAACATCGGCATGGAGCACGGTGCGTTCGATATGGCCGGGCTGGACCGCTTCATGCAGGGGCTTGTGGACGGCGGGCCGACCAACAGCGGTCACCGGACGCCGCCGGTCATCGTGGAAGCGCCCGTGGACGGTGGGTCTCCTGAATCGATCCACTACAACGCCTGGCAGTTCCGGCAGATCCTCGCTCGGGGCGTTCATGGGATCCTCCTCTGCCAGGCCGAGAACCCGGCGGCGGTCAAGGCGTTCGTAGAGGCCTGCCGTTATCCGTTCCACCCGTTGGGAGTGGGGGCGGGACTTGACCACGGCGAACGCGGTAACGGTGGGCAGGCGTCAGCAGCGCCTATCTGGGGGGTGTCCAACGAGGAGTACCTAGAGATAGCCGAGCCCTGGCCGCTGAACCCGCACGGCGAAATGATCCTCGGCCTCAAGATCGAGAACAAACGGGCGCTGAACACCGTGGAAGCGACCCTCAAGGTCCCCGGTATTTCTTTTGCCGAATGGGGCCCCGGAGACATGGCGCTTTCGCACGGATACCACTCGGCGCAACAGCCACCTCGCCCGCCGGAACTCGAAGCCGCTCGGACCAGGGTCCGTGACGCCTGCTTCGCCAACGGGATCAAGTTCCTTGATGGTGGACCGCCGGAGACGGTGGCGGCACGGATCGACGAGGGCGTCATGATCGCCGGCTCCCTGGAGGCGACCGCAGAGGCTGGGCGGGCGCACACGAATCGTTCCGGGGTCATGCCGATATAAACCGGCCCGGGACGAATAAGCTCAAACGCGACAGCACGCCCTGTTTTCGCGGGGCGTGCTGTTCGGTTACAGGGTTGCTCCGAATCCGGAACTGCGGCTTTAAATCCCGTCGATGATTCTGTTGAAGGTCTTGCTCGGGCGCATCGCTGCGGTCACCAGCCGGGTGTCGGGCATGTAGTACCCGCCGAGTTCCTGCGACGATCCCTGGGCCTCGATGAGTTCAGCCAGTATGGTCTCTTCGTTCTCGGCCAGGTCTTTCGCGATACCGGCGAAATGCTCCGCAAGTTCCGGATCTTTGTCCTGGTTCCGCATGGCTTGTGCCCAGTACAACGCCAGGTAGAAAGTGCTGCCGCGACTGTCCAGCTCTCTCACTACCCGCGAAGGCAACCGGGCGTTATCCAGGTAAGCCGCAGTCGCGTTATCAAGCGCGTCGCTCACCACGCCCGCGCCGGCGTTGTCGAAGGTATCAGCCAGGTGTTGCAGCGAGGCTGCCAGCGCCATGTACTCGCCGATGGAGTCCCAGCGCAGGTGGCCTTCCTGCTCAAACTGTTGCACGTGTTTCGGCGCAGAACCACCTGCGCCGGTCTCAAACAGGCCTCCGCCGTTCAACAACGGAACGATGGACAGCATGCGGGCACTGGTGCCGAGTTCAAGGATGGGGAACAGATCGGTCAGGTAGTCTCGCAGCACGTTGCCGGTGACGGAGATCGTGTCTTCACCCCGGCGGATACGGTCCAGCGAAAACTGGATGGCCCGCACCGGGTCGAGGATCTGTACCTCGAGCCCGCTTGTGTCGTGATCGGCGAGATAGGAGTTGACCTTGTTGATGAGTTGGGCGTCGTGGGCGCGCGTGGTGTCGAGCCAGAACACGGCCGGAGCACCGGTGGCGCCCGCCCGTCTCACCGCCAGCTCCACCCAGTTGCGCACCGAGACGTCTTTGGTCTGGCAGGCGCGCCAGATGTCTCCAGCCTCAACGGCGTGCTCTATCAGCGTATTCCCGTTGCCATCCACCACTTTTATGGTCCCGGCGGCGTGTGCCTCGAATGTCTTGTCGTGGGAGCCGTACTCCTCCGCCTTCTGCGCCATCAGACCGACGTTCGGTACGCTTCCCATAGCCGTCGGATCGAGCTGTCCGTGCTTCTGGACGTCCTTGATGATGGCGTCATAAATCCCGGCGTAACTTGAGTCCGGAATGATAGCCTTGGTGTCTTGGAGCACCCCGTCGGCGTTCCACATCCCGCCGGAATCACGGATCATCGGGGGGATGGAGGCGTCGACGATCACGTCGCTTGGCACGTGCAGATTGGTGATGCCGCGGTCCGAGTCAACCATCGCGATGCCCGGGCCCTCATCGTAAGCGGCCTGGATGTCGGCCTCGATCGCCGAGCGCTTATCACCTGGCAGGTCCGAGATCTTGGCGAGAAGATCGCCCACCCCGTTGTTGGCGTCGATGCCTAATGCCTCAAAAGTGGCGGCGTGATTCGCGAACGCCTTCCCGTAGAAAGCCTCCACCGCGTGTCCGAAGATGATCGGGTCAGAGACCTTCATCATCGTGGCCTTCAGGTGGAGCGAGAACAGGACGCCCCGGTCCCTGGCGTCCCGCACCTGCTCACGGTAGAAATCGACCAGCGCGTTCTTGCTCATGAAGGTGCCGTCAAGCACCTCGCCAGCCACGAGCGGAAGCGACTCCATAAGCACCGTCGTTGTGCCGTCGGCCGCAACGTGCTCGATCTTCGCCGTCATAGTATCCGGGATGGTGACGGACTTCTCGTTGTTCCGGAAATCGCCGGCACTCATCGTTGAGACGTGCGTCCGCGATCCCACGGGCCAGGCGCGCATTCGCGGCGGGTTGGCTTTCGCGAAGTCCTTCACGGCTTTTGGCGCCCGCCTGTCGGAATTGCCTTCCCGGAGCACCGGGTTCACGGCGCTTCCCATGGCGACATCGAAGCGGGCCTTCGTCTGCCGCTCTTCATCGTTGGCGGGAGCTTCCGGGTACTCGGGTAGAGCGAGTCCCCTTTCCTGCAGCTCGGCTATGCATGCCTTCATCTGTGGGATTGATGCGCTGATGTTCGGGAGCTTGATGATGTTCGCTCCCGGCTCTTCCGTCAGTTCGCCCAGCTCGGTCAGATCGTCCGGGAACGGTTGCCCATCCTTCAGCACTTCTGGAAACTGTGCGAGAACGCGGCCGGCGAGCGAGATGTCGCGGGTCTCGATCTGCACGCCGGCGGCTCCAGCGAACGCGCTCACGATCGGCAGGAATGCGTACGTTGCGAGCGCCGGAGCTTCGTCGGTCCATGTGTAGATGATCGTGGGCGAATTAGTCATGTTTATCCAGGCGGAGCTTCAGGGTGATAACGGAACAGGTGGGAGCGCAAGTATAGGCAGGAACGATGGGCCGTGGGCGACGGGCGAGCGGGTACCGAGCTCAGAACGGGGGCTGGGGCCAAGGCGTTTTTGTAGTCCACCGTCCGTGTCGTCCCGGTTTGGGAGAGCCCGGGGGGAGCCGGCACTGACTATTCCGCTGGTTCCACCGCGTCGTCCAGAGCTCGCGCCCTCAGTTGGCCACACCCGGCGTTGATGTCGATGCCCTTTTCCTGTCGCACCGTGTTCGGGATCCCGGCTTTTGTGAGGATCTCGCGGAAAAGGGCGCTTCTCTTGTCGTTAGGGCGCGCGTAGGGTCCGTTCTCGGTCGGATTGACCGGGATCAGGTTCACGTGGCACATCAAACCTTTGAGCAGAACGGTCAGTTTCTTGGCGTGCTCCGGCGTGTCGTTCTCACGATCGAGCAACACATACTCGAAAAAGATGCGGCGGTTTGTGGTCTCAACGTAATCGCGGCAGGCGTGCATCAGGCGTGCGATCGGGTAGCGCTTGTTGACCGGCATCGTCCGTGAACGTGACTCGTCGTCAGGCGCGTGCAGTGAGACCGCTAGATTCAACTGGTAGGGCTCGCGGGCCAGCTTGCGGATCTCCGGGACCAATCCGACGGTGGACACGGTCAAGTGCCGGGCGCCGATGTTCATACCCTGGCCGTGGTTCATGACGGCGATGGATTGCATGGTGTTGTTGTAGTTAGCGAGCGGCTCGCCCATGCCCATGAAGACGACGTTGGTGATCTCTGTAACCTCGTCTTTTTTGGCCTCGCCGGAGGCGACCAGCGCGGCGTTTTCACCGCGGATTACGCCGCGCATGTGCAGGACCTGAGCCACGATCTCTCCGGGACTGAGCTGACGGCGGAACCCCTGCTGCCCGGTGGCGCAGAATTTGCATCCCAGGGCGCAGCCGGCCTGGGTGGAAATGCATACGGTCCGCCGGGCGCGTCGGTGGCCGTCAAGGCCGTAGCGCATGAGGACGGTCTCGATGAGTTCGCCGTCCTGTAGCTTGAACAGGACCTTGTCCGTGGAGCCGTCCGCCGAACGAAGTTCGATCTCCGGCGTGATGGGAGAAACCCTGTAGCGCTCTTCTAGCGCCGCCCTGAACGGCTTTGCGAGGGTCGTCATTTCATCGAAGGACCGCGCTCCATCGTGGTAGAGCGATCGCCACAGTTGGCGGGCGCGAAACGGGGGCTGGCCAAGCTGCAACACCACGAAATTGAGGTCATCCTCGTTCACGTCGAGGATGGAGGGAAGGAGTGATTCACGCGGCATTTCTATAGTGGCCGGCGCCTCAGGAACCTCCGACGTGCCGGTGGTTTCCGGATCGGGGTGTGGGGAAGCGGTTGTCACTGGTGATTGGTCCTTATTGCCTAGCGAAACTAGGACCCGACCGCGGTTTCGCGGTGCGTTGCGTGTTCAGGGGAAGCAGGGAGAGTAGTTTTGGCGGCGTCCGCTTCTGGGAGGGTGGAACCGTTGCGGCAGCGTGTCTGTGCGTCCACTTCGGCCGGAATGCAGTCGTCAATTCTACGACCGGCGTCCGCCGGAAGCGACAGATTTCGTAAAGGATTGGGGGCACATAGCCGGTAATCACCCCGGCCATGCTGATTTAGGAGGGTAGATAAATGGAATTGGTGTGTATTTAGAGCCAGAGAAGGGACCGCTGCTATACTTCTCGACTTCATCCTCGTTGCGCTGCCGCTTTCCCGTCGGTCTGTTGACCCGAATTGACGGTTGTCTGAGCGACTCGTTTGTACTTGGATCCTTGAGGCACGCCATGGCACGTGAAGAATTTGACCGTGATCTTCAACAGCTCGAAGCAGAGCTGGTGTTGCTTGGCGCGCTCGTGGAGAGTTCGATCTTCAGCGCTCTGAGCGCCATCAAGAATCGTGACCTTGCGCTCTCGGAAAAGGTTATCGAAGACGACGATTTGATCGACGACAAGCGTCATCTTGTTGAAGACGCCTGTATCGAACTGATTCGCCGTGAAGCTCCTGTCGCAAGCGATCTACGGCGAATTATCAGCTCGCTCCACATAGCGGGCGAACTGGAGCGGATGGGCGATTACGCCGAAGGTATCGCCAAGATCAGCCTGATGATGGGCCCGGAACCGCCGTTGAAAGAGCTCGTCGACATTCCGGCAATGGGCGAACGCGCCGTACATATGCTCAAGCAAAGTCTCGACGCATTCCTCACGCGCGACGAAACCGCTGCCGTGCAGGAAGCGCTGGCGATCGGGCCCGACGATGACCAGGTGGACGATCTGTACCGCAAGGTGCGGGTCGATCTCTTGCAGTTAATGAAGGAAGACCCGGGAAACGTGGAGCGCGGTACCTATCTGCTGTGGGCTGCGCACAACGTCGAGCGTATCGCCGACCGCGCAACGAACATCGCCGAACGTGTCGTCTACCAGGCGACCGGGCATCGCGTGCGGGTCGGGGCGGATAAGGAAGAACGCGTTTTAGAGACGCCCGGCTAGAAAGCCGGCCCGTGTGGCGGAACAACCTTCGGCCACAACCAGTTGAAAAGGTTAGGCCGTTTCGATCAGAACCGGCTCGCGCACTGCGTCCTCCGAAGGCGGCCAGATGCGCGGCAACGGTTGTGGCGACTTGAACGGAGACCGGGTGTGGAGCGTTAGCACCGATACTATCGGCCGTTGCTCCGGGTCGGGGACCTGCCTCGTTCCCTCACGTTCCTGTTTTAGAACGCGATGCACCGTTCTTGTGCTTACCTCGAAGCGGTCGGCGATTTCGGCGACGGAGAGACTCTCGGCCCTGCGAGCGGAGATCATGGCTTCGTCGCGGCTCTGCCGGCTTGCGCGTTGAAGCCAACCCGGGTCGTCAAATTTGCAGATCGGGAGAGGGCACACCAAGCACGAGATCGAGACCTCACAACCGTCGTCCCGGTAGTTGATGTTTTCCGGGAGAGTGTCCGCCCGGACAAGTCTGATCATCGTCACGTCTTCGCCTCCTCTGTAGGATAGTTTGATACCGGGTGGGAGCCGGGGGGAGCGCGCCGCGGGAGTAGCCCGGCGCTCCTGGGGAAACGTTCGACTAGCTGACCGCTGCGATCGCCGTCTGCTCGGTCGTGTCGAAATGGCGACGCACACCGTCGCGCCATTCCTTCGTGAGATTCGATCGCCTCACGCGGTCGAAGAGGGACTCGTTACCGTCCGCTGGCCTTGAGAACGAGCTGTAGAACACGGTCGTCAGACCCCTGGCAGAGGCCCGGGGAACGACCCGGGTCCGAAACCACTCGGTCGGGATGCGGTCGGCAGTGACAACTTCCAGAAGCGTGTCCGGACGGGCGGGCATACCGGGCATGCTCTTCCCTGATGGGGCGTCCACGCTGATAAACATCTGCCACGACTCCATGAGCCGGATGCTTCGGCCCCCCACGGCGGTCCACATCCCGGACATTCCGGACTTATCGAGCGCACTCGTCAGGGAGTGCATGGCCGGGTAGGTGTGTTCCATGAATGAAGGAGCAACCCGTGCGGAAACCGATCCGGCGCCCATTCCGACCGTCATGAGGAGGAGCTCAAGGCGGGTCGATATGGCTATCGCCTCGACCTCGGAAACCACGGAGATCGAGAGCGTGTCGCCGCGCTTGCTCACCACGCTGTCCAGGGCGGCACGCGAGAACTCATCCGCGTCGTTAAATGACGGGGTCGCTTCGGGCCGAGAGGGGCCAGAGCCCGGTCGGGGAGGAGCGATTGCGGAAGAGCGGGTAACCAGAGTCGTCATGTCCTGTAACCTCTCAGCGTGCACGGGAGTTCCGGTGCTTGCCCTGTACCGGCCGATGGAACTTGTCTTCATCAATTTAACTGTTATTAGAACGCGTGTTCGGATAATAGAACAAGCGTTCTGTTGTTGTCAATTGACCAGTACAAATCCCAGCGGACGAGCGGGCAATACAAAGTTTGACGCCCCGTGTCGGTGGACCTACGCTTTCGCGTCGTGGCGTTTTTGGACCCACATAGGGTGCGGGCGTCACACACCGGGCATACGGACCGGCCGTTTGCACACTTCAGATCTATCAGAAAGAAATGCCGGGTCATATGAACGCCGAAATCGTCGCTATCGGAACGGAATTGCTCCTGGGCCAGATCGTTGATACCAACTCGGCGTGGATCGGCCAGCGCTTCGCCGATAACGGGATCGACCTCCATTACGTGAGCATCGTCGGCGACAGCCGGTCACGCATGCTGGACACCCTAAAACGTGCGCACGGTCGATCACAGGTGGTCATCACCACCGGCGGCATCGGGCCGACCCAGGACGATCTCACACGCGAGATCGTCGCCGAGATGACGGGTCGCAAAGTCGTCGTGGATCCCGAATCCCTGATCGAGTTGGCGGAGCGCTTCCAGAAGCGCGGATTCATCCTGACCAAGAACAACGAGAAGCAGGCCGAAATCCCGGAGGGCGCCGGGATATTCCGCAATCCCAACGGCACAGCGCCGGCTTTTTGTGTAGAGGACGGGGGCGCGGTAATTATCTCTCTGCCGGGCGTCCCCTTTGAGATGAAGTGGCTCATCGACAACGAGGTCATTCCGTACATCAAAGCCAAGTTCAATGTCACGGACGTGATCCGGTACCGGGTGCTCAAGACGGTGGACCTAGGTGAGAGCAGCGTGGATCACCTGATCGGCCACCTGATGAAGGACGACGGAAACCCCGCCGTCGGCACGATGGCGCATCCGGGGCAGGTAGATGTCCGGATTGCGGCCCGGGCCAGCTCAGAGGATGAGGCAGAGGAACTTATCGGTCCGATCGAAGAGGAGATCAGGAACCTTCTCGGCGACAACATATTTGCGACCGGCGACGAGACGCTTGAATCCTTGCTCGGGAGTTTGATAGCGGATAAAGGTTTGACGGTCGCGACCTACGAGGACCTGACGGGCGGTGCGATCGCCGACGTCTTCCAGCAGGCCGCCGGGGCGGCGTTTGTCGAGGGCAATATCGTGAACTCGAACAAGGCGCTGGAACGGCTGGCGCGCGCGTGCGGCGAGAGCCTGCCGTTTGCGGATGGTCCGGAGCGCACCGCTGCCCTGTCTCGTGCGATGCGGGTCGTCTCGGGCGCGACGCTGGGAGTCGCTGTTCACGCCGTGGAAGAGGGCGATCAGCGGACGGAGAACCTGGGGCGTGGAGAGACTTACATAGCGGTCACCGATGCCGATGGCACTCACACACGTCATGTGCGATCGGCCGGACGCGGCGTGCCGGATCGACGTCGTGCCGCGCTGAGCAGCCTGAGTCTGGTCCGGCGGGTGTTGCTGGGACTGGACTCACCCCTTGGGGCTTGAATATTGACGGTCCTGGTCAACCAGGCACGTAAAATTGGCGCTAGGACACCGGATTTCAAAGCAGCGTGAACCCGCGAAAGGGCGGCGCAATGGACCGCTTGGATTCACTGCTAGACTCAACCGACCGTTGCAAAGCCCTCACGAGGACGTTGGCTCAGAGCTCAGACCGGGCGTTAATAGGAATCTCCCCATGAAATCAGTCGCCGCAATTCACACGCAGCATGGTGCTCCGTTGACCGTGGATCAGATCGAAATCCCGAACCCGCGTCCGGATCAGGTGATCGTCAAGATGTTCTCGTCCGGTGTTTGCCACTCGCAGCTCCACCAGATGCACAACCTGAATACTCAGACCCCGGGCGTTCTCGGGCATGAAGGCACGGGCGTTGTGACGCATGTCGGAAGCGATGTGACACACCTGAAAGAGGGCGACCACGCCATCGTGACCTGGGTCAAACGTGATCCGGTGAAGGGTCGTGGGGCAAGCGGGCCAACCGGCGTGACGTATCGAGAAGAGCCTGTGAGCGGCGGCGTGTACACGTGGGGAAGGGACGTCTTAACTACGGAACAGCTCGTCGTGCCGATCCCGAAATCGGTGCCGACCGATATTTCGTGCATCGTTGGTTGTGCCGTGCTCACGGGCGCCGGTGCGGTCATGCATACGGCAAACGTCCGGCCCGGGAACTCGGTCGCAGTCATCGGCGTCGGCGGGGTTGGCATCTCGGCCGTGCAGATGGCGAGCATCCTTGAGGCGTATCCGATAATCGCCGTGGACCTTGACGACGCAAAGCTGGAGTACGCTCGGATGATGGGAGCGACGCATACCGTTAACGCCTCGAATGTGGACCCGATCGAGGCGGTGCAGGAGCTATCCAGTGGGGGAGTTGATTACGCCTTTGACGCCATCGGGCTTCAGATCACAAGCGAGCAGATCCTCCCCATGACACGAGGCGGCGGTTCCGGCGCGGACAACCACGGCGGCATGGCTGTCCTTATCGGCATGCCGGCCAAGCAGATGACTATCGACCCGGGGTTGTTCATGTACCACCAGCGTACGTACCGGGGGAGCCTGGGGGCGACGCGGCCGGAACAGGACTTCCCGATGTATCTCCGTTGGTATGAAGAGGGCAAGCTCAACCTGGACGAGATGGTGACACGGCGTTACCGGCTTGAGGAGATAAACCAGGCCTGCGATGACCTGCAGGCGGGCCTGATCACGGGCCGGGCGATCATTGACTACACCGAGTAACAGAGCTTTAGATATCAACTTGTTAAACCACGAACCTAGCCGGACATTTCACGGCGACGTTCCGATCTCTGAGAAGGTCTGTCTGGTCACCGGCGGCGGACAGGCGCGCGGCAAGGCTATTGCAGAGGCGCTGGCGAGGGCGGGCACGAAAACAGTGGCGATCACCTACTCCGATGATCGCGAAGAGGCGCATCAGGTGTACGTGAATATCCAGACCATCGGCTCTGGCTGCCTCCTCGCCCACATGGATGTGACCGATCGACCGTCGGTGCGGCAGGGGCTGGTCTGGATCAAGGATCAGGTCGGCAAGATCGATGTCCTGGTGAACGCCGATACGGCGCCCTGGCCGGACCCGATAGATTCGACACTCACCGACGAATGCGTGCAGGCCGTTAACGTGAACATCAGCGGCCAAGCGCTGACTTCAGACGAAATGCTGCCGTTCATGAGCATCCAGAAGACCGGGGGACTGATGGTTGGTGTGGCGGTCGAAGATGAAGTCATGATGGCGCTGAAGACTATTGCTGAGCCGGGCCTGCCATCCTCCGTGGCGGCGGTGATATCGCCCATGACGGCGCTGGCGGCGTCACGCGGGATCACCTTGCGTGTGCTGCCGGCCGGGAGACCGGAGGAGCTGGCTGAGGTGGTTGTGGGGCTGGTGAACGGGTAGTGGGGCGGTGCTGGCATGTCTTCATCGAGCGCAGGAGAGCAAAATCGCTGTCATCCTGAACTCGATTCAGGATCCGCTGCTATCTGCGTTCGACAGGATGGCGGGGTTCGAGGGTGACGTTTAAAAAAGGTCCCGTCCGATTTCAAAAATTGCTGACGTAAAACTCGATCCTGAATCAAGTTCAGGACAGGGTCTTCGCCTCCTGTTCAGAATGACTAGAGTTTGTTGATACGTCATTACAAACGAGTACGCGCACTGACGTGAGAGGATACTAATCCGCCCCTGCGCGTTCCCGTCAAATCTTCTGACCGCGCGATCAACAGTGAACCGCCGGAAAGCCCCATATAACGGCCCCGGTCGGGGCTTAATTTGGGAATTCTATTGCTGCTCTGACGCCCATGAACGGGGCTACGACTAGCAGCACTATGCCGATGGCGAGCCGGAGGTTGTTGGTGTTCATCTGGCCGGTGCGCCGGGCGCCCAGGTAGCTGCCTACCATCCCGGTGATGCCGAGCAGTGCGATCAGCAGGATATCGATGTCCCCGTTGATCAGTTTGCCGACGAAACCAGACGCCCCGACGAGCAACCCGATGATGGTGTTGGTGCCTATCGCGATTGCCGGGTGAAGTTTGAGAACGTTCACCAGGGCGGGCATCCGCACGGTCCCGAGCACCAGCCCGACGGCCCCGCCGAGCACGCCGATAAAGAAGCCGACGGCGATTTCAAGGGAGAGCCGACGCGGCGATGGCAGAGGCACTATTACCGTTTCGTCTCTCGCTTCTTCCCCCTGTCTGATGCGCAGCGATCGGGCGAGCGCGACCAGGCCCGACCACAGCAGCACGAGTGTCACCAGGCCAAGCAGGACCCAGACGCGGATCGAATCGGAAGCGAGGCTTCCGGCGAAAGCTCCAACGAACGAGGGAACGCCGATCAGGACGACCACGCGGAACGCGATACGGTCGGATCGCCAGTGTTCCCATCCGCTGGTGATCGCCGTGACGACGCTGACGGCCAGGTTCACGCCAGCGGCTACCGGGATGCTGATGCCAAACGCGATCAGGAGCGGAAGCCGGACGACGCCCAGTGCCATGCCGACCATGCCGGAGACGTAGGACACGCCGAACGCGAGCACGGAGAGGAGAGCGATCTCCCAGGTTGAAAGATCGGACAGCGGGCTGGTGGACCAGATGTCGAGGGGGGGCATCATCATCGGCCGCCGTCGACACGTGCGTTTTGAGCGTTAAAGGGAGTCGGGCGGAACACTATGTCTTGCCGGCTCCCCTCGTACAAGCGCAGTCTGAATCGAGACAGGAGCACGCAGCCGAACACGTGGCGGAACGCGAGCCCATCTCGGCCCGGTTCGCCCCGAATTCTGGCGCTGAATTATTCATCTCTGGCGATTCTTAAACTTCCGGCTCTTCCAGTTCAAGCTCGTCCAGCATCTGTTCAAGCTCGTAAATCTGGAACCTGTCGGGCTTCACCGCCGGGTGGCGGGCGTGTGCTGATTTGAAGATTCCGCGGCGCACCAGTATCTCTTTATAAATCCAGTTATCGAGTCCCTGCGGCTGTTTCAGCGTCCGGATCAAAGCTCCATAACGCCGGAATTCGGCCTCTGCGCTGGCTTCATCGCCGTCCTGCCACTGTTCCCAGACATTAACGAATACTTCGGGTATAGCCGAGCCCGGCATGGTCCCCACGGAACCGCGACGCAACTCCTCAAACAGGAATGTGCCGCCGGCGCCGCCGAACAGGATGAGATCGCCCCCGAGGTCAGTCGCTGCGTCGCGAAGCGCCGCCGTCTCGGCTATGCGGGGCACCGTCGGCGCTGTCTCAACCTTGATGTAACAGAGGTTTTCGTGGCGTCGTGCGATCTCGATCGCCATGCCCGGGGGCACCTGCGCAGTCGCCTGGTCCTGCTGGAAGATCGAGATTCCCACCGAGGCGCCGACGCGGGAGAAAAACTCGATCACCTCACCGGTCGGCATGGCGATGAAGCTGGGCGGCCGGATCATCAGCGCGTCCGCGCCCAGTTCTTCCGCTCGCTGCGAGTAGTAGACCGTCACGTCCGTGCCCATCGCTCCGGTGTTCATGACGACCGGAACCCGTCCGTCGACCTGTTTGACGACAGAGGTCAGGACCTGCTCCCGCTCGGGGTCCGTGAGCTTGTAGATCTCACTCGCGACGGCGACCCCGACGCCGTTCACGCCAACGCCGATCATCCACTCGACCTCGCGTTCAAGGTCTTCGAAGTCAATCCGCCCGTTCTCGTCGAAGGGCGTGGCGAGGATCGGAATGATCCCGTGCATGGTGCGGTCAACCAAAGTCGCGCTCCCGTATCCCGATGCGTGATTTTGACCCATCAGAGGGCCCGACTATTTTCCGATGAGATCAAGCTCTTCCAGCATGGCGTCGAGCTCTTTCATGGTCTGATCGTCCGGCCTCGGCGCAGGCTGTCGAGGCTGCGACGATTCCTGGAAGATCCCGCGGCGGAAGAGGATGTGGTCGTTGACCCACATGGCCGTGCCCATGCCTTGTGCGATGGTCTGGTTCAGCGCGGCGTAGCGCCGGTATTCGATCTCAGCGTCCGTCTCGTTGCCGGCCTGGAAATCGTCCCAGACTCGTGCGTACACATCCGGGATTACCGACCACGGCATCGAGCCCTGCGAACCGCGACGCGCTTCCTCAAGCAAGAACTGGCCCCCCGATCCACCGAACGGGATCAGGCCGGAACTGCCGGTCCGCGCCACCAGGTCAGCGAACCTCGGGACGGACGGCCCCACCTCGACCTTGATGTAGCACAGGTTCTCGTGCGCCTTCGCCAGTTGGACAGCGAGGAGCGGCGGCACCTGCGAGCCGACGACGTCCTGCATGAAGATCGGGATGTCTATCGCTCCAGCGATGGCGAGGAAGTAATCAGTGACATCCGGTCCCGGGAGCTGGGCGAATGACGGCGGACGGATCATGAGGGCGCTCGCGCCGATATCCTGTGCCGCCTTCGCGTAATCGACCGACACGCCGGTTCCCTCGTGGCCCGTGTTCATAACCACTTTCAGACGTCCGTTGGCGGCCTCAACGACCGTTTTCAGGACGAGTTCGCGCTCTTCCTCTGAGAGCTTGTATACCTCACTGCCAAGGGCGATGGCGACGCCGGGAAGCCCGTGTCTGGCTATCCAATCGACCTCTTTCTGGAGGTCTTCAATGACGATGTTGCCATCGGCGTTGAATGGCATTGCCAGGACCGGGTAGATGCCGCGCATGCTGCGGTCGACCATCGGGACTCCTCAATTAGTGTGCCCGGGCGTCTTTCGGGACTCTGGGGTCGCGTGCACTGAGTGTCTAAGTCACAAGTTGCGGAACGATGTTTAACAGAATTCCGGCCACTGTGGCAGTACCGATCACTCCGGCGATGTTCGGCCCCATGGCGTGCATGAGTATGAAGTTGTCCGGATCTTCCTTGCTCGCCATGTCCTGCACCACGCGGGCGGCCATGGGAACGGCGGACACCCCGGCGGCGCCGATCATCGGATTGATAGGGTTTTTTCGGCTGAACAGATTCATCGTCTTGGCCAGTAACAGTCCGGAGATGGTCGCCACGATGAAGGCGGACAACCCCAGCAGGAAGATCCCGATCGTCTCCGGCGTCAGGAACACGCGGCCCGGCATTAGTGAACCGACCGTCAGCCCGAGCAGGATGATGACTGTGTTCATGAGTTCGTTCTGGGCGGTGTTGGCGAGCCGTGGCACGACACCGGATTCACGGATCAGGTTGCCGAACATCATGATGCCGATCAGCGGGACCGCTTGCGGAACCAGCACGCCAATGACGATGGTCGTCAGGATCGGAAACATGATCTTGACCCGGCGTGAGACCGGCTTGTCCGGGTAGGGCATGCGTATCCGGCGTTCTCGCTGTGTGGTCAGCAGTTTGATGATAGGCGGCTGGATTATCGGGACGAGCGCCATGTACGAGTAGGCGGCCACGGTCGTCGCGCCGACGATGTCGGATACGGGGATGCCATTGTCGAGCCCGAACTGGTGCATTTTGTTTGAGATGAAGATGGTGGTCGGGCCGTCCGCGCCGCCGATGATGCCGATTGACGCCGCCTCAAGCAGCCCGAAATCGAACACGCCTGTGAAGGACAGCAACAGCGCGCCCAGTAGCGCCACGAACACGCCGAACTGCGCGCCGGCGCCAAGGAGAAGGGACCGTGGGCTTGAAAGCACAGGCTCGAAATCGGTCGCCGCGCCAAGTCCCATGAAGATCAGCAGAGGCATCAGATCGTTGTTCAGGGCGTTCTCCTGGAAGAAGCGGAGGAGGCCCTCTTCGCCATCCGGTCCGGCCTCACGTGTCAGAGCCTCCAGTGGCATGTTGGCGAACAGGATGCCGGCCGCGATCGGGAGCAGCAGTAATGGCTCCTTCTTCTGGGCGATGCCCCAGTAGAAGAGGAACCCGGCGATGGTCCACATGATCACCATGCGCGGGTCGGCGCCTATCTCGGTGAAGCCTTCCCAGAGGGATTCAAATTCCATACGTGTGGACTACTCGAACTCGACCAGGATCTGGCCGTGTGCGACCGAGTCGCCGCCAGAAACGTGGACAGCGGAGATCGTGCCGTCCCTGTTGGCACCGATCTGTTGTTCCATCTTCATTGCCTCGATGACGCAGATAAGGTCGCCCCGGATTACGGCGTCGCCGACCGAGACGGTGACGGACAGCACACGGCCCGGCATTACGGCGGTCATGGCGTTTGCGGATGCGCTGGGGGTCGGGGTAGATGGGGTGGGCGTGGGTGTGGCTGTGGTCGGACGTACCGCCGGGCTTGTCGGAGTTAAAGGACGTGTCGGGGCAGTGCCGCGCGCCGGTCTGCCAGGCACCTCGACGTCGTATTCGACGCCGTCCACGTTCACAGTGACCGGCGATACGGCGACATCCCCCACCTCAACGTCGTAGGTCTTTCCGTCCACGGAGATCTTGTATCGCCGTGGGCTCATCGTGTCGGCCTCCCGCGCTGGTTCATGAGGTGGCGCCTTCCAGCTTGAACCCACGCGTCGGGCGATGTGCAGCGCGGTGGGTTGTTGAGGACGTGTCGGACCTGCGATTCATCTTCGGCCAGCGCCAGCGCCGCTGCGATCGCCGCCACGATCTCGCCGCCCGGGATCGCCTCATCGGGTGAGGCGGGAGTGGCGGTCAGGCCGGGGGACGACGGCGCGTCCGGGATCGCTGTCACGGCCTCCCGGTTCTTCATGATCCGGTTGGACAGGTCCAGACCGTAAATGGCGAACATCAGTAGTATGAGAACACCAATGGTGACGCCCATACCGATGCCGGTCACGAGTAGTCCGTCCTCGAATAGCTCAGCGTTGGACGTGGCGAGGCCCCCCGGGGTTATTTACTGGGTCTGGTTGATGATGTGCCGGCGTTCAGGTGATAGGTTCCGAATCAGCTAAATCTGGTGTCATGATCGACCGGCAATGTTAGCAGGGCGAGGGCGTTTTCTCACCATAATGCGGCGGATCGAGACTATTCCCCGGAAAGAACCTGCACAACGTACTCCACGCCATTCACCCTAGCCGTGCCCCCTCCGTCCGGCGCGTCAGGGTCTAACTCCACGCGATAGTCGGATCCGTCTATGCGTAGATCGAAGGCCTGGCGTTCCCCACCGGCCTGAGATGGCC
This sequence comes from Chloroflexota bacterium, assembly GCA_002730555.1. GTDB lineage: Bacteria > Chloroflexota > Dehalococcoidia > Lucifugimonadales > Lucifugimonadaceae. The sequence goes on from PCAM01000007.1 coordinate 39,158, forward strand.
TGTCGAACGAAATGTCCTGTAGCGCGTCCATCCGCTCCCGGACCAGCGTCGCGGCTTCCCCCGCGGAGATCTGCTCGAACCTGATCGTTGCTCCCGGTGACGCCTGGGCGATCAGGGCGAGGTCGACGCTGGCGATCACGCCGATTTTTGCGTAACCGCCGGTGGTCTGGCGATCGGCCAGCAGGATGATCGGCCGGGCGTCACCGGGTATCTGGATGGCCCCGGTGACGACGCCGTCGGAAACGATGTCGTGCGCCCCATCAATAGCCGGGATCTCTGGGCCTTCCAGGCGACAGCCCATCCGGTCGCTCTTATCGCTGACGGTGTAGGTCGAGCCGTAAAAAACGGCGGTGGCAGCGGGGCCGAAACGGTCGTCCTGCGGCCCGGGAACGACCCGGGCGACGATTTCAGCGCCGTACTGCGGTATCAGGCCCCCCGGGACACGTCTGCCCGGAACCACCGGATTCGTGAGCGGTCCGATGGGGATTTCGTCATCGGACTCCAGCGCACGACCGTCAACTCCGCCCAGGTGAGCGCCGACGTGGGTGGACCGGGATCCGAGAACCGGTGGCGTGTCGATTCCTCCCGACACGTTGATATAGGCCCTTAGGCCGGCATTCGGACCGGTCGGCGACACAAAGGTCAGGCGATCGTCTGCTTCGGCGCTCACAGATTCCCATTGCGGTATCGGAATTCCGTTCAGCGCCGGGCTGAGGTCGGCCCCGGTGATCGCAAAGATCGTCCCGGCCGTGAACTCAAACTCCGCCCCGCCGATCGTGACCTCGATCGCGGCGCCACGCTGGTCGTTGCCCACGAGGAGGTTGCCGAGCCTGAGCGCGTGACGGTCGGCTGCGCCGGAGGCGGAGACGCCAAAACGCCCGTAGCCGGGGCGGCCCAGGTCCTGGACGGTGGAAAGCGGTCCTGGGGAGATGATCCTCAGCGCGGCGACGGTCATGAGCTCTGTTCCGTCATCTGCACCAGATACGTGCCATCGGCGACCTCTTGCGCGATCCGCTCCGCCTCCTCTGCGGTCACGGGCACGAATCTGATGAAGCTGCCGGGCAGGAAGGGTACCGGAGGATTTGCGTTGGGTTCGAACAGCGAAACAGGTGTGTTGCCTATGAGCCGCCAGCCGCCCGGCGACGCCATCGGGTAGACGCCCGTCTGCGTCTCGGCGATTCCCACAGAGCCAGCAGGCACGCGCACACGTGGCGACGCGAGCCGAGGAGTGCCGATCCGCTCGTCCATGCCGCCCAGATACGGGAATCCCGGCGCGAAACCCAGCATGAACACCCGGTAATCGGTCCCGGAATGGATCGCGATCACCTCTTCGGCCGTCATTCCGGCGTGTTCTGCGACATCGTTGAGGTCTTGGCCCTGCTCGCCACCGTATGAAACCGGAAGCTTGTAGATGCGCCGCGAGGCGTTGGTTTCGTTGTTGCCCGCCTGGTCTGCGCTAGGGATCAGAGCCACGAGAAACTCGGTCATCTCTTCGACCGTCGAAAGCTCGAGGTCGTACTGGATTAGCAGAGACCGGTACGTGGGCACCATCTCAGTTACGGAGGCGTTTACGGCGGCTTCGACGGCAGCGGCAAGGGCGTACACGCGGTCGTTGGTCAGCGGGTCGATACCGTCACCGAACTCCACAACGAGGGCGTCTTCTCCACAGACGAGGATGCGTGGTTCTTGATGTGCGCCGGTGGTCACGATCTCCTCGTCAGGGAATGAACTCCCGCATTGGCCGAATTTGCAGGCCCTCTTTCTCGAACGCCTGCCGCAGAGCCACCGCCAGTTCTACCGCCCCGGGGTTGTCTCCGTGAAGGCATATGGAATCGGCGACGAAGTCGATATCGGTGCCGTCAACGGCGGTGACCCGGCCCTCAATAACGAGCCGGAGAGACCGGTCTATGACCTCGTTGATATCATGCAGGACCGAGTTCGGTTGTGATCGCGGCGCAAGTGCTCCATCCGGCGTGACGGCCCGGTCCGCAAAGCACTCCCGCGCCACGCGTGCGCCGGCGTCCCGGGCGATCTTCTCCCACCGCGAGCCGGCCAGCAGTAGTTGGATCATCGAGGGATCGAAATCAAGTCCGGCCCTGACGATTGCCGCCGCCTGCGCCGGGTCGCGTACAGCCTTGTTGTACATCGCGCCATGCGGCTTCAAATGCTGGAGCTTTTTGTCGCTCATGAACGCCAACAATGCCCCCATTTGGTACGTTACGGCGTTCGCGACTTCGGACGGCGTCATATCGATGTCGCGCCGCCCAAAACCGACCAGGTCCGGGTAGCCGGGCTGCGCCCCGATACCGACTCCAAGCGCTTCCGAGATCTTCACCGTGGCCGCCATGACATCAGGGTCGCCAGCATGAAATCCGGTGGCGACGTTGACCGAGGTCACATGCTTGATGACCTCTTCATCCAGCCCGAGTTTCCACGACCCGAACGACTCGCCGAGGTCGCAGTTGAAGTCGATGACGGTCGCCATATGCTCTCCGAGCTAGTCGCTTGTGGAACGGCTTCGCGACCCTAGCACAGGTCTATTGTGCGACGACGACTATGTAGGGGCGGATTGGCATCCGTCCGTCGAACCCGTCTCACCGGGAGAGGGGGTATGACTCCGCAGGGGCGTATAGCAATACGCCCGCGCCGGTCTTACTCGAATCCCAGCTTGCGCTCCTTCAGGCTGACAGACCGCTGCACCCCGATCACGACATGGTCAAGCACCTCGGTATCCGGTAAATCCTCGACCTCAATCAACCGTGCCGTCATCGACACGTTTTCCGGGCTCGGGCTCGGATCGCTGGACGGGTGATTGTGCACGATGGCGATCGCGGGCATGTACGTTTCACGGCTGCGACGGACACCTCAGCCCGGCGCACCAATCCCGAATTCACGCTTCCCCGGTAGAGCCGTTCCATGCCCAGCACCTGATTCTCGGTGTTCAGCAGGAGCACGCGCAATTCCTCCCGTTCAAGTAACGACATCTCGGCCATAAATAGGTTGGCGATATCTTTGGGAGACGAGATCACCACGCGGTCTTCCGGCGAGAGCGAGGAGGCCTGTCGCCCCAGTTCCAGCGCCGCGAGCACCGGGCAGACCTTTGCCGCAGACAGACCTTTTTCGGCGCACAGCTCGTCGAAACTTGTCCGGGAGAGCGTGGCCAGCCCTTCAAATTTCGCTAGGATCTGGCTCGCCATCGCCAAAACGTTCTCACCCTGCGTGCCGGTGCGGAACAGGATCGCCAGTAACTCCGCGTTGCTGAGCTGCCCGGCGCTGTAATGCCGCAACCGTTCACGCGGGCGTTCGCTGACCGGGAAGTCACGTATCAGCGAGGATGTGACCGGTCCGGTGGCAAGTTGATTGGACGTCGTCGTCTTCGTCACCATCTTGGTTGCTCACTACTTGCGGTGACCGGTTTCCGGCGGCACCGGTACCCGGCCAGATGCGCGGAAGTTTATTTGCCGATATCGTCACAGGGAAGGGGCGGATGTCACTCTCTGAAGCTCGTCCCAAAGAGTGACATCCGGTTACGGAAATCGTAGCTGGCTGTGCTATTCTCACGTTCGCTAAAAAGCACACGGCATAATCGGCCGGTTACTTCGAGATATGACCCCAGGGCAGGAACGATAAATGGCGAAAATCTCCGGCAGTCTTCTGTTAGCCAGATCCCTTCAGGCGCACGGCATTGATACCCTGTTTGGCATCGCCGGGGACCATTTCCTCCACCTGCTGGACATTCTCGTCGACGAGCCGTTCAGGATGATCGACACCCGGCACGAGGGTGCCGCTTCTCACGCCGCCGACGCGTACGCCCGTACGCTACGCCGCCCTGGCGTGGTGTTGTCCACGACGCCCGGCCACGCCAACGCCCTGCCCGGGCTTGCCAACGCCATGCACTCGCAGGCGCCAATCATCAACATCGCCGGCGCGTCCGACTCAAGAAACCTGGGACGTGGAGCGATGCAAGAGTTCGACCAGGTCGGAGTTGCCGCCCCGATCACCAAGGGCGCGTGGCAGATCCCGAGCGCCGAACGCATACCTGAATTCGTCAACTTGGCGGTCCGGACCGCCATGAGTGGGAAGCGCGGCCCGGTCCACCTGACCATCCCGCAAGACCTGCAAGAAGCGATGGTCGACGACGATGTCTTGGAGCGCTACGGCATTGGCGAGAACACGATGCCATTGACCGTGGCGGGCGACCCCGGCCAGATTGCTGCGGCCATCGATATCCTCAAGAACTCAGAGCGGCCTATGATCATCGCCGGTACGGGCGCGGGGGCCACCGCACTGCCGGAGAAACTTCAGCGCTTGGTCGAGACGATGGGCGTTCCGGTCACGACTACGGACAGTGCTCGCGGCCTGATCTCGGACGACCATGAACTGTCGATCGGATTTGGCTACCTGCCATTGAACAAGGCCGTCGCCCGTGTGCGGGAGGCCGACGCCGTTCTGTTCCTCGGTCAGCAGCTTGACTACACCTGGGGATTTGGCGGCACGCCGCCTTTCGCCGAAGGCGTCAAGCGGATCTCGGTTGACCCGTCTCCACACCATCTGGGCACATCCCGAAGTGTGGACGTCGCCATTCTTGGCGATGTCGGACCCGTCATTGACCAGATGACGGACGTCGCGGCAAAGGTGTCTTGGCCATCCTTCAGCGTCTGGAACAAGTCGCTTCAGGACGAACGAGAAAAGCATCAGGCAGAACTCTCTGAACTGGCCGTTGAAGCGGACCCGGCGCACCCCATGTTCGTATCGGAGACGCTTCAGAAGCACATTACTGCGGATACGCCGATGGTGTTCGATGGCGGTGACTATGCGCACTTCTTCAGGGCGTCAGTCCCGGCACGGAAGTCCGAGCGCTGGCTTTACGTCAGCAGCTTCGGCATGATCGGTATCAACATGCCTTACGCGATGGGGCTGCAGGTCGCACTTCCAAACCACCGCGTGGTGTGCGTGACCGGCGACGGTTCGTTTGGATTCCACGGGCTGGAGATCGACACTATGGTTCGGCACAACCTGCCGGTCGTCACGATCCTCGGGAACAACAGCATCTGGGGCATCGACTGGCAGATCCAGAAGGGCCTGTACGGCCGTCCGGTGTGGACCGATCTTTTGCCGACGCGCTGGGATAAGGTGGCCGATGGGCTGGGCGCCTACGCCGAGAACGTGGAGCATGCGGCGGACCTGGACGGCGCGATGACGCGGGCGTTTGCGCAGGGAAAACCGGCGCTCCTGAACGTCAACATCGAGCAGGTGATCAGCCCGGTGGCGCAGGAGGCAGTGGAACGGAAGCTGGGCGCGCACGGGTAGAGGGCTACGGCGTAAAACGGCGTCCCGGGGGAAAGTCAATTTGAGGAGCTTGCGACGAAGAATCTTGCCGAGCGGACCGGGCTTCGACGTTGAACGTTCTTGCGCTCTATTCGTGGCGAGATTCTTCGCCTCGGCTCTGAACGACTTTTCATAGTAGTGGGTTAATGGCATGACGGGCTGGGCAAGCGCCACCCTTACGGGTTTGCGCCCCCCGGCGCCTGGCGTATATTGCCCTCGTTCGTACTTGATCCTTCCTGCCTGTACTCGGGCCACAGCGAGGTGCAGCGATGGCTGTCGTTGATTTCAGGGTTACCGGCCGAGAGCCGTATGCCGGTGGTGCGTTGTTTGACGACGTCGGGGCGTATGAGCAGGTTGACGGGCTGCTGACCTTTGCCGTGGACCCGGAGCACACCGGCAATCGCGGCATTGTGGATCTGGACAGGGCTACCCGGGATTCAGAGGGGCGAGTCCGGTTTACGGCCGACTTTTCGGTGGTTGTCCCGGTGGATCCGGCGCGTGGCAACGGTCGGGCTCTTGTAGAGCTGCCGAACCGCGGCCGCCGCCGCATGGTGCCCGTGTTCAACCGCGCCCCCGCCTCCGCACCTGTATCCCGGATAGCGCACCCGGGCGACGGTTTCCTGTTCAACCAGGGCTACACCGTGGCGTCGATCGGTTGGCAGTGGGACGTCACGCAGTCGGATTCGATGATGGGGCTCAACCCGCCGTTTGCGGAGGGCGTTAACGGGCAGACGATCGTTGAGATCAGGATCAACGACCGTCGGACCACCTATCAACTGTCGGACCGCGGCATCCACACGCCGTTGCCGATTGTGAGTCTAGACGACCCGACCCCCGTTCTTTACGTGCGCGACTGGGAGGACGATGAAGACACGGTCGTGCCGCGTGAGGACTGGAGTTTCGCGCAGGAAACAGCGTCCGGCGTGGAGCCGAGTCATACACACATCTACATGAAGGGCGGCTTCGAGCCTGGCAAGATCTACTACGTCGTATACGAGACGAACAGCGCTCCCATAGGCGGTGCAGGACTCATCGCGCTGCGTGACGTCGCTCCTTTCCTGCGGGCACCCTCTGACCACAACCCGACGCCCGGGAAGTTCGAGGCCGTTTACGCGTGGGGCGTGTCCCAGACAGGCCGATTCCTGCGCCACTTCATGCACCTGGGATTGAACACCACTGAGGACGGGGAGATCGCCTACGAGGGCATCCTCCCACACGTGGCGGGGGCACGACGGGGCGCGTTCAACCATCGCTTCGCACAGCCGTCCAACCAGTCGACACCGATCTGGGGGCACGTGTTCCCGTTTGCCGATCTACCGAGCAACGACACGTTGACCGAAGAGTCGGGCGGGTTGCTGGACACGTTACGGGCGGCGAACGCCGTGCCGAAGGTCATCTACACCAACAGCTCGGCGGAGTACTGGCGTGGTGATGGCGTGCTGGCGCATATCGACACGGCGGCGAACGTCGATTTACCGGAAGCACCGGGGAGCCGCAGTTACCTGTTCGCCAGCACGCAGCACGGACCCGGCCACCTGGGGCAGTCGCGCACCAACGCCAACGACGGTTCGGGCGCCCGCCACGAGCTCAATGTGACCGACTACTCGCCGCTCCTCCGGGCCTCGCTGGTGAACCTGGACCGCTGGGTGATGGAGGGTATCGAGCCGCCGCCAAGCATGCACCCCCGCCTTAGCGACGGTAGCGCCGCGAAACGCTCGGTTGTACTCGAGACGTTCAGGGGTATTCCGGGTGTGTTGGTTCCGGATGTTGACCGGTTGTTCTACCTGCGCACCGTTGATCTCGGAGCACGCAGCGCTGAAGGGATTGGCGTGTACCCGGCGGTCGAGGGTGACTACTACCCGTCGCATGTGTCCGCCGTGGATGCGGACGGCAACGAGATCGGTGGGATTCGGTTGCCCGATATCGAGGTCCCTGTCGGCACACACACCGGCTGGAACCCGCGTGCTCCGGAGACGGGCTCGCCGGAGCAGGTTGTCCCGATGCAGGGGACGACTGCATTCTTTGCTTCGACGCGAGCGGAACGCGAGCAAAGCGGGGATACCCGTCTGTCTATCGAGGAACGGTACGAAGGTCGGGATGATTACCTGGCACGGGTGCGTGCGGTGGCGGAGCGGCTGGCGGCTGGCCGATACGCGCTTGCAGAAGATATCGAGTTGATGGTGGCCAACGCAGCGGAGCGATATGACGCCGCTGTTGGGTCAATCGTGGAGGCGGAACCGCAACCCGCGAATGATTAGGGGATACGTGCTTCATACCGCCGTCCCCACGCAGGTGGCACTCCAGGAACACCGGCAGCGCTTGTCTTTGCCCCTCTCCAGGCGGGAGAAGGTTGAGGTGAGGTCCCGGGGTCTGGGGTGTGTTTGTTCGATGTGGTCGCGGAGAAGGCCCCTCGGTTCGCTCGGGATGACTTTTGTGTGCGTGGGCCTGGGTGTCACGCCCACTTGGGGAACCAGCGTTTTTCGAACCAAACTTTCGCCCAGTGCCATATACGGCGCGGTTTTCGTATCTTGATCGTTGGCTTTGGTTCGGCGTAGAAGTTGCCTGCGCCGATGCCCGCTTTGCCCTGTCCGCTCTCGATGAAGCACTCGCCGTGGCCGTTGAACACCCCGGGATCGCCCTTCTCGTTGACTTCGGCCGCAATGGTCTTCGCCACCGCACGGGCCTGTGACAGGGCGAAGGTCCCTGCCTTCGGCAAGTGCAGGCCCAACGCCAGCGGTATGGCCGTGATATCGCCGATGGCGTAGACGTTTTCAAACGACATCTGAAGGCTGCTGCGGTCCACGGGCACCCATCCGGATTCGCCCGTGAGCCCGGCGTTTACGACCACGTTTGGCGCGACGTGAGGTGGGATGTAGACCAGATGATCGAACGACTCTTCGGTACCGTCCTCGAACCGCAGGGTGCGGGCGTTGGGGTCGACCGATTCGACCTTGTGTTGCGGCCGGTATTCGATTCCTCTGCTCTCGACCATCTCCCGTACCGCGGCCGAGTTCTCCGGGCCGGTGACGCCCATCGGTCCGGGTTCCGGGCTGAACAACGTGACCTCAAAATCGTCACGCACACCACGGCTACGGAGGTCGTCCTCCAGCAGCATCGCAGCCTCGTACGGCGCGGCCGGACACTTGAATGGCATCGAGGCGACCAGCACCACCAACCGACCGTGCTTCCAGCCTTCACGTGACTCGCTGATCTCGGTCGCGCCCTCCAGTGTGTACAGGTTGTGCCCCGCGTCCGCTAACCCGGGGACCAGATCTGGCTTCAAGTCAGCGCCCAGCGATATGACCAGGTAATCGCTCTCTATCGACCAGCCGTCTACCTCAACGGTGCGCGTTTCGGGGTCGATGGCGGTCACATCGCGGTGAACTACTTCGATGCCCTTTCGGGACAGTCGGGAAAGGTCGCGCCAGACTTGCTCGGGCCGTCGTTTGCCGACCATGAGCCACAGGAACGATGGGGAGAAGACGTGGCGGGCCTCGCGGTCCACCAGCACGATCCTGTGCTCTTTACCGAGGCGTTTTCGCAGTTCTCGGGCGGTTACGAGACCGCCGACACCGCCGCCGAGGATCGTGATGGTTTTTGGCGTCGCCATGCAGGCCAATTCCCTTCGGTCATATTAGGAATCACGACAGCAAGCTGAATGTACTACGGGCTGCCCACGATCACACGAGCGAGTTCAGACGACCGGGTCAGTTAGGCCAGCCAGCGGGCGGCCTCTTTGGCGTGGTAGGTGATGATGATGTCGGCGCCAGCGCGTTTTATCGAGCCAAGCACTTCCATCGCCACGCGCTGGCCGTCCAGCCATTCGTTTGCGGCTGCGGCCTTCACCATCGCGTACTCGCCGCTCACGTTGTAGGCGGCGACCGGCAGGTCCGTGATGCGCCTCGCCTCCCGGATCACGTCCAGGTATGCCAGCGCCGGTTTCACCATTACGATGTCGGCGCCCTGGTCGATGTCTGACTGCACCTCAAGCATCGCTTCTCTGGAGTTACCCGGGTCCATCTGGTAGCTGCGTCGATCGCCGAACTCCGGGGCGGAGTCCGCGGCGACGCGGAACGGGCCGAACAACGCCGATGAGTACTTTGCGGCGTACGCCATGATGGGCATGTTCAGGAACCCGGCGCCGTCTAGCCCGGTGCGGAGCGCGGCGATCTGGCCGTCCATCATTGAGGACGGCGCGACCAGATCTGCACCCGCACGGGCGTGCGAGACAGCCTCTTTTGCCAGCAGATCAATCGTGGCGTCGTTGTCGACGGTGCCGTTCTCGAGCACGACTCCGCAGTGGCCGAGGTCCGTGTACTCGCACAGGCAAACGTCGGTGATGACGAGCAGATCCGGGTGGGTCCGCTTGGCCTCCCGGACAGCCTGCTGGATGATTCCATTATCGGCGTACGCGTCCGAGCCTACGGGGTCTTTTTCGGCGGGAAGTCCAAAAAGTAGCACGCCGGGGATCCCGAGCGCCTCGATCTCGTCCAGTTCCTCGGACAGACGGTCTACCGACAGTTGGTAGCAGTCGGGCATCGGCGGGATTTCGGCCTTGACGTTCTGGCCGGCGGTGATGAAGAGCGGATAGATGAAATCGTCGACGCTCACCCGGGTCTCGCCGATAAGTCGTCGGAGGTTGGCCGATGAGCGCAGCCGGCGGTATCGGGCGAAGAGCGGTATCCCGTTATCGGGCATCTGATTCTCCGTTTGTGAAATACTCAACGATGGCTCCTGCCAGCGACTTCATCGTCCGCTCCGGCGCCACGACGTCCACTCTAAGCCCTCGCCCACGTGCGCGTTCCGCAGTGATCGGGCCCATTGCGGCGGTCACGGTCCCGTTGATGAGGTCAGGCCCGCCCGCCAGCTCCACCAGGTTGTCCACACCGGACGAACTGGTGAAGGTAGTGATATCGACGCCCGGATCCGAGAAGGCCGCGGCTACCTGATCGCCGGAATTGTCAGGCCTATGCGTCTCGTATCCGTTAACACGGTCGACCGTTGCGCCCAGCTCTGTAAGCCCGTCCGGCAGCACATCACGGCCGATGTCCGACCCGACGACGAGCACTCGCTTTCCGTCCATACCTAGCGCCTTCATTTCCCGGAGGACGGCGTCGGACACGTACTCCTCGGGGACGAGATCGGGCGTGACGCCTAATTGTTCCCGAACGGTCACCCCGGTGGCGGGGCCGACCGCCGCAATCTTCACATCGGCAAAGGATCGTCCGTCCAGCCCAAGCGCATCCATGCGGGCGCGTAGCCCCCGTGCACCGTTGCCGCTCGCGATGGTCAACCAGTCGTATTCGGATAGCCGGTTCAGCGCCTCGTCCAGGGCCGCAGGATCCGCCACCGGGACGATGCTGATTGCCGGGAACTCCACGCACCACGCGCCTGCGCTTTCGAGCTCAGTGCGGAGCCGTGACACCTGAGAGCGGGTGCGGGTGATGAGTACGCGTTTGCCAAATAGCGGCTTGTTGTCGAACCACGCGATGCCATCCCGCAACCCGACCACGTCGCCGACGATCACGGCGACCGGCGATCCCAATCCAGCCGCTTTTCCGACCTCTGCGATGTTCGCCAACGTGCCGGTTACGGAGCGCTGTTTCGGTGTTGTGCCCCACTGCACGAGCGCCGCCAGCCGGTCCGGTGATGCGCCCCGTGAGATCAGTTCATGGGTTATCGCCGGGAGCGCCCGCCAGCCCATGAGAAACACCAGCGTCCCCGGCAGCGCGGCGAGCGCGCCCCAGTTGATCTGTGAATCCGGTTTTGCCGGATCCTCGCTGCCGGTGACGACCGTGAACGAGGTCGAGATGGCGCGGTGCGTTATCGGGATGCCAGCGTATGCCGCCGCCGCAATGGAAGAGGTGACGCCAGGGACGATCTCAAACGTAAGTCCTTCAGCCGAAAGCGCCAGCGCCTCTTCGCCGCCGCGTCCGAAAACGAATGGGTCGCCGCCTTTGAGTCGACATACCGACTTTCCGGCCGATGACAGCTCCACCAGCAGGGCGTTGATCTGATCCTGCGTCATGCGCACGTCGCCCGGACCTTTTCCGGCGTCGAACATCTCCGCGTCCGGACGTGCCTGTGCAAGCAGGCCGGGATCGGACAGGCGATCGTACACGATCGCGTCCGCGGTCCGGAGGGAGTGCAAGGCCTTAACGGTGATGAGGCCGGGGTCGCCGGGGCCCGCGCCGACCAGTGATACGAAGCCCGCGCCGGGCGCGTCCTTAACCACGGATCAACTCCAGTGCGCCGTTCTTGATCATGTCGTCTGCGAGCGCGCTTCCGATGCTGGCGGCTTCCGCAACATCACCGGAGTGCGTCTGCGTCATCGAGCGGTGTCCCGTCGGCGAAGCGGCGAAGCAGCGCAGTGCCATCTGGTCGCCGTCCAGCGTGGCGTACGCCGCCGTCGCCGTGGCGCATCCGGCTCCGAGGCGGGCCAGGAAGGCCCTCTCGGCGGACGAAACTGCCCGGGTCGGGGCATGATCGACGGCCGAGACGATCTCGGTCAGGGCGGTGTTTGAAGTCAGGGTCTCGACGGCAAGCGTTCCCTGACCGGAGGCTGGAACGAAATCGTTTGGATTCAGGATCTCGGACACTTCCGACAACCGGCCCATCCGGTCGAGGCCTACTGCGGCGATGATTGTTCCGTCGTAGCCGGTCTCATCCCCGCCGAGTGCCTTGGTCATGCGGGTATTGACGTTGCCGCGTATCGGAAGTATCTCTATGTCAGGACGCACAGTGCGCAACTGCGTAGCGCGTCGCGGGCTGCTGGTTCCAATACGTGCACCGGGCGGGAGGCCGGTCACGCCGCCGCCGAAGCGGCTTATCAGTACGTCTCGAGGATCGCCCCGTTCTGGAAGCGCCGCCAGCGTGAACCCTTTCGGTAGCTCCGACGGCATGTCCTTTAGGCTGTGGATGGCGATATCGGCCCGCCCATCCTCCAGCGCCGCCTCAAGCTCCCTCACGAAGATGGAGACGCCAACGGCCTCAAGCGCTGATCGCTTGTCGCGATCACCCGCCGTGCTGATACGGACGAGAGCGAACTCGATATCGGGATGTGCCTCGCGCAGCAAAGATACGACCAGACCGGTCTGGATGACGGCGAGATCACTTGCACGGGTACCGACTCGGACGCGTGACGGTTTACTGCCGCTCATTTGATATTTCCGTCGAGATATTCACGGGATGTGTCTGGGTAGTCGAAGATTCTCAGCAGGGTTCACAGGCTAGTTTGATGCCTTCTCTTCAAGAGCGGAAACCAGCATGGCCCGTGCGCCGTCTTTATCACCGGACTCGAACTGCTCAAGTATCTGGTTCGTGATCGATTCCGCCCAGTCGTCCGGCGCCACGGGCAGTTTCCTGCCCCGCACCTCCACGCGCACATCGGCGAGCATCGGGCCGATATCCGCCCAGCGCAGGCACTGGCAGTAGTCCTGGTCGGTCATCCGTTCCCGCAGTCGCCGTGCAAGCGCTGGGCTGGAGCCAGCGGTCGATACGGCGACGGTTACGTCCTGGCGGTGGATGATGGCCGGAGCTATGAAGTTGCAGAGCGGTGTAACGTCCATCACATTACACAGGACGTTTCGGTCCCGTGATTCCGCTTCGATGGCGTTGTTGGTTTCTTCCGAAGAGGTGTCCGCCACGATCACGATCCACGCCCCGGCGATGTCGCCCGACTGGTACTTGCGGCGCTCCCAGGTGATCTTTCCTTCAGACGCCAGCTCGGCGAGTCCCGGCAGGGCCTCATCTTCAGGGCTGAACAGCGTCACCTCTCCTCCGCAATCCAGTAGATATCGAACCTTGCGTTCGCCCTCGCTATTACCGCCGAAAACGATGCATTTTCGGTCACGAATATCTACAAAAATGGGGTAGTACGCGGGCACAAATTTCTCCTTCAGGGGATAATGCTGGAGCGGTTGATTAGGTGGTGATGAGTCTGCCGGATGGGTCTTCGGTCTATTCGTCCACGAAGTAACGGACGCGGGTCTTCTTGTATTCACGGGTGGAGTAGAGAAGCTGATAGTCGGTGATGCCGGTGTTGTCTGAGATCTCTTTCGCAAGCTCCTCGCAGCCCTCCCGAGTCGTTGCGTGGAGCATGGTGAAGTGGGAGTACTTCCAGTCAGGGAAGCGCGGCCGTTCATAACAGTGGGTCACGGAGCGGGCCTCCGCCATCAGGTTGCCGACCTCTTCAGATCGCTCTTCCGGGACGTTCCACACGCCCATAGCGTTGGCACCGAACCCGGCCCGGCGGTGGTGTAGGACGGCGGAGAAACGTCTCATCAGCTTCCGTCCCACCATGTCTTCCGCATGTGCGAACAACCCGTCGATGTCCACTCCCAGCTTTTCACACATCCTTTTGAACGGCTCGGAGATGATTTGCACGTCCTCCTGCATCTCTCTGACAAAGGCGATGTCAAAATCGCTCAGTTCTTGGGCGGTGTTCCAGTCGGCGTCGATTCTTGGCGCGTATTTCTGGGTTTCGGCCGGGGGCTGATTGGACTCGTCGAGCTTGAAATATTGGGTGGCGTCCGACTCTTCCTTCAACATGTCAAAATTGACGCCGATCTTGAAGAACCTGATAGTCGGCATCTTGCGTGTAGCTTCGGCGCCGGTCTCTTTCGCCATCCGGTCCAGGGTCTGATCAAGGTCCTCAAACGGAGAGACGGCGAGGGTGAACCAGAGATTGAACCGGCCGTCACGCGCGTAGTTGTGGCTGACGCCGGGGTGGCGGTTGATGATCTGTGCGGCGGCGTCCAGCGACTCGTCCGGAATGCGCATGGCGACGAGTGTCGTCTTGTAGCCGAGCCGCCGGGTGTCGAAAATAGCGCCGATCTGGCGCACGACGTTCTTGCGCTTGAGCTCGATGATCCGTTCCATCACCTCGTCTTCGCTGACACCGAGATTTTCAGCGATCTTGAGGAAAGGGCGTTCTACCAGGGGGAAATCAGACTGGATGACGTTGCAGATCTCTCGGTCAACCATCTCCATTGCTTTCGTGGTCATTGACTCTCCCGTAACCGGTGCGATCGAGTTCGGATGCTCCAGACAACCATCGTAATAGTCCCGGTTGCCCCGGCGGATAAATTCATTTTACCGCTACACAGGCGAAATACCGCCAGCGAACCACCCGCCATCGTTGCGACGATTTCCCGAGGGCGGTGGTGTTACCGTGGGTACACGATTGGCGATACGTGCGCTGTTTATCGCGGAAACAGGATATTCCTGTGAATACTTGGCGTCGTGAGAGCGCCGTGTTATCGGTCCGCGTTTCACTCCCGCCCGCGCATCACGCGGTCGGTGAACAGCTTAAGCGCGGCCTCAACGCCTACAACGGTCGCCACATCGATCATCGCCCCGCCTGGATCGCGGCTCGTGCGTGCCCGGTCCGGGCCGTTGGATCCGTCCACCGAGATGGCGAGGCGTTCTAGCTTGACGATCTCCAGCCGTGCGACCGATATCACTGTGAGGGGATCGTAGAGGGTGATTCGCCGCCCCGAACTGCGCCTCGGTGAGCCTTTGTATAACCGCACTGGCGGGTTTCGGCGTCTCGCCGGCGAACGCGCGGACACGATTGCACACGTTGCTCCCCACCATCGTCACCGGCACGCCGCACTCAAAAACCAGGGCGGTGGCTTCCGGGTCTGACCACATATTGAACTCGGCGTGCGAGGTCACGTTCCCGGGGACGTCTACTGCGCCTCCCATGAGCACCACGCAATCGACGGACTTTGCCGAGCCGGGGTGACCCCGGAAGAGCCGGGCGATGTTCGTGGGCGGTCCAAGCGCTATCAGAGCCACGGGCGGGCCGTCTTTCAGGCGCCCCCGCCAAGGTATTCGACGGCGTGTTCTTTCCGAGGGCGTATGGCCGGCGTCGGCAGAGTTATCGGGAGCCCGCCCGCCCCGTGTACGTCCTCCGCATCGCCGAAACTGCCGGCCAGCGGGCGCTGCGCCCCTCTGTGAACGGGGATTTCGATTCAGCGCCTCCAGTATCCGCAGCGTGTTGGCATTGGTATGCCTTAGCGCGGCGTTTCCGCTGGTCGTCGTGAAGGTGTCGATGGCTATCTCCGGGGAGTTCAATGCGAGCGCTATCGCCAGGAAATCGTCCACCCCGGGGTCGGTGTCGATCACCACATTAACCGGCGTCGCTGATGTCATTTTTGGCCTCTGGCCGGGTGCGTTTCAGATACATGCGGCGCCCCGCTTCGGACGATTTACTTGGCACTTCTTTCACTCCGCCGATCGCCTTCGCGTTTATGTAGACCTGCGCCACGTGCTCCACCAGCGCGCAGACGCGTAACGCCTCCATCGCCGTGTCGGCGACGGCGAACATGCCGTGGTGCGGGATCAGGATGGCTCACGGGTCGCCGAGCGCATCCACGCCGGCCTGGGTCAGGGCCTCGGTGCCCGGGAATTCGTGTTTAGCGACCTCAACCTGACCGCCGACATACACGACAAGTTCGTCCACGATCGGTGGGAGCGGTACTCCCGCCACCTCGAGCGCCGTGGCTTAGACGGAGTGTGTGTGCATCACGGCGCCCACGTCTGGCCTCGCCCGGTAGATGGCGAGATGGAGCAGTGATTCAGAAGACGGCACGCCGCTACCGTCGATCGGTTCAAGATTGCTATTTACAGCCACCAGTTGTTCAGGGGTCATCGTCGGATAGGGCAGAGCGGCGGGGGTTATCAGGAAGGCGATATCGTCCGGGGTCGGGCCTATTCGGACGCTGGCGTTTCCGCTGATGCCGGACACGAGCCCGAGCCGGTCCATCTCAAGCGCGGCCGTGAGCAACTCATCACGTTGCGTTTTCAGGACCATCGTTCCTGTCCATTCGCCAGAAGCTGCCGGGATCTGCCGGGTTACTCGCCCATTACCTGAACGAGGACCTCCCGGTTCTTGGGGATGTCCAACTCGACGAGGAAAACGCGTTGCCAGTTTCCAAGGGCCAGCTCTCCATCGACGATGGGGATCATCTCGCTGTTGCCGAGCGTCAGGTGTTGGCAGTGCGCATGTCCGTTGGGGCACTCGTCTTCATGCATGTGCACGGTGCGGATGGTGAAATCGTTGTGCCCGTAGTAGGAGTCCTGTGGAGCGAGGGTGCTGAGGAAGTGCTCCATGTCTTTGATGAGCAAGGGCTCGTTTTCGTTGATCTTGATCGCCGCCGTCGTGTGGCGGGAAAAAACGACCGCGATCCCGGAGTCCACTTCCGACTCACCGACAGCTGCTCCAACGAGTTCCGTGATGTCGACGAACTCGGGAGCTCGGGTCGATTTCACATTGAGGCACTTTGTGATCGTCCTCAAAACGTGACCTTTCCGGCGGAGATGATCTGGCTCATTGCCCGAGACCCATATCGGACCGGGCAGACATCGGATGACATATGAAGCCCAATTTAGCCGATTCCCGGGGCGGCGTCAGCGCCGAATGTGAGCGGATACCCATTTTCGGGCATGCCCGGGATGATTGAAGAAACATGATCAGGGCTTCGTGCCGTCGGCCAGGCCTCCGTTCCCAGTCAATACGGCCGTGAGGGTGGCCACGGCGTTCCGGGCGGTGCGCAAGGCACGGATGTAGCGCCAGACGTCCCTCGGGTGTCTCGCTCCGTGCCTCAGGACAGGCGCGAACCTTCCACCGGACGGGGTATCGGGGAGCTGGGCTGCGATCTCCGGGAGCGTTTCGTTCACACTGTAGGCGATGGAGCGGACGCTCAAACAGGGCACTCCGGCGCTCGCCGCCGCGGTCGACACCCAGTAACTTTCCCTGTCTACCGACGACACCCCGTACGTTTCCCCGAGCCAGGCCGACAGGCCAGACGTTCGTACGAGTGAGTCGACGGTGAGGGTAGGCGAGGACATGAAGTCGATGCCGTTCATTTCGACCGCGGTGCGCACGTATTCAAGCATGTTGCCGTCCGCCGTGAGGTCCTCGTATTTCTTGGATTCCCTGAATTCCGGGGACTCCGGGAATTCAGGGGATTCGGGCGCCCTCTCCAGCGAATCCGGGTCCCAGTCGAAGGGGTTACCCGCTATGTGATGGAGGCTTGTCGCCAAGACTAGATCACCGATATCAAGGTTGGGGGTGCAGGCGCCGGCGAACCCGAGAGACAGTATGGACTCCGGTTTCTCAGACTCTAGCAGCCAAGACATAGCGCGCTCCGTTTGCTCGCGGCCCGCTCCGGTCAAAATGGCGGCTACCATGTGATCACGGCGCTGGAAAGCGAGCGCACCCTCCGGAGCACGACGCTGCCTCCAAGCGCTTTCGCTCCGCCGGCGCCACGGTGGCCATGCGCCGATGCGAAGCACCGCGGCAAGCTCTTCTTTACGGGCGGCGACCAGGGCGAGGGTCATCAGGCTTCCCGTACCAGCAGATACTCACCGAGTTCAAGGAAATCTCGCGTCGCGTCGGGGCTCAGTCTCAAAGATCCCAGGCGGTTCCGCGCCCGGTTCCAGCGCGTCTCGGCCTGCTTCTGGCACCACCGTTGTGTCCCGAGGTGATCCATCATTTCCAGTACCCGCTCGACATCGCTGGCGCCGATCTCGTCCCCAGCGTAGATCCGTTGAAGCTCACGTTGCTCGACATCACTAACATGTTCTAGTACGTGGACGACCGGCAAAGAGTTTTTCTTGCGGGTGATGTCCGAGCCTATGGGCTTGCCAAGGGCGGGCCCGCCCCAGACGCCGAGCACGTCGTCACGGATCTGGTAGATACGACCGAGGTCGTCGCCGACCGCCCGCAGCCCGTCGACTATTTCGCCGGAGCCTCCAGACCCGACTAGCGCGCCGAGTTCAACAGATCCCTTTATCAGGGCGCCGGTCTTGCGTTCGATCATCGCTAGGTACTCGCCCACCGTAACGTCGGTCCGGCCCTCGTAAGCGATGTCCAGGTACTGGCCTTCCATCATCGAGAGGTAACGCTCGGTGAGAATGTGCCCGGCCGCCACGGACGTTTCGGCGGCCACGTTACGCAACTTCTGAGCCGCGATATTTCCGAGCGCGAGCAGGTTGTTGCCGGCGACTATGGCGATCGGCTCCCCCCAGATCACCCAGAGCGTCGGCCGATGGTGGCGGGTGCGGTCGCCGTCCTCTATGTCGTCGTGGATGAGCGAGAAGTTGTGGACGAACTCGATCGCCACCGCGACGGGCAGCGCGTCCGCCGGGTCTCCACCCACGGCCTCGCAGGCAAGCAGGCAGAGGGTGGGGCGCAACCGCTTGCCCTCTGGGTTGTCGGAGCGGGTTCCATCGGGAGTCGCCCATCCCATGTAATACCGGAGCGAGTCGTACATGGAGAGCGTCCTGCACTCCAACTCGGCGCGTAAGGCCCCCCCGATCGCGTCCTGGTGGCGGGCGAATACGGGCGGAAGCTCTGTCGAAACCGGGCAGCCGGTCATCGGGGAGGACGAAGGATCGGGCATCTTGGGAGAGGGTGAAATAGCGATGCTACGTTTGGGTATGTGTGAGCGTGTTAGCGCGCTGTGAACAGTATGTCACCGTTATCGCCGTCATTCCCGAGTAGTCGGGAATCTGGATACGGTTTTTATTCTTTCGGTGTGTGACCGCGCGACGCGACCCATCTCCAAACCTCCTCCCTCCCCCAGGGAGGACGCGTTTTGTTGCCCTCCTGACGTAGGAGGGGGTCAGAGGGTGGTACTTCGCGGCGATGACGCCATCTACCGCGTGATTCCCTCCGGCGTGGGAATGACGGCGCATGAAAAAAGAGCCCCCAGGATTACATCCGGGGGGTCTCTCCACCACGTGAGTTGTCTGGGTCAGGCGACCTTGACGGTTATTTCCCGGACCTTCGTCGCCTCGGACTTCGGCAGGGTGACGGTGAGCACGCCGTTGGCGTATTTGGATGTCACTTTTTCCGGGTCCACGGTGTCCGGGAGCTGGATCGCTCGTGAGAAGGAACCGGTCCGGCGTTCGCGCCGCAGGTACTCCGACTCCGCGTACTCGGTCTCGGGTTTAGATTCGGTCGCTGCCGGCGCATCAGGCATGTCCGCACGGATAGCGAGCACGCCGTCGTCGATGGTGGCCTTGATGTCGGCCGGATCGACTCCCGGTACGGAAGCGGTGATGACCAGATCGCCGCCCTGATCGACGACGTCCAGCGGAATTCTCCATGCTCCGCCCGGGGGCCTGGATACGGCGGGGCGGGTTCCTACGAAGGGGAAGCCGAAGCGGGTGTTGAAGTTGTTATTCCTGCGTAGTTCTGCGAACGGGCGCCATGTTTGTAGCGTCATTGGAAACCTCTTGTTTGGTTAAGTTCTGAGGCGATGCTGTCGACCACCTCATAGGCACACATTGTAAAACCTTGAGTCGATATATATCAATTACATGAACTATAATCACTAAACTACATTGACTAATAAGCGTTATGTAAGTAAAATTGCGGCAAGTTTCACCATGTCACAGGATTACTACATAGAACTCGGCGTCCCACGTAACGCCGCAGACAAAGAGGTCAAGGCCGCTTACAGGCGGCTGGCGCGCCGCTATCACCCGGACGTGAACTCGGATGACCCGGATGCCGAGGCCCGTTTCAAGCGAGTCAACGAGGCGTACCAGGTTCTTTCGGACCGGAAGACGCGCCGTGATTACGATCAGTTCGGTGACAACTGGAAGCACGCCGAGCAGATGCGCGCCAGCGGTGGGCCGGATGGCTTCAGAGGTGGCGGTCGAGGATTCCGGGGAGGTCACGACTTCGGCGGTTTCGACCTGGGTGACCTTTTCGGCGACTTCGGACCGGGTAACCGGGGCAACGCGTTCGGTCGACCCCAGCGTCAGTCTTTGCGCACAAACGTGCAGATAACGCTTGAAGAGGCGTACGCGGGATCCAAGCGGGCGATCACCATCCAGGGCTCATCCACATGCCGGGAGTGCAGCGGATCGGGGATCGACGGAACAGTGCTTTGCTCGTACTGCGGCGGCTCCGGCACAAGCCAGATGCCGCGGACGCTCGAGGTCATGATCCCGAAGGGGACTGCGCCCGGCGACCGGATTCGTGTGCGGCCGGACAAGATGACGGAATTGACCATCGAGGTCGATGTCCGCGGTCATCGTGTGTTCACACGTAGGGATGACGACCTCACGACGGACGTTGCGATCTCGTACCTCGATGCAATCCTCGGCGGGGAGGTAGAGGTCCCGACGATGACCGGCAAGGTGGCCCTGACGGTTCCGGCCGGCACGACGGACGGGCGAAGCTTCCGTATGAAGGGAAAGGGGATGCCAAGGCACGGGCGCGGCGCCAGCGGCAACGGCGATCTCCTCGCCCGGATGGTGATCTCGGTGCCCCGGGAGCCCACGGAGGAAGAGGTTGGTTTGCTGGAACGGCTGCGCGACCTCCGGGCGAGTGGATCAGAAGCGGAGTCTCCAGAGATCGAGGCATCTGAGACAGAGATCGGGGTCGATCAACACCCGGTGTCCGAATCCAGGAACGCCGAGGCCGCCGGGGGTGACGCGTGAATTTCACAGAATACGAACCTGTTTTCACCATCTCCATCGTCGCCCAGCGCGTCCGCCTGCACCCGCAGACCATCCGGACTTACGAGCGCCAGGGGTTGATAGAGCCGCATCGAACCGACAGCAACATCCGGCTCTATTCCGGGCAGGACATCGTGCGGCTTCTACAGATCAAGACGTGGATCGAGGACCTCGGTCTGAACCTTGCCGGGGTGGAGATCATGACGAAGCTATCGGACCGGGTAACGCAACTGGAAGCCCGGGTAAACGAACTGACGCTGGAACTTGTGCGTCGCAGGGCCGCTTCGGCTCAGCGTTCGCTTCCAGAACCGGACCAGGGCTGAGTTTCGGACTTCGAACCGGTCCGGATGAATGAACCGCAGTGCCGGCCGCCGGGAGCGGTTTGGTATGCGAGAAAAGGGGCTCCCGAAAATGGTATTTAAAGAATCAGATTTCACCGAACAGGCCCGAGAGGCGATCGCTTCGTCGCAGAACCTGTTGCGTGAATATCGACACTCGCAGTGGGATGTAGAACACGTCCTCCTGGCGCTGTTGCAGCTCACCCAGGGCGTGCCGTCGCGCATCCTGTCACAGGCGCACGTCGACCCCGATCTGCTCGCCGACCGTGTGGAAACGGCGCTACGCCAGAGCCCGCGGCTGGGCGTGGTGGCGCAGACGATATACGCCACCCCGCGGCTCCAGCAGGTGCTGGACAACGCGCGGGCGGAGGCCGAGCGGCTGCGCGACAAGTTCATAAGCGCCGAGCATCTGCTTCTGGCCGTGGCGGACGAGTCGTCTGGCGACAGCGCCCGCATCTTTGAAGAGGTCAATCTGACCAAAGAGAAGATCTATCAGGCGCTGCTGGAGATCCGCGGCCGTAACCGCGTCACATCGGAAAACGCCGAGCAGCGCTACCAGGCGTTGGATCAGTACGGCACTGATCTAACGCAACTGGCGCGCGACGGGCGCCTCGACCCGGTCGTCGGACGGGAGTTGGAGATCCGACGGGTGATGCAAACCCTTACCCGGAGGACCAAGAACAACCCCGTCTTAATCGGCGACGCCGGCGTCGGCAAGACGGCCATCGCAGAGGGGCTGGCGAACTTGATAGTGAGCGGGAACGTTCCCGAATCGCTCAAGAACCGCAAACTGATCGCATTGGACATGGGCACGCTGATCGCCGGTTCAAAATTCAGGGGTGAGTTTGAAGAGCGGCTCAAGGCCGTAATGGACGAGGTCAGGCAGTCCGAGGGCGAGGCGATCCTCTTTATCGACGAGATTCACATGGTGGTAGGGGCCGGCGGCGCCGACGGCGCCATAGACGCCTCCAACCTGATGAAGCCCGCGCTCGCGCGCGGGGAACTGCAGACCGTGGGTGCGACCACGCCGGACGAGTACCGGAAGTACATCGAATCCGACAAAGCACTGGAACGCCGGTTCTCGCCGGTGCTCGTTGAGGAACCTGAGACGGACATTGCCATCGAGATGCTGAAGTCACTCCGGCCCCGGTACGAAGAGCACCACCACGTGCGAATCACTGACGAGGCCCTGATCTCATCAGTTCAACTGGCGCGTCGGTACGTGTCGGATCGATTCCTGCCCGACAAGGCCGTGGACCTCATCGACGAGGCCTCCGCCAAGTTGCGTATCGAGTCGGACTGGATGCCGGACGACCTGCGTGACGAAGAAGACGCGGTGTGGAACCTCCGTGAGGAGGAGATAGCGGCTTCTGAACGTCGTGACTACCAGATCGCGGACACCAAAAAGGCCGAGCGTTACATGCTTCAGACCGACTATGAAAAACGGGTGAGAGAGTGGGAGAAAGACCACCCCCACGACATGGTGGTGACATCCGAATTGATCGCAGCGCTGATTGCTGAGCGCACGGGGATCCATGTGGAACGGCTTGTCGAGGGCGAAGCGGATCGGCTCCTGCACATGGAAGAGCGGATACACGAGCGTGTGATCGGCCAGGAGGCTGCAATAGCGGCGCTGGCGGACGCCATACGCCGTGCACGCTCAGGCCTCGCCGATCCGAAACGACCCATCGGCAGCTTCATATTCCTCGGGCCGACGGGCGTGGGGAAGACGGAGCTGGCGCGGGTGCTTGCGAAGTTCATGTTTGACGACGAGGACAACATGGTCCGGATAGACATGTCCGAATACCAGGAGAAGCACACCGTCTCTCGTCTGATCGGCGCACCCCCCGGGTACATCGGCTATGGCGAGGGCGGTCAGCTCACGGAGGCGGTCCGTCGCAGGCCGTTCCGGGTCGTACTTTTCGACGAGATCGAGAAAGCGCACCCGGATGTGTTCAACTCCCTGCTCCAAGTTCTGGAGGATGGTCGGCTCACAGACGGCAACGGCCGGACGGTGGACTTCCGGAACACGGTCATAATCATGACGAGCAACCTTGGTACCGGAGTGGTGTCGCGCGACGCCATCGGCTTCGCGACGAGGCCCGACAGCGTTCCGGAACAGGAACGTTTGAGGACTGATATCGAGGAGGCACTGAAGCGCGCGTTCCGTCCCGAGTTCCTCAACAGGATCGACGACATCATCGTCTTCGACCCCCTGACGGAAGAGCAGCTCGGCGAGGTGGTGCGTTTGATTGCCCGGGACGTTAACGATCGGCTGGGCGAGATGGGCGTCACGATGGAGCTGGACGATAGCGCCCTGGGCTGGCTGGCTCGGGAAGGCGCGGACCCGGAGTACGGGGCGCGCCCGTTGCGCCGTGCGATCCAGCGTTTCGTCGAAAACCCGATGTCCAAGAGGATCCTTAGCGGCGAGTTTTCCGAGGGCGATCACGTGAAGGTGAGCCTTGGCGAGGACGGTCTGAAGTTCGCGACGGTCGAGCGGCCGGTTTCGGATGATGACGAGATATCGGAGGTTTCCGAGGCAACGAATCAGGATTCTGCAAGTGAGCCTGAAGCCGCCGTCGCCGGGGATTAACTACCCGGTATTGGATCAGGGTGATTTGAGAGGCTGGCGTTCTGCCGGGACGCCAGCCTCCTTTTGTTCTTGGCAAGGGTGGGAGGGGCCAGCGCCGCCCCTACGATGTGTGGGCGATCGACACTCGTATCGTCATTCCGAAGCCAGCTCGCGAGGAATCTCCCGGCTTGCATTCCGCCAGAGTTGTATTTGGTCATTTGATCCGTTTTCGCGGCCATCATAGGGTCGACAACGCCTGTATCCTGCTGAGTACCGGTTGGTCCCTATCCCGGATATGCAAGAGTGAAATGGGTTGTCGATGCCGCCTGAAGTGTGGGCAAAACAGAATCAGACCGATACAGGTGTCGTACTCCTCGCCGCTGGCGGGGGTGTGCGCATGGGCGGCGACAAGATGCTGTTGGAACTGGCTGGCAAACCTGTGATCAGCTACTCGCTCGAGCTATTTCAAAGACTGGACCGCGTGAGCGCTATCGTCGTCGTCGCTTCTGACGCCAACCGCGGAGCGATCAACGAACTGGTGTCGAGCTCCGGGTTTGATAAGGTGACGGCCGTGATCACCGGAGGGGCCCGTCGTCAGGACTCGACCGCCAACGGCGTTGAGCGGCTCACGGCTGGTGATGCAAGCCAGATGAACTGGGTGCTGGTGCACGATGGGGCGAGGCCGTTTGTGGACGAGGCCATGGTGCTGCGAGGGCTTGAATCAGTGGAGAAAAGCGGCGCGGCGGTTCCTGCACTGCCCGTTTCGGACACGATCAGGAGCATCAATGCGGAGGGGGATGTGGCGGGGACGCTGGACCGCTCTAATCTGCGCGCCATCCAGACTCCGCAGGCCTTCCGTCTGGACATCTTGTTGCCGGCGCTTCGGACCGCCCAGGACGTCACCGATGACGCGGGCCTTGTAGAACTGGCGGGGGGACGGGTCGGGTTATTCGAAGGCCATCCAGACAATATCAAGCTGACCACTCCTGACGATATCGACCGTGCGGAGGCGATCATCGCCCGCCGCCGGGGTGGTGGCGCTGAAAACAGGTGGGGCGCCGGATTTGACGGCCACGGGTTTGCGGACGGCGGGCCGTTGCGTTTGGGGGGCGTGGATATCGACCACTGTGCGCACCTTGAGGGCCACTCGGACGGCGATGTTTTAATGCATGCTCTGGCGTCCGCAGTGCTCGGCGCGGCAGGGCTGGGCGACCTTGGCTCCAACTTCCCGTCAAGCGACGCCTCGTACGCCGGTATCGACAGTCGGGAATTGCTTCAGAGGACGGGCTGGATGGCCCGTGAGGCCGGGTGGGTGATCGCACATCTCGATGCTACAATTATCGCCCAGCAACCAAAGCTGGCTCCGTACGTGAACCGCATCAACGAATCGATCGCAGAGACACTCTCAATTTCGATCGATTCAGTCAACACCAAGATCACATCGACCGATCACATAGGGGCGATCGGACAGGGCGAAGGGATAGCTGCACAGGCAATCGCAACGCTCTCGACAAGCGCGGCGACTTGAGCCGCTCCTTAAGCACGAGTATTTATGAAGCTTTACAGTACCCTCACGCGCGGCAAACGCGACTTTGAACCCGCAGGCGACGCTGTCACGATGTACGTCTGCGGCATCACCGCCTCCAACTCGTCACACGTCGGCCATGCGCTGAGCTCGATCGTGTTCGACGTGCTGCACCGTTATCTGGAGTTTCGCGGCTATGAGGTGCGCAGGGTCCAGAACTTTACGGACGTTGATGACAAGATCATCACGAGGGCCAACGACGAGGGCCTGAGCTCCGAAGAGGTCGCCGAGAAGTACATCGAAGAGTTCTTCAAGGACATGGATGATCTCAACGTGCAGCGCGCGACGGTACATCCACGTGCGACGCAGGAGATCCCCGGAATCTTGAAGATGATCCAGGGACTGATCGAGAAGGGCAATGCCTATCCGGCGACCGATGAGAGCGGCAGCGTCTACTTCAGGGTCGACAGCGACGATGCGTACGGCAAGCTGAGCGGCCGGACGGTGGAGGAACTGCTGGAAGGCGTGCGCAACGAGATCGAGCCGGGCAAGGAAGCGCCGCCGGACTTTGCGTTGTGGAAGGCTTCGAGGCCCGGCGAACCGGCGTGGGACAGCCCGTGGGGACAGGGACGTCCGGGCTGGCACATCGAGTGCAGCGCGATGGCGTTGGAGTACCTGGGCGAGACGATAGATATCCACGGCGGCGGGCTGGACCTCGTGTTTCCGCACCACGAGAACGAGCTCACGCAGAGCGAGTCGTACACCGGCAACAAGCCGTTCGCCCGGTTCTGGATGCACAACGGCCTGCTCCGGCTTGATGGTGCAAAGATGAGCAAGTCGCTCGGTAACCTGGTGACGGTTCGAGATGCGCTGGAAGGCAACTCCGCCGACGCCATCCGCATGTACATCCTGACGTCGCATTACCGAAGCCCGCTGCTCTATGACGAGGACAACATCCACACGCAGGAACGCGCTGCTCGCCGGCTTCGGCAGGCCGCGACCGCGGAGTCCGATGGCAGTAGCGGTGAGTCTGTGAATCCGGCCCCGTTCAGGGAGCGTTACGTCGAGGCGATGGAAGATGACCTGAACACCCCGCAGGCGCTGGCGGCGATATTTGACCTCGCCCACGAGATCAACCGTGGCCGCGACGCCGGGCACGATCTGACCGACGCCCAGGCGGAGATGCGGTCTCTGGCCGGGGTCCTGGGCCTCACGCTGGCGGAACCTGAGGCGTCTGAAGACGGGTTGTCTGACGCGGACGTTGAGGCGCGACTTGCCAGCCGGACCGAGGCGCGTACGAACCGTGATTTTGCTGCCGCCGACGCGATCCGTGATGAGCTGATCGAGGCAGGGATCGCAATAGAGGATGGTGCGGGTGGCACGATCTGGAGTCGCGTTTAGGGAGTGCGGCGGGGCTGCCTGAATATCAGGGCGTTTTGGAGCGCCTGGCTGGCGATAGTTGGCAAGAGGCGGGCTTCGAACGGGTTTTCCGTGCGGATCATGAAGTGGATCCCGAGCATCAGCGCGTTCATGCCCAGCATCATGAAATTCCCGGTCAGCCAAAAGTAACGCGTGTCCTTGAACGTCTGGTTGAAGATCGCCGGGATGAAATTGACAACTAGGCCGAAACCAAAATTACCGCCAAAAGCGTGGAAGAAATCGAGGATGCCTTCGGCGAGGCCGGCGTCATGACGGAAGAAGCTGGTCAGTGAATTGCTCAACCCGGACGCGGTGCTGACGCCGAGCGAGAAGTACAAGTTTCCTGCTATGTACGGCCGGGTTGTGCGCGCGATGGAGACAAGGTTCATTGGTTAGTACACGTCCCGCGAGGGTGGCGGGCGTTTGACGCGAACTATCGGCCCTGGATCTTCGGTGTGCGGCGTTCCAGGAAGGCCCGGCGGGACTCCTTGCCGTCCTCGCTCGCGAAGGCCGTTCCGATGGTCTGTAACTCGTACCGGACCTGGGACTCGATATCGATCTTGGTCGCTTCGCGCACCACGCGTTTGGTCAGGCGTGCGGCGATAGGCGAGATCGTTGTGAGGGAGTGGCAGTACTCGACAAACCGGGCCTGGAACTGATGGTCCGGCACGACCTCGCCGATCAATCCGAGCGCAAGCGCTTCATCAGCATCGACACGTTTGTTCTCGAGCAGGAATCGCATCGCTTTTTCGTATCCGACAACCTGTGGCAGTGTCCATGACAGCCCACCGTCTGGCGATCCGCCGATGCGTGAGTAACCCGGGAACAACCAGGCGCTTTCGGCGGCGAGCCGGGTGTCGCACGCCATCGCCAGGGCCATGCCCGCTCCGGCCGCCACGCCGTTGAGACCCGCAACCACCGGCTTGTCGCATCGCTGTCGGATCGCCAGCGGGAAGTGACCGACCCAGCTCAAGTCGTCGATCTGTGATTGGATCTCTGACATCGGCCCGCGATCGGACGCATTACCCACCGGGGTCAGGTCCACGCCGGAGCAGAAACAATCATCAATCCCCGTGATGGCGATCACCCATACATCGTCGTCCGCCGCTGAGTCGTCGATTGTCCGGATGATGTCCCATGCGAGCGTCTGCGACAGGGCATTCTTCTTGTGCGGGCGATTCAGTTGGAGCGTACGGACGTGGGCGTGATCCGTGATGATGAGTTCAGGGGCGCCGTTGGTTTCGGAAGTGGTGGTCATCCCAGTCTCTTAATGCCAGTGATGTGCGGGTGAAATAAAGACTCGACGCATTGTAGGCGGGAAACCGGGCGCGGTGGGATCGTGGGAACGCCAGCGCCGCGATACTCACGACAACCTCGTGAAACTAACACCGGCGCCCTGAGGCTTACGAAGGGCCGGATCCGTCAGCAACGTCGGTGTTCCACGGACTAACGCGCTCGGACCCATGATCTGATTGCGATCCGACCATGTTCCCCTCACCTGAGCCCATTCCCAAGGGGAGAGGAAGCTGGGAGTGCGAAAAAGATCGGACCGTCGCAGGGGCGGGGTTTGCTCCGCCCGATGGTGCGGTCTGAGTGGTGTTCACGAACACAACGTGGGCATATTGCCCTACGCCCCTACGGCCCGGTGCGACAAGAATGTTGCGTTTGTCTGCTAACGTTATCGATGGCATGGCGCGGGCGGAGCAAGCCCCGCCCTACGGTGGTTACCGTCTTTTCGCGACAACAAAATAGGGGGCGTCCGGTGATAAACCTCCCCCAAAATAGCCGCCCGGCAGGCCCCTAGTTGAAGCGAGCCGTCAGGACCGCGATCACCGCAAACAGGCCGGCGAGCACTATCGTGCCGCGGAAGAGGAATCGCTCGACACCCCGCCGGGTCCGGAACGAGCTCTCGGCCTGTCCAAACAGCGTCGTGCCAGAGCCGCGCACCTGCAGGAGGATCACCGCCGCAAGGGTCACTGCGATCACGATTTCTAGAAAACTTAGAAGATTGCTATTCATCGGTACTCCGCTGTCCCCGATTAGGTGTCCTGAGGCCCGACCGAGCATCGGGAATCCTGTGGGCCGCCCGGGGTGTTAATCAACGTTAACGTGCGGCCTTCACTTCCTCAAGAGTTCTGGTTAACAGTTCTGCCGCCACACCGGCGTCCGCACGCCCCCGGGTGGCCTTCATTACCTGGCCGACTAGGAACCTGACGGCGGTTTCTTTGCCGCCGACGAAGTCCTCTACGGCGTTCGGGTTGTTGTCTATAACTTCCTGCACCACCGGGAGAAGTTCGTCCGTTCCGCTCACCTTCAGCAACCCGCGGTCGGCGACCACCGAATCCGGGTTCGCGCCGGACGACCACATCTCCTCAAGCACTTCGCGAGCGGCGGCGTTGCTAATCGTCCGCGCCTGGAACATCGCTACGAGCGATGCAAGCCCTTCGGGTTTCACCTTCGTGTCATTGATCTCCGACGGGCCTTCCGGGGCGTTCAGCAGTCGTGCCAGTTCACCGTTGACCCAGTTGGCGGATTCCTTGGCGAAAGCGGCACGCTCCTCGCCCGACAGATCCCGGACGCCGACGGTGGCCTCGAAGTAATCGGCCGTGGCGCGGGAGGCCGTGAGCAAAGCAGCGTCGTACTCGCTCAGGTCGTATTCGTCCTCAAATCGCGCCTGGCGAACGTCTGCGAACTCCGGCAGCGAGGCGGTGATCTCTTCCACCCACCTGGGGTCGATCTCAAGCGGCGGGATGTCCGGCTCCGGGAAGTAGCGATAGTCGTGCGCCTCTTCTTTGCTGCGCTGAACGATCGTGACGCCTGCGACATCGTCCCAGCCGCGCGTCTCCATCTCGACACGACCACCGGACTCCCAGACCTCTGGTTGTCGTTTGATCTCGTGCTCGATGGCCCGCACAACAGCGCGCACTCGGTTCATGTTCTTGACCTCGACACGCTCCCGGAGTTCGTCCGACCCGACCGGACGGACGCTCACGTTCGCATCGACCCGGAAGCTGCCTTCTTCCATATTGGCCGTGCCGACGCCGAGGTAACGGATGATGTTCT
The DNA here is from genome assembly GCA_002730555.1 of Chloroflexota bacterium. Taxonomy (GTDB): domain Bacteria; phylum Chloroflexota; class Dehalococcoidia; order Lucifugimonadales; family Lucifugimonadaceae. The sequence goes on from PCAM01000007.1 coordinate 68,886, forward strand.
GGAGTTTGAGGATGTAAGCCTCGGCCTGAGCTGCGCTGTGGATATCCGGCTCGGACACGACCTCCATCAGCGGTACGCCAGCGCGGTTGATGTCCATGAGCGTGTGGGAGTGGGCTGATTTCCCCCCAGGTGTTGTCAGAGGTTTCTCGATATGGGTCAGGCGAGCCACGTCCTCTTCCATGTGGACACGCGTGATGCCGATGTGTGCGTCTGGCTCGCCCTCCGGCTTGATGTCCATCCATCCTTCGTTGCAGATGGGCATATCAAACTGGGAGATCTGGTACCCCTTCATAAGGTCCGGGTAAGGGTAGTTCTTGCGGTCGAACTTGGTGATCTCTGAGATGCTGCAGTTGAGTGCGAGCCCGATTTTGATAGCGGACTCGACTGCGGCGATGTTGACCACCGGAAGTACGCCGGGAAGCGCCATGCATACCGGGCAGACGCGGGTGTTTGGCTCCGCCGACTGGTAGTCCGCCCCGCACGAGCAGAACATCTTGCTTTTCGTGTTGAGCTGGACATGGACCTCAAGCCCAATTACGGCCTCGTACTCCACTTTCGGTTCGGCTCCTGACGCGCAAAAACGATTGATCTGTTCAAGGGATGCAGTTGTGTGAGTGTACGGCAGAACTGCGGGCCTGATTATAGCGCAGAGATGACCGTAATCCCGAACTTAAACCAGCTTCGCGGCCCGGAACGAATCGATCCGGCGGCGCGGACTCCGGCCAGGCGTCACGGCCGATCACCGGAACGAACGCGCAGGCGCCGAGGTTATCGATCTCATGTCCGGCCCCGGTCTTCCTCATGAGCAGCAGTTCTTGTGCCCGACGAGACCGATAGGAACGACAATGCGGCCGCCGCCAGCGACCTGATCAACGAGCGGCAGCGGTAGTTCGGGCGCGCCTTCGGTCACCATGATGCGGTCGTTAGGGTGCGCCATCCGGCCAGCCCAGGTCGCCGATCGTCTCCACTACAGTCACGTTTTCAAAGCCCAGGCGCAACAATCGCGCCCATGCGCCATCGGCCAACCGCGGGATCCGTTCAACGGTGATCACTTTTGACGCCATCAAAGAAAGAATCGCAGCCTGGTACCCGGTCCGACGCCGATCTCCAGCATCCGATCACTCGAACACACCTGGAGCGTGATCGTCTTCAGCTGCACGATCAGTGGCTGCGAGATGGTTTGTCCATCGCCGATCGGTAACGCGACGTTTTTGTAGGCGTCTGCGACCAGTTCCGGGGGCACGAACTCATGGCGTGGGACGCGCCTTATGGCGGAGCGAACGCGTTCGTCGCCCGACCGCTGCAAGACCAAGTCCAGCAGCTCATTGCGGGCGGCCGTAAATCGGTCGATTGTCCGATGTTCTTGTGCCATAAAGTGGGCATACCTGTCACCGGAGCAACTCACTCGTGATCGCGTCGTAATCATGGACAAATGTACTGCCTTCTGCCGACTGCCGTATGCGCGGGGGGGTGGGGTGTTCGGCATAACGATGCACCATTTGGTTAAAGAGAAAACAATGGCTTACATCGACCTTGTAGAGGTATCGCCCGACGTCTACACGGTTCTGTATGAGAACGATGCAGTGCGCGTTCTGGACATGACACTGCCCGCGGGCCAGACGGATAACGAGCGCTTCCACACCGCCGAGACGGTCATCTTCCTGAAGGGCGGCAAGGCGCACATCGCACTTCCGGCCAGCAACTCGATGGAAGCGGAACCTCCGACGGCCACATCATGTGGAGCGAACCTTGAACGCACACCGTCAGCAACACTGGCGACAGCGAGATCAAGGTGATCATCGTGGAGGCGAAGGGCCAGTACAGCTCTGATCGAAAGACCTTTGGGCCGTCCCTAGCGCCTGCCGGGGGTGGCTTTTCTTGCGCCCTGGGGAAGTCCGGTTCGTGGGAATCAGTCCGGCCGAATTCGGAACCGTGAGGATACTTCACGACGAAATTCGTTGACACTCCAACGTGGCGTGTTTAACCTATTGTTGACCCTTTTGGTCAACATTAGATATTTCGCGATTCTGCTACGATTGACTCAAACGTAAACACTACGTTTTCACTATCGGCAAAATACCGTAAACAAGAGCACCGAAATACCCGGAGGCGCACCGCTTGGTAACCCCCAATTCCATATCTCGAGAGAGCGATCTCTCCGGTGGCGAATACAAGTGGGGCTTCGTTACTGAGGTCGAACAGGATTTCGCTCCTCAAGGCCTGAACGAAGCCATCGTTCGCCTTATCTCCGCCAAGAAGGACGAGCCCGAGTGGCTGCTTGAGTGGCGGCTGCAGGCCTACCGTCACTGGGTGAAGATGACGAAGGATCGGGGCGAGCCGGACTGGGCGATGATCGAGTACCCGGCCATCGACTACGACAACATTTACTACTACGCCGCGCCTAAATCGTCGCAAACCGAGGCGCCGAAGAGCCTGGCAGATGTCGATCCCGAGATGCTGGCGACGTTTGAGAAGCTGGGCATTCCTTTGCAGGAGCGCGAAAAGCTCGCCGGGGTTGCGATTGACGCCGTGTTTGACAGTGTCTCGGTCGCCACAACGTACACCGAGCAACTGGAGAAGCTGGGGATCATCTTCTGTTCCTTCAGCGAGGCGGTGAAAAACCACCCGGACCTCGTCAAAAAGTACCTGGGCTCGGTCGTTCCATACAGCGACAACTTTTTCGCATCGCTCAACTCGGCCGTCTTCAGTGACGGCTCGTTTGCGTACATCCCCCCCGGTGTGCGGTGCCCGATTGAGCTGATGACCTACTTCCGTATGAACGCGGAGGGGACGGGTCAGTTTGAGCGTACCCTGATCGTCGCCGACGAGGGCGCCTACGTTAGCTACCTGGAGGGGTGCACGGCGCCCTTCCGCAAGACCAGCCAGTTGCACGCTGCGGTCGTGGAGCTAGTGGCGCTCAAAGACGGCGAGATCAAGTATTCGACCATCCAGAACTGGTTCCCCGGGACCAAGGAAGGCGAGGGTGGTGTTTACAACTTCGTCACCAAGCGCGGGATCTGCCGCGGCGCCAACTCAAAAATATCTTGGACTCAGGTCGAGACCGGCTCTGCGATCACGTGGAAGTACCCTAGCGTCATCCTCCAGGGTGACGATTCGGTCGGCGAGTTCTACTCGGTGGCGCTGGCCAACAACCACCAGCAGGCCGATACCGGCACCAAGATGATCCACATCGGCAAGAACACCAAAAGTACGATCGTCGCCAAGGGCATATCCGCGGGACAGGGCCAGAACACCTACCGTGGGCAGGTCAAGATCATGCCCACGGCCGAGAACGCCGTTAACCACACGCAGTGCGACTCGCTGTTGGTGGGTGACCGGTGCGGAGCGCACACGGTGCCTTACATCGAGGTCAGAAACCCCACAGCTCAACTTGAGCACGAGGCCTCTACCTCCAAGGTATCGGACGACCAGCTTTTCTATCTGAGGGCACGCGGGATATCCGAGGAAGAGGCGCACCACATGATCATTACCGGGTGGTCCCGGGACGTGATCAAAGAGCTGCCGTTTGAGTTCGCCATGGAGGCCGGACAACTGTTGAAGGTTTCGCTCGAAGGGGCCGTTGGTTAGACGTAACCCCACCGACGTTATTCCGTATATGAGATGCGTACGCCGCTCTCATATCGCCTGAATCTGGATTCAACTCCCGACAACGCGTCGCCGCCCAAATGCGGTGATGCTGCCAAGAGGTAATCAACACAACCACGATGCTCCAAGTAACCGACCTTCACGCAGCGGTGATCGGTGCCGAAGACGCTGAGATCCTCAAAAGCCTTTCGCTCACCCTAAACGCGGGCGAAGTCCACGCCATCATGGGGCCGAATGGCAGCGGCAAGAGCACGTTTGCCAACGTCTTGATGGGGCGCCCGGACTACGTCGTCAACTCGGGATCTGTGAAGTTTGACGGCGAGGACATTCTGGAGATGGTGCCGGACCAGCGCGCACTGCGCGGCATGTTCCTGGCGTTCCAGTACCCGGCCGAAATACCGGGCGTCCGGCCCTGGCAGTTTCTGAAGGCGGCGTTGGACGCAAGGCGGGAGTTCGCCGGAGAAGACCCGCTGAGCGTTCGTAACTTCTCGGCGCTTTTCGACGGCAAAGTCAAGGACGTTGGGATCGATCCGGACCTAGTGAAGCGTTCCCTGAACGAGGGGTTCTCCGGCGGCGAGAAAAAACGCCACGAGATGCTCCAACTGGAGATGCTGGAACCGCGCCTGGCGATCCTGGACGAGACCGACTCCGGCTTGGACGTGGACGCGCTTCGCATCGTGGCGGAAGGCGTGAACAACCTGCGTAGTACGGAACGCTCCTTCCTGATCGTCACCCACTACCAGCGCTTGCTCAACTACATCAAGCCCGATGTCGTGCATATCCTCGTGGACGGACGGATCGTCGAGACAGGCGGGGCGGACCTGGCGATGGCGGTCGAGAATACCGGATACGAGCAGTTCATAAATGCCGCCGACGATTGATCTGACGGCTTTTTGTCAACGCGTACTCCACATACCGAGAAGCAGGTAAAAGGTAACGATGACGCTCGCCACCGCTAGAGGCGAAAAATACGCCGCCGATTTCAAGGCGCTAACCGAATCCCGTTCAGTCCCGGACTGGATGGGAGAATTGCGGCAGCGCGGGTGGGATCATTTCGATTCCATCAGGTTCCCGACCGCGAGACGCGGGAACGAACTCTGGAAGTACACCGACCTCGGCCCGCTTGAGCGCGGCACGTTCGGTTTTCAATCTGAAGGGCCAACCGCGGTTAGCACAGGGGAGATGCGACGCTGCGCTCCATGGAGCGATGACTGGGCGACCCTGGCGTTTGTCGACGGCCGATACTCGGAAGCGCTGTCCAACGTTTCGGCAAGTGACGGCCTTACCGTCCAGAACCTGGCGGACGCCGCCGAGAGCGCACCCCTGCGTGAGAACCTAACCCGCCATGCCGCGGTCGAAGAGAGCGCGTTCACGGCGTTGAACACGGCGTTCCTGGGCGACGGCGCATATGTGCAGATACCCGACGACCACGAGGGCGATACGCCGATCCATCTTCTGTTCGTGACGACGGCGGGCGGCTCCCGGGCGACCTACCCGAGGACACTGGTGCTGGCTGGCGCCAATTCCCGGGCGAAGGTGATTGAGAGCTACGTCAGCCTGGGCGATGAAGGGTGCTTCACGGCGCCGGTCGCCGAGTTCGTCCTGGAGGCCGGGGCGGGCATCGAGCACTATCGCGTGCTTGTCGAAAACGAAGAGACGTTCCACATCGCCACCACCCGCGTCCACCAGTCCGACAACTCCGTCTTTAACTCCATTTCATACGCTACCGGCCCGAAGATCGGCCGGAACGACCTCCACACACTGCTGGACGCGCCGGGCGCTGAGTGCACGCTGCACGGTCTGTATTTGACGACGAATGACCAGCAGGTAGACAACCACATATCCACAACGCACGCCAAACCCCACGGCTCAAGCCGCCAGTTCTACAAGGGCGTGCTGTCCGGGAACTCACGGGCCGTGTTCAGCGGGCGGGTGCTTGTCGAGAAGGACGCCCAGAAGACAGTCGCGGAGCAGCGGGACCTAAACCTGGTTTTGTCGCATGGCGCTGAGATCGACACAAAGCCCAGCCTCGAGATCTACGCAGACGATGTGAAGTGCGCGCACGGCGCGACCGCCGGCCACACGGACCCATCCGCCATCTTCTACATGCAGTCCCGCGGCATTGACGAGGCGACCGCCCAGGTGATACTGGTGCGTGGGTTCGCCGCGGAAATAGAGGATGAGATCGGAGTCGAGACGCTGCAGGAATTCGTCCACAACGTGACCGAAGAGACGATCCCACTGTTGTTGGCGGCGGCGGACTAATGACCCCCAGGACATCTGGCTCGCCGCTGGACGTTCAGGCCATCCGCGCGGACTTCCCGATACTGGCGCGGCAGGTGAACGGACGCACACTCACCTATCTGGACAACGCCGCGACGTCCCAGACGCCAAAGCAAGTGATTCAGTTGCTTGTCGACTACTACGAGCGCTACAACTCGAACGTCCATCGCGGCGTCCACATGCTCAGCATCGAGGCGACCGAAGCTTACGAAGAGGCTCGCGGCAAGGTGGCGCGTTTTATCAACGCCCCATCTCCTGAGTCGGTTATCTGGACGCGCAACACCAGTGAGTCGCTGAACCTGGTCGCCTACACCTGGGGCGAGGCCAATGTCGGGGCGGGTGACGAGATCGTCACGACGGCGATGGAGCACCACTCGGACATCGTGCCGTGGCAGCAGCTTGCCATGCGGAAGGGCGCAACGCTCAAGATCATTCGGGAGACCGAGACCGGACGCCTGGACATGGAGCAGGCGGCGGAACTGATCACCGAGCGCACCAAGATCGTCGCCGCCACGCACATGTCAAACGTGCTCGGCACGGTGAACGACGTCAAAGCACTTGCGGAAGCCGCTCACAGGGTTGGCGCTGTGATGCTTGTGGACGGAGCTCAGTCGGTGCCGCACATGCCGGTGGATGTGCAGGCGCTCGATTGCGACTTCATGGCCTTCTCGGCCCACAAAATGCTCGGCCCCACGGGGATCGGCGTTCTGTGGGGCCGGCCCGAACTCCTGGAGGTTATGCCGCCGTGGATGTTCGGCGGTGACATGATTCTTGAGGTCACGTACGAGGACGCCAGCTGGAACGACCTGCCGTACAGGTTCGAAGCGGGCACGCCCAACATCGCAGACGCCATAGCGACGGGCGCCGCGGTCGATTATCTGACTGCTCTGGGCATGGAGGACGTCTGGGAGCACGAGCAACAGATCACCGCTTACGCCCTCGACAAGTTTTCCGGGCTGAACGGCACCAAGGTTCTTGGGCCGAGAGAGGTCGATGACAGGGGCGCTGTGATCTCGTTCTCGCACGACTCCGTCCACTCGCACGATCTCGGCACGGCGCTGGACCAGCTTGGAATTGCGATCCGAACCGGCCACCACTGTGCGATGCCGCTCATCCGTAGCCACGGTATCGGGTCTGCTGCGCGGGCCAGCTTCTACATCTACAACACAGAGGCGGAAGTGGATATCTTGATCGACGGCCTGGCGGAGGCCGAACGCTACTTTTCGAAGGCGGGAATTGCCTGATGCAGCGGGGACTGGGCGATCTCGACGAGCTTTACCAGGAAGTGCTCCTGGACCACTACCGAAATCCACGGCACACGGATCGGTTGGATACCCCCACGTCCGAGGTGGACGCGATTAACCCGTTCTGCGGCGACGAGATTCACATGCAAATCGGCATGGAAGACAACACGCTGTCAGAGATCAGCGTCACCGGACAGGGATGCTCGATAAGCCAGGCGGCGGGTTCGCTCCTGACGGAGATCGTACGCGGCAAGTCCTCTGCAGAGTTACGTGAGCTGCGTGAGACGTTCCGAGCGATGATGACGGGCGAAGAACTGTCCGAGGAGCAGCAAGACCTGCTTGACGACAGCCTGGCGCTACAGGGCGTCCGCCGTTTCCCGGTGCGAATCAAATGCGCACTTCTGTCGTGGACGGCGCTGATCGATGCGTTGGATAAGGTAGCCCCGGGCAAATAGGCTCCGCGGGCCGGATGATACAGGTATCGAACCGTGGCCATTACGAGCCGCGTATGAGCGGGCGCTAGTGCCCCTCTTTTACCTGGACCTTCTGCCAGTCATAGTCGACGTCGCCGTCGTAGAAGCGGTCTGGGTGTTCGATGGCCCAGAGCTGTTTCCGCATGTTCCAGTGGTCGGGTTCGACCTTGATACCCTCGCGCCAGATAGCCGCTGCGCCTTCCAGGTCGCCGGAGCTATAAAGCGCAAGGCCGCGCTCGAAGTGGTCAAGGCTCGCGACGTCTACGGCGCCCTGTACCGGGGTGTCTTTCGTCAGGTTCATGTCGCCGTTCAACAGGAAGTCGCTGACTAACCGCTTCGTGGCCGACTTTCGGATGTCGAACCCACCGTATAACGCATATCGGAGCACGCCGTTCTCGTCGATCAGCGCGCCGTTTGGTACCGCGCGTACGCCGAATGTCCGGGTGACGATGGTCCCTGCGTCCACGACCGTCGTGAACTGAGCTCCCGCCTTATCGTGGAAGGGGCGTGGGAAGTCTGGGCCCTGAAGGTCGACGGCTATCGACAGCACGTCGGAGCCCGCAGCGGTAATGTCCCCGTACATTTGCTGCCAGACCGGCAGCTGTTCACGGCAGCCTCACCACGAGGCCCACATAAATACGGCGATCCGCATGCCCCGATAGTCGGAGAGTTGGACGTCGACCCTTTCCAGCGAGGGCAGGGTGAAGTCCGGGACGAGATCACCGATGGCCGGGGTGGTTGTGCCGGTTGATGTCATGCGTTCTCCCTCAATTTCCGGGGTTGTCGGGGGGATCCAGTAGCCGATCATGCATGTGGCTCTGGAAGGGGAGGCTTCTCCCTCACCCTGCACTCTCTCCAGCTGGGGGAGGGATTATTTGAACCGGTCTCAATACTTTTCGGGAACTCACGGTTCCCGCGTGGTTAGAAGCTTCAGCCAATGCCGTGGAAACCGACTTCCACCTCTCCGTTGCGGAGCAGCACCGGCGTCGTGCGGTCGCCGCCGGTGAGATTCTCCACCACCGGCCACTGGTCCTCGTGGACGCTCAGGTCGATCTCTTCGTACTTCACACCCTCTTCGTCGAGCTCCTCCTTGAGCATGTTGGAGAAGTCGCACTCGGGGTGCGTGTAGAGGATGGGTAGTGTGGTGTCAGGGGTAGTCAAGTTGGGTTGCCGTCCTTGGTTTGTTAAGTCTTTTCTCGTGCGATGGGGTGGCCGCGTCCTCAGGTTCTCGAAGGACGGCCGAGTCGATGCCCGCCCCTACGGTGTCCCGGGTCGATCACGCTATTCATCGTATCCGACGCCCGGAGTGCGGTCATCGGTGCAGTCCCTTACATGGGCATGCCTTCAAAGTTTGGGTCTAGGTACTTGGCGGGCTCTTTTGAGAACGCGACCCGGCAGCCAGCGCCGCAGAAGTAGTAGGTCTCGCTATTGTGTTCATGGGTTCCTCCGTTCGGGTTACCCATGTCCACGTCCATCTTGCAGACGGGGTCTACGGCGGTGTCAGGGTGCTTGTTGAAAAACGGGATCTTGGGCATTTCGCCTCTCCTCAAAGCGGGCGGATCGATATCCGTCCCTGCGGTGTTCTTGTCCGGACGAGGCTTCTCCCTCACCTCTTAACCATTGGGGCCTCTCCCGGCCGGGAGAGGGAATCTCATTGCTGCTTGTTAGCCTGTTGCGGTTATGGACCCCTGGGCTGGTGATCCGCCCGTTGGTTAGTCGCTGTTGTGGACCGGCCGGCGGCCCAGGCGCAGGGAATTTGTCACGACCGTCACGGAGCTCAGCGCCATCGCCCCTGCCGCCGCGATCGGGTTCAGGACGCCGTTGTGGCCGAGGATTGGTTGTAGCACACCCGGGACGCTGCCGTCGGACCAGATCGGGTACAGCACGCCGGCCGCGATCGGGATCAGTGCCACGTTGTAGAAGAAGGCCCAAAACAGGTTTTGCTTGATGGTGCGCATCGTAGAACTGCTAAGGGCGATAGCTGCCGATACATCCCGCACGTCTCCGCGCATGAGCGTGATATCGGCGGTCTCGATGGCGACATCCGTGCCGGCACCGATCGCCATTCCCACGTCGGCCAGCGCCAGGGCGGGGGTGTCGTTGATGCCGTCTCCGACCATCCCGACGCGCCGACCGTCGGACTGGAAGCGGGCCACAACGTCTGCCTTGTCCGCGGGCAGGACCTCGGCGACCACGTTATCGATGCCGATCTGCCGCGCCACGGCCTCCGCAGTACGACGGTTGTCGCCGGTGAGCATGACCGGCTCGATCCCCAGCGACTTGAGTTCGGCGATGGCCTGGCGCGCTTCCGGTTTGACCCGGTCCGCAACGCCGATCACGCCGAGGAGCACTCCGTCACGGGCGATGATGAGCGGCGTCTCGCCGTTGATCGTGAGCGTCGTGACATGCGGCTCGATGTCCGAAGCCAATATGCCTTCGCCCCGCAAGAACGCAGCGGTTCCGGCGAGCACGGTTACGCCGTTTACCGACCCTCGGACGCCTCGACCGGGGACGGCTTCGAAATCGGTGGCCTCCGCTATCTGGAGTCCGCGTGCGGCTGATTCTTCAAGTACAGCGGACGCGAGGGGGTGTTCAGACGGTCGCTCGACCGCGACCGCGGCCTCGAACAGCTCGGCCTCGGACACGCCTAGCGCCGTTATCGATGTGACACGCGGCCGGCCCTCGGTGAGCGTCCCGGTTTTATCCAGGACCACCACCTCAAGCTTGTGCGCCGTTTCCAGCGCCTCGGCGTTGCGGATCAGGATGCGGTTCTCGGCGCCCCGACCCATTCCGACCATGACGGCCGTGGGCGTCGCCAGTCCGAGTGCGCATGGGCAGGCGATGACCAGAACGGCCACCGTGGCTAGTAGTGCATTGACGTAGACCGGAGAAGGCCCGATCAACGCCCACGTGACGAAGACGGCGGTAGCGATAAGTAGCACCGCGGGCACGAAGCGGGCGGTGATTACGTCGGCAAGTCGCTGGATGGGCGCTCGGGATCCCTGGGCGTCCTCCACCATCTTGATGATCTGGGACAGCAAAGTCTCCCGCCCCACGCCGGTTGCGGCGAATCGAATGCCGCCATGACCGTTTACCGTGCCTGCAAAGACGTCGTCGTCGGTTGATTTCTCTACGGGAATGCTCTCGCCGGTGAGCATAGATTCGTCCACAGAAGTGCTGCCGGAGATTATCGTGCCGTCCACGGCGATCCGCTCCCCGGGCCTGACGACGATCTCGTCGCCCTGCACGATGTCGTCCAGCGGCGTCTCCACCAATTCATCCCCGCGTGCCACCAGCGCCGTACGGGGCTGCAGCCCGATCAGCTTCTTGATGGCGTCGGATGTGCGCCCGCGTGCGCGGGCCTCAAGGAATCGCCCAAGGAGGATGAGGCCGATGATTGCGGCGGACACGTCGTAGTAGGTGCCGGTAGCGTGGCCGCCGAACAGGCTTGATGCCTCAAACGTTCCGCGTGAGAGGGTCGCGGCCAGGCTGTATGCGAACGCCACGGATGTTCCGATGGCGATCAGCGTGTTCATGTTTGAGGTGCGGTGCTTGAGCGCCCCCCATCCGCCGGAGTAGAACTCTTTGCCGGCCCAGAACTGGATGGGGATCGCGATTGCCAGCAGGAAGACGTTGACCCCGGTGGGGGAGAGGTCTTCGAGGGCGGATACCGACTGGTACTGCATGATCAGCATCATCACGACGGCGGCGGTCAGTGACGCGATAACGCGTATGCGGAGTGAGCGGACACGCGCCGCTCGCCGAGCGTCCTCGTCCGGGCGCGACATGCCGTCGTCGATCATGCCCTCGACGGAGTAACCGGCGTCTGCGACCGCGGTGCGAAGGTCGCTGATATCGGCGGTCGCCGGGAAGTACTCGACGCTGGCGCGTTCGGTCGCCAGGTGGACGGTGGTGTTCACGATGCCGGTGACGGAGTTGAGCGCCTTTTCGACGTGGGCAACGCACGCGGCGCAGGTCATACCGCCGATCGACAGTGTGATTACCTCAGAAGCTGCACCGTATCCGGCACCCTTGACGGCCTCAATCAGGTCGTCCGGATTCACCTGCGAAGGGTCCAGGACCACGGTTGCCCGCTCCGTCGCAAGGTTCACCTCGGCGTTTGTGACACCTTCAACCTCGTTCAGCGCGTTCCCGACGTGGAAGACGCAAGCGGCGCAGGTCATGCCGGTGATCGGCATAGTTATGGAGATGCTGTCTTCCAGCGTCGTATCTTCGGAATTCGGGGTGTCCGGGTGCGCGTGCGGTTGTTCGGTCGTTGTCATCGTTACTTGTTCGCCAGTCCGTAAAGTTCCACCAGTTCACCCAGCACCTCGTCCGAGCGGCCCTCGCGTACGCCCTCGATGACGCATGAGTGGAGGTGACCGTCCAGCAGATTGGACTCGAGTTTCTCGATGGCCCTTCTGATGGCGTAGGTCTGCTTGAGGATATCGACGCAGTAGCGCCCTTCCTGGACCATTTTTTTCACGCCTGCCAGGTGGCCTTCGATGTAGGAGATGCGATTTACGGCGTTTTTTGTGGTTGCGTCGATCATGATGGAACCCGGGATTGAAAGCACTGTACCCGTACCCCCCCGGTGGGGGTTTTGTAGCTATAATATGCCCGAGTTGAACCGATGTCCAACCCGGCGCGCCACGCACCGACCGGCGGCATCGGGTCGTGGGGTGACCACTCGTTGACCGGTTCCGGTGCCACCACTAGCATCGTTTCAGATGACGCCACGTTCGGTGGAGATGAGCAATGCCGGGACGATACGAGAAAGAGATCGAAGAGATCATTGATCGTGACGAATCGCGCGCCCGTAGGATGGAGCGTGTGCGTACGGTGACGCGGCGCATCGCTATTTCGAAATCGCAACTGAAGTTGAGCTCCGGCAACCTGATGCTGGCCGGGGTGGCTTTGGTCGTGGCCGGGCTGATCCTGAGGTTCCTTTTTGTGACCCTAGCGACCGTCGGCGCACTGCTCTTCATCGCCGGATACATCGTGTACTTCACACGGTCCCGCCAGGCGCCGTTCCAGAAGCGCTGGCGCGGTGAGGAGGTCGACTTCCAGGATTCGTGGTCAAACCGATTTCGCCGTTTCTTTAACAGGCGGCGTTAGGACGACCTTCTTTTGGCCTGACAGCGCCTGATTCGGTCGAACCGGCCCGCAATCCCAACTTGCGCCGACGTGCGGCCTTCGCCGAACAAGGCACGCGCCGTCGCCCCGAATCCCCCGGACTTCGACGCGCGGGCCGTAACGGAGGGAACTAACCCCATGACTACCGGCAGGGAATACGAAGGACAACTCGAGGAGACCGTCAGAATCACCGGCGATGGTGGAGATCGGCACGGATTCGGCCCAGCGGCTCGTCACGAGCATCGAATTAGCGCTACAGACGGGCGTGGATGCGCACGCACGGGATCTGACGCCGGGAATGTCTTCGCCAGCCGGGTAGTGGCCCTGTCGCGGGACACGCGTAGGGGCGGCGCTAGCCCCGCCCACGGGCGGACCGCTGCCCACCCCTACGGTGTTGTGGTTCATGACACACGGTTTCGCTTTCACACCAAGCGCCCCTACAAGGCCACGGCCAGAAAACGAGAAAGGCCCCGTCGCAAGACGGGGCCTTTCTATTTCGTCAGGTTCTAAGTCGTCTTTTAAACCGCGCACTCACCCTCGCCGCGCTCGAGCACGTAGAGAATGGTCTTGTCCCAGTCCATGTAGTTCTGGATGTGCTCGCGGTCCAACGGGCCGACGTCACGGAAGTCTGCGAAGTACTCCTCGAAGTAGCCGGAGCCCATACGTTTCGTGTAGGCACGGAACACCTCTCCGGCCTGACGCTCCGCCTGGTACTTGTCCAGCAGACCCTTCAGCACCTCCGGCGCCCTCTTCGCAGGGATCCGGGCTTTGATCCGGGTGCCCATTTCGACCTTGCCGTCGCCGATCGAGTAGTCGCCGCCCAGGAACAGTTCGTAGGCCGGGACCTGTCCACCTTTGCCCTTGATGACCGCACCGTGGAAGCCGATGTCGGCGATGTGGTGCTGGCCGCAAGAGTTGGGGCAGCCGCTGGCCTTTATGTGAATCTGCTCAACCAGCGGGTCTGAAGTGTCGTACGTCTCCAGAAAGTCGGTGAGCGCCTTGTTCAGGCCCATCGACGAGGTGATGCCAAGTTTGCAGGAGTCCGTGCCCGGGCAGGTCACGACGTCTGTAATCGTGTGGCGGCCACCCCGTGCAAGGTCAAGCTCGACCAGACGGTCGTAGACCTTCAAAAGGGACTCGGTCCGAATCCAGCGCAATACGATGTTTTGCTGGATGTCCATCCGGACGCGTCCACCGGCGTACTCGCGAACGAGATCGGAGAGGGGGGACCACTGGTGTGACCACAGGTCGCCACGTTGCAACACGATGTGGACGATGTTGTAGCCATCCTGCTTTTGCGGGACGACATTGGTGCGCTTCCATTCTTTGAAACTGTCTGGTGCATCGTCGAACGAAATATTTGCCAGCGCTTCGGCCTCGGCCTGTGGCGCGTCGACTGACTCGTCCTCGGTCCAGAGAAGGGCGTCGAGATCGATCGGCTGCTTCCAGTCGCCTTTGAGTTCCTCCTCGATCTGCCGCCGGAACTCGTCGACACCCAGGCGATCAACCGTGAACTTCATCCGGGCCTTCATGCGGCTCTTCCGCTCTTCGTCAGAACGATTGAATATCCGCAGGGCCGCCTCGGCGATGTGGAGGTAGTCGTCCATCGAGACCCATTCGTAAAGGATCGGCGCCTCTTTGGGGAAGATGGCTAGGCCACCGCCGACCACCAACTTGAATCCCTTTTCGCCGTCCTGCATCTTCGAGATGTAGCCAAAATCGTGGATACCGGCCACGGCTTCGTCGCTCGGGCCGCCGGAGAATGAGGTCTTGATCTTGCGGGGCATTCCGCCGGAAAGCTCGTGCCGCAGGAAGTAGCGTGCGAACGCGCCGGCGTACGGCGTCGGGTCGAACACCTCATCCAATGCAACGCCGGCGTTCGGGGCGCCCGTGACGTTCCGGATTGTGTTGCCGCAAGCCTCTCGTGTGCTGAGACCGACGTCCCCGAGCATGCGCATGATTTCCGGCGTGTCTTCCAGAAGTATGTGGTGGTACTGGACGTTCTCGCGGGTGGTTACGTGGCCCTTTTTCAGCGGCGCGTATTCGGTCGCGATCTTGCCGAGCACGTCCATTTGGTCAGCCGTCAGTCCGCCGAACGGCACCTTGACTCGAACCATCTGTTCGTCGGGCTGTCGCTGGCCGTATATACCCTGCTTAAGCCGGAACGCCATGAATTCGGCTTCCGCAAATTCGCCACTCCGGAAACGTTTTATCTGGAGCTCGAAATCCTCGATCTCGTCGGGAAGGATCGGGAGGATGCGCTGGCCGTCGGGATCGGGAGTCCAGCGGGGCTTCTGAGTCTGAGTAGTCAACTAATACTCCCTGGGTCCGGTATGGCCACGTGGTGGCCGGGTTCAACTGGAATCAAAAAAGCCTCACCCGTTTGAAGTGAGGCCCGTATCGCAAGTGTCGCGCGCAGGAAGGCCCTCAGGCGATTCCACAACAAGCACACGCGCGCGTTTTATTTTGGCAGTAATTCACAACCAGAGAATTCTAGGAACGGCCTTCGTGAGTGTCAAGGGAACCAAGTTAAAGGCGAAAATTATCGCGAATTCCGGGTTGTGCTTACTCCCGGCAGCGGAACTTCCCATCAACTATCGCCGCTATGAACCGGATTCGGGTAACCTGCGGCGGCGGATTCTCGTGCCGGCGATCATCCCGGCGCAGCCAGGAACGTTCTACATATAACAACCCGGAGGATGACTTGCCCGCCGACACCCGACTGAACGGTATCCACTTCATGTTGCCGACCCCGTTTAAAGAGAACGGCGAGGTTGATATCGCCCCGTTCAAACGACTCGTAGATTGCGCCGCCGAGACCGGATGCACCGGGGTCGTGGGCCTTGGCGTGATGGGGGAGGCGCACCGGCTCGCCGACGATGAGCGGACCGCTGCGCTAGACGCCATCGTGGAGGCCGCCGATGGACGTATCACGGTGACCGTGGGCGTGAGTTCAGAGAGCCACGCGCTGGTCACACGCCGGACGAAAGAGGCGGGGGAGCACGGCGCAACCGCTGTCATGGTGTCGCCCGGACGCATGGCGAAGCCGAACGAGCCCGTTCTGTACCGCTATTTCGAGGCCGTGCAGGCGGTGACGACCATTCCGATCGTCGTTCAGGACCACCCCGGGGAGAGCGGTGTTTTCATGTCCGCGCCGTTCATCGCCCGCCTGAACGCGGAGCTCCCGGACGCCCGGTACCTGAAGCTGGAGGATCCGCCGACACCGCCCAAGATCACACAGGTCCTGGCTTTGACGGGAGACAACATGGCCATATTTGGCGGTCTCGGGGGCTCGTTCCTGTTTGAGGAGCTCCGTCGGGGCGGTTCTGGCACCATGACCGGGTTCGCGTACCCCGAAGTGCTGGTTGCCCTCCACAGGCTGGTCGCGGCCGGCGATATCGACACCGCACGAAAGCTCTTTTACGACTGGGTGCCGTACATTCGATACGAGAACCAGCCGGGAATCGGCCTCAGCATTCGCAAATACTCGATGGTGAAGCGCGGGCTCATGGATACGTTCACGACGCGGCCACCGAGCCCGTCGATCGACAAGCCTACGCAGGACGAGCTGGACGACATTCTCGCTTCCCTGCCGGACATTCCCGCCGTATAAAGACATGAATCGATCCAGGAAAGGGGCAATCGTTGAAGCAGGGATCAGGCTGCAAGAGCGCGGGCCCGGCTCGACGAAGTCGGGTTTCCGGCCATCAACGCTGCCACCCCGCACAGGGGCGGTAGCATCATGTACAAAAGCAGCCCGGCCGTGTAGGTGCCGGTGAGGTCAAGCGCGAGTGCCAGCGGCAACGGGCCAAGGGCGGCTGCGGCCATCATGCCGAAGTTGGTCACCCCACGAATGCTGCCCAGGTGATTGCGACCAAAGTAAGCCGGCCAGACCGCCTGGGTGGAGTTCATTAAGAATCCCATGTTGAGACCGAGGACAGCGCCGTAGAGGTACGCGTGCCAGAGCTCGCTTACCCCGAGCAAAAGGAGCATCGAAACCACTATGAACCCCTGCCCGGTGGCGATCAGATACCGGATCTGGATTCGCCCGGCCAGGTAGCCGGACACGAACTGCCCGACGATCATGGTGGGCGCAAACACGACGAACACACCCGCCGCGCCCGACGATGTGAAGCCTTTGGATGTCAGGTACGAAACCTGGTGGAACGTTACTCCCGTCCCGACAAGAGACTGCGCGGTCCCGGCAAAGATGAGGAACCAGAGCGCACGGCTGTGCATCGCTTCGTTCAGTGTCCATGAACGCTCGGACTCTCCGGTTTTTGTTACGGCGCCGTCATCGACCTGGTCCCGTTCCGTTGAGTCGCCGTCCGGCAAAAGTCCGATGGATTCCGGGCTGGTGCGGACGAACAGGACCGAGGGAAGGATAAGAAGGCCCCACGCTGTGAAGGCGATCATCACCCACGCCGTCCGCCACCCGAATTCCTCTATTAGCGTGGCGCCGTAGATCGGATAGAAACCACTGGCTACGGCTCCACCGAGTGCCATCAGGGCCAGCGCCATCGCTCTTTTTCTCACGAACCAGACGGACACCACCGTCGCCGGGATCAGGCTGAGCGCACCCTGGCCCATCGAACGCATGATCGCGAACCCAACAAACAGCGTCCACGCGGAGTCCGCCCACGACAGCCACATAGCGCCCAACCCGAGGAGCAGCGTGGATACGACGAGCATAATACGCGGGCCGAGTATGTCTAGGCTGCGGCCGACGACGATGATCACCAGAGCCGCCGTCAATGACCCGAACAGGTACAACGTCGAGATCGCCGTGGATGACAGGCCGATGTCGTCGATAAGGGAGTTCTGGAACACCGAGAAGGTGTAGGTTTGCCCGGGCGCGGAGGTGAAACTCGCCAGTGCCGCAACCACCAACACGACCCAGCCGTAATAAAAGGGCGTGCGTGCAACCCGCGGCAGGGGTTTCGTCTGGTTGTCGGTTGTCGCTCTCACGGAGGATCGAGTCTACCCAGGGGTGGTCGGGAACTGACGGCCACGCTGTGACGGAAATAGGAGGATTTGATGGATGGCCCCGGTCTCGATGCCATCCGGGGCTATCCTGTGTCGGCCACGTAAACCGCACCCATTAACGCCACCGCATGCAGGAGGACCCCGTGTCACGATCCCGGGCCGAGTTTGATGTCGTTATTGAACGAGACGTTATGGTGACGATGCGGGACGGCGCCCGGATGGCGACGGATATCTACCGTCCGGCGCGCGATGGTCGGGCCCTGGATGGACGGCTGCCGGTTCTCCTGAATCGCACGCCCTACAACAAGGTCGATAACGAACGCTCTTCCGGCTACAACACCTGGTTTGCGGAGCGCGGCTACATCGCCGTGACCCAGGACTGCCGCGGTTGCTATCGCTCCGAGGGCGATGTGCACTTCCTGCTGCCGGAGGCCGAGGACGGCTTCGACACTCTGGCCTGGATAAAAGAGCAACCATGGGCTGGCGAGAAGGTCGGAGCGTGGGGCACGTCGTGGGCGGCCTGGACTCAAACCTCGATGGCGGCGCTGGGCCCGGACAACCTGGCCGCCATGGTTCCGAACATGAGCGGCTCAAACGCCTACACGAGCTCCGTCCGGCATGGCGGCGCGCTGGAGCTGCGATTCCTGGCGTGGGCTTTCTGGCATTCGGCGCTCAACACGCAGGTCAGGTTGAAACCCGACCCCCACGTCGCAGCGTCATTGCTGTCCGGGCAACCGTCGTTCCGGGAGTGGCTGACTCGCCTGCCGATACGGCCGGATCAAACCCAGCTGCGTCTGACGCCGCCTTACGAGTGCTGGGCTATTGAGCTGACAACGAGCGCGGATTACGACGACTACTGGAAGCACCCGAGCATGAACCCGAGTCTGTTCTGGGACGAGTACCCGGAGGCTGCTACGTTGTACGTCGGCGGCTGGTACGATTCATATACGCGCGGGACCTTCGAGAGCTTCAACGGGCACGGGGCAGAATCTTCCTGCCCCGTCCGGGTGCTCGTAGGGCCGTGGACGCACGGTGGGGCGATGCCGGAGCGCTCCTACGCAGGGGACGTGGAGTTTGGTCCGAGCGCGGCGCTGGCCGACTTCCGCGAGACGCATCTGGGCTGGTTCGATACCGCGTTGAAGGGCGTGGAGGACACAGTGCAGCCGGATGCTCCGGTACGGATTTTTGTGATGGGAGGCGGGGGCGGCGAGAAAGACGGATCCGGACGTCTGCAGCACGGCGGCGTCTGGCGGGACGAGCTGGAGTGGCCGCTCGCCCGCACCCGTTTCACAACTCTTTACCTACATGGACACGGCTCGTTGCTGGAAGAAGCGCCGGCGGACGCGTCTTCCAGCACGACCTATCGGTTCGACCCATCAAATCCGGTCCCGTCCATCGGCGGCAACGTGTCGTCGCTCAGCTCGTTCACGGGGTTGCCCGTGGGTGCATCGGACCCGGAATCGGTGCCCCGGGCCGAGACGCTGGACGAGATCATGGCCCCCGGCGGCTTCGATCAGATCGAGCGGGCGGATCTTTTCGGCGCCAGAGCGCCTTATCTGCCGTTGGGTTCGCGGCCGGACGTCCTGGTGTTCCAGACGCCGCCGCTGGAAGAAGACATGGAGGTCACAGGGCCGATAGAGGTGCGTCTCTGGGTATCTTCTTCGGCGGTCGATACGGACTTCACGGCCAAGTTGATCGACGTTTACCCGTCAAGCAGGTGGTACCCGGACGGGTATCGCCTGAATCTGACGGACAGCATCATGCGGCTGCGCTACAGGAACGGCGATGGGATTCCGGATTTCCTGACCCCGGGAGATACGGCGGAGATAACTATCACCCTGTACCCGACCAGTAACCTTTTCTCACGCGGGCACCGCATTCGGCTGGACGTATCCAGTTCCAACTTCCCGCGGTTTGACGTGAACCCCAACACCGGAGAGGCGATCGGCAGGGAGCGACGGCGGGTCACGGCGGACAACACCGTGTATCACGATGCGCGCCGCAGTTCCGCGCT
The DNA here is from genome assembly GCA_002730555.1 of Chloroflexota bacterium. Taxonomy (GTDB): domain Bacteria; phylum Chloroflexota; class Dehalococcoidia; order Lucifugimonadales; family Lucifugimonadaceae. The sequence goes on from PCAM01000007.1 coordinate 88,628, forward strand.
AATCCTCCCCGTCATCCCGGATGATTCTTCCCGGTGATGCCGGAAATATCAGGAAACCCCGGCGGGTTCTGACATCCCTGCCCCATGGCAGCTACGTACTGGAATACGGTCAGGTACTCACATCACCATCGGCATTGATGCGATGATGGTGTTCGCAATAGCGATTATTAAACAGGTGGATCAAAGCGTGTACTGCGCCCATTGCTGTACTAATAACCAGGACGCCCTTGAGTCTTGCGGCCGGTGTGGTGAGTTACTGGAGCGAATGAACCCCGCTCACGTAACTCACCTCGGCATCAGAATTTGTCCTGATTGCACGACGGTGAACGCCCCGCGTGCCAGATTCTGTACCGAATGCGGCCGTAATGTCGACGATGTGATTGCGACAAACGGCGCCACGCCGCCCGCCTATCGGCCGGCCGCTGCGATACCGGCCGGCGCTCGCCGATCACCCGTCAGCCCCGTTCCTCCACCTCCGACACCGCCCGGTCCCGGAACTCAGGGCTCTTCGGCGGGATCCTCTGAGGTTCGCCGGCCGGCTCCCAGCACAACGCGTCCGACGGTGACGACGGGCGGTGTCCGCCCCGGACGAAGCCCCCAGGATCTCCGCGCTGATAGCGATGTCCCGTCGCTGGCCCCCAACGATTCCGGTACGCCGGAATCCCGATTGCCGACGGAGTTGCAAGGGTGGAACCTGGGCGCTCTGTTTCTACCGTTCGTGTGGGGACCGTACAACCGGGTCTGGATCGGGCTGGCCGTCCTGATCGTTTTGCTCCTGCCGGTCCCGCCGATGCTTGGGATTCTTATTTACGGACCGATAACGATGTATGTGGGGATGCGCGGGAACGAGCTGGCGTGGCGCGCCCGAAAGTGGGACTCGGTCGAACAGTTCCGCTCCGTGCAGGGGCAATGGGCGAAGTGGGGAACGATCTGCTTCATCGTGTTTGTCTGTGCGATCCTGATCGTCATGTCCAGCGGCAGCGCGTAGCGCCTGATGGCCGGTTAGCCGATGCCAGGAACGCCCCGCAGGTTTGAGTGGGAGGACGCCCTGCCCGGGCTGCGTTCGGGCGAGTTCGAAATCCAGGTCGACGAAGCGTCGATACGCGCCTACAAAGTCGCGACGGGCGATGGCTCACCCGCATCAGAGATTGCGCCGCCGGGATACGTCTTTCCCGCCGCGCCCCAGCGGCGGTACGCGACGATGGCCTCCATCGGTTGCAGGGCCCCGGAACAGGATCCCGGTGAGCCGCGGAGCACGCCTTACGTCGGATCAGATGTGCGCTTTCACCGGCCGATCAAGGTCGGCGATACGGTCCGCAGCGTAACGGTCCTAGATCGGACGTTTGAACGCGGTGGAAATCGATTCATGGTGTTTCGCGTGGACGCATCGGACGCCCACGGCACGCCGATAGCGGAGTACGACTACACCGTCCTCTGGGAACGAGGGAGTCAGAGGGCGGGGAACGCTCCGAAGCGGACCGCTCCAAGTACTCCAGATATCAGGGGTGACAGCCGGATCGGGACCGGCACCGTGCTCGTGAAAGCCGAGACGGTGCAGACGATAGCGGCGTACGGCAGCTTGCCGGTCGGGCGCCCGGATGACTGGTTGAGCACGCACACGAACGAAGATTTCGCACGCACGGCGATATTCGGCGCTACAGTGAACGCCGGGGTCGCCACGGTCGGCTACACGGCCCAGTGGTTGGACATCGTGGAACGGCATGGCGTTTTATGGAACGGCGGCCGGCTGGAATCCAGGGCGCTGGCTCCCGTCAAGGCCGGCGACGACCTGCAGATCTACGGCGAGCTTCGCCCGGCGCAGGACGACGGAGCCGGGCGTGTGTACGAGATCCTTGTGGTCAACCAGTCGGGCGTAACGGCGTTTCGGTCGGTGGCGACGCTCCCGATCGCCTGACTACTCTCGCTCGAACCGGCTGCCAACGCCTTCCCATCGGCGGGCGTGATCCGTTGAGAGTTCCGCCAGGTGGGCGGCGTACTCCGTGTCGCGGACGTCCGGCGTGGTCATGATCAGGGCGTCTTCGTTATCGTCGATGTAGTACCCCTTGCGTTCACCGACGACGCGGAACCCGTACTTGCGGTAAAGGGCCTGAGCCGCTTCGTTTGATCTACGGACCTCCAGCGTCAACTCGTCACAGTCGTTCGCTGCGGCCGCCTCGATAGCGCCCTGGACCAACAACTCGCCGACGCCGCGCCTTCGGTCAGACCCGGCAACGCCGATCGACGCTATGTGCGCCTCGCCGACGACAAACCACACGACGGTCCAACCAGCGATGGGGTCTTGCTTAGACCGGTCCCCGGTACCGGATGCGGTGCCGGGTTTGGCCAGGGTTCGAATTCCATCGACTACGCGCTCCACAAGGGAACCAGACACCTCAGACGAGTCCGGCGCTGGCATGCCGGAACGGAGGCTTACCACCAACACCTTCTGGCCGGACTTCTTGATCTCCCGGGTGAAGTTGGTGGGCGGCCACAGGGTCGGGAAGACCGACTGTTCCAGTTTCGTGAGCTGGTCAGTGTCCCTGGCGCTGGCGCTGCGTAAGAGGTAAAGCCGTGACCCGACCGAGTCCCGTTGGAACGCGGGGTCAGAACGCGGATTGGACGCCGTTTTACCGGTCGAACCGTGGTGCTTTGTTGGCATTGGGGGGCGATGTTACGTGGACGGGACCATCTGATGACGATGCCATTTGACACGGATTATGGCAGGGATGAGCAGGACGGCGTCAAATAACGTCGGCGGCGATGGCGCGTGTGCACCCAGGCGGCGAGCGGAGTAGACTCGCCCGGCTGGAGGCCCGGACGGGCCCGTCCGTCACCGAGGATATGAAAGGGCAGTCAATGGCGATCACTGTAGGCAGCGGCAATTATCGATACGAACTGGTTGAGGGTTGGGGTAAGCTCCCGGCCGGCTGGGAGTTCAAACAGGTCGGCGCCGTCGCCGTCGACGACAACGATGAGGTTTATGTGTTCTGCCGGGGCGAGCACCCGGTGATCGTGTTCGACAAGGACGGAAACTTCATCCGGTCGTTCGGCGAAGGCCACTTCCCGAGCGCGCACGGCATTTGCTGGGGCGAGAACGACACGGTCTGGCTCGTCGATAGTGCAGACCACACGGTCAAGCAGTTCTCCAAGGGTGGCGATCACATCTTGACGCTTGGGACGAAAGATGTGGAGGGCGCGGACGGTCAACCGTTTAGCCGTCCGACGGATGCCGCTGTTGCCGACAATGGCGACCTTTATATCTCGGATGGATATGGCAACACCAAGGTCCACGTTTACTCACAGTCGGGTGACTACAAGTTTGGCTGGGGGCAGGAAGGCCACCGAACGACGCTGAACCCGACAGGGACCGGGGTGGCTGACGGAGACTTCAATACTCCTCACAACATCTGGGTGCACGAAGACACGGTGTATGTGGCGGACCGTGAAAACCACCGTGTCCAATTATTTGATCTCCAGGGCAACCACAAGGAAAACTGGGCCGATTTTATCCAGCCGACCGACATCTATATAGACCCGCGATACCCGGACACGGTCTACGTGGGTGAACTGCGAAACCGCATGTCTATCGCCAACTCTAAGGGCGAAGTGCAAAGCCGGTGGGGCCGCTTCATGACCGACGACCCGGGCCAGTTCTATGCCGTGCACGGAATCTGGTCGGACTCAGAACAATCACTCTATTGTGGCGAGGTACTGGAAGGCCAGCGAATCCAGAAATTCCGCAGGATTTAGGCGGTCCGGGATCAAATAGGTGAGTCGAAGAGAGGCCCGACGATTAAAGCCGGGCCTCTCTTTTTATTAACGATCAGCCATGTCAGTGGCCTGCCCCCAAAACCTGTGTCCGGTGGGCGAGTATCGCTTTATTGAACCGAATCGCGACACGTTGATGGCGATGCTAGCCATGATCGCTATCACTCCGCCCGCGAGCCACAGGAAGGCGTAACTGGCGAACTCACTGATGATAGCTTCGCTGACGCCACGAGCTTTTGTGACCCCCTCATCCCGGGCTAATTCCAGCATCCCGGTCGGATCGCCCCGGTATTCCGCCGAGGCGATACGTTCGTCGATAACGTCGATGAGCCTGCTTTCTACGAAATCAGAGCCTGCGCCACTGATGATCTGGCCAATCGCCAGCCAGACGATTAGGGACACGATAATCAGGGCACTGGCAGCCCAGATCAATCGTGTGGTCCAAGCGCGACCGCCGAGCCTCCCGATGACGAATAATAGGAGTAGTGACATGGCCGCTGCTGCCGCGGCCCCCACGGTACCAAATGCCAGCCCGAATATACCCCGGAACATATCGATGCTCTCGAGGGAATCGACACCGTCGCGGGCTGTTGCCGGCTCTCCCCGGAAGCGTTCGAAATCGGCCAGCGTAAAGGGGCGTCCGGTCCTGATGATGTCAAGAATAGCCTCGGCGGTCTCGGCCTGTTCAGAAAGCCGCTCCAGCAGATCGTCATCGGTAATGGTAATACCGTTCGCGATCTTGTCCCGTACACCTTCCAGATTTGTCGAACCCTGACCGGCGAGCGCACTGGTGAACAGTGATTCGTCGTAAGTAGCAGAGGTTGGGAAGTTCCGACCGATGCTCGATTTGACGTCGTCTGTCAACCGGGAAACCAACGGTGAAAGGAATTTGTCGAGTGGCAGGTTTGAATCCGTGCAGTCCGGAAGGCCACCGATCACTATGGCTCGATTGGCGTTCTGGGCCTCGGTGCTAGATGCACATGTGAACAAGGTGTTTATCTCCGCGGTTGCTTTGGCCACGGCGAGTTCTGCGATGACGTCTACGGCCCCGTCGATCGGTTCTGAGAGGTCAATCGTGTAAGCAAGTGAGTCTGACTCCTTGGACATGTACGCGGCGACGTTATCGATGATGGCGTTTATATGACCATTCACCCATTCGGCCGGGACTGCCCGGTTGTAGGCATCTGTAATTTCGTCGTCCCCGATCGTGACCTGGTAGGACAGGAGCGTTAGTTGACCGATCTTTTCCGTGATCTGGGGTTTGATCAGCTTGTCGAAGATTACCTGGTCGGCATTGGCCTCGGTGAGTACCCTTTTAGTTACATCGGCCGCTACAGGCACACGGTCTTTGAACGAAATGTTGGCCGCTAGGGTGTCGGACTGTCCGCTCAAGTACAGGTCGAGCGCAGTGAGCGTAGAGAGCACCTGCTCATCTATCCACTCCGGCGGGGCAATCTCACGTGCCGCTTCCCCCGCCTGTTCCGGCGTAAATACGAGGCCAAACGGCCCTTCGGTGAAGTCGCTCGCAGACTGGATAGCGACAGGAGTGATGAGTTCGTCGACCAACACGTCGGCCAGGCCTATCTTGAGGTAAGTGTTCTCGACTCCCGCGAAAAAACCCGAGACCCGCTCGTTCAGCTCAAGTGGTATCTCGAAATCATCTGCCTCGCCGCGAACGTATGGCATGAATCCCGCTAGCGCCTGTGATGTGGTCTCTTGCAGGTACTCGGGTGGGAATGTTGCACGAAGCAGTGCGCGTGCCTCATCACGAGTTGTAACCGGATCCGCAAATTCGATCGTCGTCTGCCCTGTGGGCAGGAAACTACCGTCCACTTCCACACCGTTGGTTACCCGCTCGTCTAATGCGACGCGGATCAGGTCATCATGGAGCCAGTTGTAGAAATCCTGCTCTTCAAGTTGACCGGCGAGAAAACTATCGTCGAACAACGTGTTATCGATGCCCGACCTGAATGTGCTGGCGGTGAACCAGAGGAGGAAGATCGGGATCAGGAGAATCGCTATGAGCCGGCGAATGACGATCAATAGAATCTCCGTTGCATCGCTATGAAGAGAGGCGCGCGGACGAGTGCCGGGAGACGTGCGGTGTGAAATTTAGCCATCTTCTGTTACCCGAGCGTTACGCTGGTACGCCCGAATCACGTTAGGGGAAGTCGCGATCCCCGCCCAGTGTGAGCATGTACAGGCTTGTTGCATGGGTATTGATCAACCCCGGCCGATGTAAACCATCGTGTTCGGAATGACCGTCATCTCCAACACATTGGCCTCCGGCGGAAGCGTCGCCATGAAAACGGCCGCGTTCGCCATATCGACCGTCTCAACCATCGGTTCGGCGCCCATGTCCTTCCCGCTGGCGGAACGGCCGTCCGCCCGGCGCTCCACCCAGGTGTTGCCGGGGTTCAGCTGTCCGCACGAGATGCCGTATTCGCGCCCGTCGAGGGCCGTTGATTTCGTCAGCCCGGTCACGGCGTGCTTGCTGGAGGTGTACGGGGCGGACCAGTCTCGGGGCCGATCGGAGGCGACTGAGCCGATGTTGATAATCCGACCCCCACCCTGGGATTTCATGATGATGAAGGCCTCACGGGTGCACATCATCAGCCCGTCCACGTTGACACTGAAGGTCTGTCGCCACTTCTCAAGAGTGAGTTTGTCGATGGGATCGCCGGCAATCACGCCGGCGTTGTTGACCAGCAGGTCCACGCGTCCGAACTCGGCCATCGCCCGCTCAAATAGCGTCATCACGTCCGACTCTATGGCCACGTCCGTGGGGACGGCCAGCGTACGCACGCCCAGCTCAGCGATTTCGGTAGCGGACTCGTCAAGTCGCTCCGCGTTTCTTGCAGCCAGGACGAGGTCGCAGCCCTGTTCCGCGAACGCTTTCCCGATGGCCTTCCCGATGCCGGTGCCGCCGCCGGTGATGACGGCGACCTTGCCATCAAGTTTGCCCATGTTGACGTTCCTGCTATCGATTCTGGGTGATGGATTCTTGGATGAAAGAAGAGGTTAACCGCGGCCGACGAAGGGCTGGACTATCGGCATGACCGTCATCTCCAGCACGTTGGCCTCCCCGGGCAGGGTCGCCATGTAGAGCGCCGCCTCGCCCTGGGTCCAGACCGGGATCATCGGATTGGCGTCCGCGCCTTCCCTGGCGCGCGTGGCGATCATGAGCTCCGACTCGGTATTCCCGGGATTGAGCTGTCCGCATGAGATACCGAACTCTCGGCCTTCCAGCGCCGCGGTTTTCGTGAGCCCGGTCATTGCGTGTTTTGTCGATGCGTAACCGACGGAGCCGAAACGCGGCACTTTCGCCGAGATCGAGCCGATGTTGATGATCCGTCCGCCGCCCTGCGGTTTCATGATCTTGAACGCCTCACGGGTGCAAAGGAACGGCCCGGTCAGGTTGATCGAAACGATGTACTGCCAGTCTTCCAGAGACGTCTCTTCGATCGGGCCGCTCTGGCCGACCCCGGCGTTGTTGACCAGGATGTCCAGACGCCCGAAACGGGAAACGGTTTGCTCAAATAGGCTGATTACGTCGGCCTCGTTTGTCACGTCTGACTGGACGGTCATGACGGTGCCGCCCCCGGCCTCAAGTTCGGTTTTCGCCTTTTCCAGAGGTTCAGCCCTGCGCCCGGATATCACAACGGTGCAACCTTCGGCGATGAAAGAGTCCGCTATCCCGCGTCCAATTCCGGTGCCGCCGCCGGTGATGATCGCTACCTTGCCGTCGAGTTTGCCCATTGGTGGGTCTCCAGTAGATTCTTTGTGATGCCCGGAAATAACCGGGAGTCGGAGCTGTTTCGGATGTGGACCGGTGTAATTCACACCGGTCACCGCAGCAGTTTAGCTCTAGTCCAAGTCGCCCGCAGACATATAAACGCTCGGTCTGCGCTCAGACTGTGACACGTTTCTGCCGGCCATGACGGCCGAAAGCATGGCAACCAGTCCCGATGCGATCAATACCCGGAACACGATGTGCATCCCGGAGATGAAGGCGTCGCCCGCAGGACCGGATGGATCGTCCGATACCGATTCCAGATTTGAGCCAACGCCGCGAGAGATCATGACGCCGGCCACGATTGCCGCCGCCACGGCGATCGCCGTGACATTGGCCGTGTTACGCACCAGGTTCAGGAACGCTGCCGCCACTCCGTACATCGATCTCGATATGGCGCCGACCGCGGCTGACATGTTGGGCGCCATCCACAATCCGGAACCTAATCCGTGTACGAACATTGTCGGGAGAATTACGGTCAGCGGGGTGCTCTGACTGAATGTTGAGAAGATCGTGAGGGTTCCGAGTTGCATCCCCAGGCCGACGAGTATGAAAACACGGAATCCGAAGCGATCTGACAACCGCCCGGAAAGCGCGCCCACGATCGCCATCATTATCGGCAACGGCGTCGATATCAGTCCGGCCTGACTGGCGCTGCGGCCCGTGATTTCCTGCAAGTAGAACGGCATGAGGAATTGGGTGGGGCCGTTCATCAGGAAACCGAAGAAACGACCGGACACGGCCCACGAGAACTGGCTCACTCGGAATATCGTGAGATCGATCATCGGCGAGCTGGCGCGCATCTCCCAGCGCAGGAACCACGCAAACAGCAGGAAGAAGGCCACGAATCCACCGATTATGAAGGGCGAGTCCCAACCGAGTTTGTTGCCGTTTGTGAGCGACAGGATCAGGATCGCCAGCCCGGCGCTTGATGTGAAGATACCCGGCCAGTCCAGAGATCCCCGGTCGCTCCCGGTATCCCCCCGGACACGGGCCTCATCGATGACGATAAGGGCGAGTCCAGAGCCGACAATGGTGACGGCCCCGGTGGCCACGAAAATGGCGCGCCAGCTGAATATGTCGACAAGGACCCCGCCCACAACCGGCCCGCTCACCGCGCCGAGGCCGATGACGAACATGTTCATGCCGAGCGCCTTGCCGAGCTCACGCGCGGGGAAGACGGAAGTGATTATTGCGATCGCGACGGTCATCACCATCGCCGCGCCAAACCCCTCGATGACACGTCCGATCAGCAGCATCGGCAGGTTCTGTGAAGTGGCGCTTACGGACACGCCCAGGGCCATTACGAGGAGGCCGGCGATGTAGACGCGCTTACGGCCCAGGAGGTCGGACAAGCGGCCCATCGGCAGGAGAACGGCGCTGATGGTGAGCGCCATGGCGACCATCACCCAGGACGCGGTGGCGAGGTCTAGCTCAAGGTCGTCGGCGATCCTTGGCAGTGCAACCGATGTACCGGAGTTCCCGATGACGGTCGTGAACTGGCCGACGGCGACCGTTGTAAACGCCAGCCATCGGTACGGGTCGCTGATCGTCTGGTTGGTGGAGTTCGTGTGGGGAAGTCCCTTCAATTGGGTGCAGCGAGTGGGGCTAGGCCACGGAATATTACTCTCGTGCACTCCGGCTATGGATGTGGATAACCACCTTGGACGGTAGTGATCGGCGACGCCGGGTGGTCGGTCAGCTATCTGGATTGCCCAGAGTGGGATTTGCAGTCCTCTGTCGCACCGCCTCGTACAGGACTATGGCGGCCGCGACGGAGGCGTTCAATGACTCGACCGCGCCCGCCATCGGCAACCCGACGATGAAGTCGCATTTCTCCCTGACCAGCCGTGACATTCCGGAGCCCTCGGAACCCACCACGAGCGCGGTCGGGACCTTGAGGTCGACATCCGTATGGAGCTGCGTCCCCGCCCCGTCCAACCCGACGATCCATAATCCCGCGTCTCGTAGTCGGTCCAGGGCGCGTGACAGATTTACGACGCGAGCGACCGACACGTGCTCCAGCGCGCCGGCCGATGCGCTGATGGCGCCGGGTGTTATGCCGACGGCGCGCCGCTCCGATATCACGAGTCCATCCGCGCCTGCGGCATGAGCGGTGCGCGCGATCGCTCCCAGGTTGTGCGGGTCTTCGATCCCATCCAGGACGACGATCAATGCGCTACGCCTGGACGCCGTGGCCGAATCCACCAGTTCGTCGAAATCCGCGTAGTGGGGATCCCCGGCCCGGGCGATCACGCCCTGGTGTCTCCGGGTTCGTGCCCGTCGTTCAATGTCCCGGCGATTCTCAAACACGACCTCGACCGAAAGCTCGCCTGCGGCCTTCAGGATCTCGTTGATTTGCGGGCCGCGTTCCACCGTTTCCTGAACGTACAAACGTTCCACCGGGGTCCCGGCGCGCAGCGCTTCGAGCACGGCACGCCGCCCCTCTATCGTGTGGCCCAGTCGTTCGCGCCTCGGTGGCAATGGACTCCCCTGACAACGATCCGGATTGGTATGGCTATTAGCGTAGCCGTTAATCGGTTTGCCTGGCGTTCCGTGGACACCACTGGTTGGGATTCGATCAGGACAGCATTCGGTGTTGGTCTGTCTCTGCACTTCCGAGTTTTTCGGAAACGACGATGATCGATTGGTGTGCATACGTATCTACCGGGAGTGGCCTTCACCGGCCTGCTGCATGGATTGCGCTCGGCGAAGTTTCTGACGCGCAGGCTTCGGCTGGGTAATCACGCGATCAGCAGAGGGCGGGGCGGGACAGGCCGGTGGGCCGCCATTCCATTCCCGCTACCAGGCGCGCCATCGCCCCGGCCACTAACTCCAGGTCCGGTCGTGGGCATCCAGCGCATCCCACTCGTCGGTAGGAGCAAACATGCCCTGGTGTGTGGCGAAGTTCTCGGTCCCCCGGTTTAGGTGCTCCTCGACCGCCTCTTCATTTAGCTCGATCCCCAGCCCCGGGCCTTCCGGTGCCTGGATGTAACCGTTCTCGACGATCGGCTTGCTCACGCCGTCTACGAGATCGTCCCACCAGGGGTTGTCGACCGAGTGCATCTCCAGCGCCATGAAGTTCTCGGTGGCCAGCGCGCAGTGGACGTTCGCCATCGCCACCACCGGCGAACCGGCTTGGTGCAACGCCATCATCACGCCGTGTTCCTGGGCGTAATCGCCTATCTTCTTGGTCTCCAGTATCCCGCCAGAGGTCGCGAGGTCGGGATGAATCACGCCGACGGCCCGCGAGTCCAGCAGCGGCCTGAAACCCTCTTTTAGGTAGATGTCTTCGCCGGTGGCCACGGGAGTGGTGCATGACTCAGCGAGCCGTTTCCACTGATCCGTGTACTGCCACGGAATCATGTCCTCGTACCAGGCGAGGGAGAACTGGTCCAGCGCCCGTGCGACCTTGATGCAGCTCTCCAACCCGATGTGCCCGAAGTGATCGGAGGCGAGAGGGACCTCGTACCCGATGATGTCACGGACCGTGGCCACGTACTCCTGCATCGCCTCGATGCCGCGATCCGTGATCTGGATGCCTGTCAGCGGGTGTGAAACGTCGGTGGTCTCCAGCATGCCGGACGGGTAGTTCAACCCGCCTTCTATGCCCTCTGCGATCCATGTCCCGATATCCATCTTCAGGTAGGTGAAGCCGCGCTCCATCCGGCCCTTGAGCGCTTCGCCCATGGCCTTTGGATCCCGCAGCGCCGGGGTGTCCGCATAGCAACGGACGCTGTCCCTGAACTTACCACCGGTGAGCATGTAAGCGGGTACGCCGTACGCCTTCCCGGCGAGGTCCATCAGCGCCATCTCCACACCGCAAACACCGCCACCGAGCCGGGCGTCTCCGCCGAACTGTTTGATCTTGCGGAACAACCTGTCGACCTCGGTCGGATTCTCCCCTAGCAGTCGGCTTTTTAGCATCAGCGCGTAGCGGGCGCTCGCCCCATCCCGGACTTCGCCGAGACCGATCAACCCCTGGTTTGTGTAGAGGCGGATGATCGGCCATCGCCAGTTGTTCTCGCCCACCACCGCGATGCGCATGTCGGTGATCTTCAGATCTGATGGCCGGGAACCGGTGCGTACTTTATCGAGGACGGATTCGTGTTCGGATTGGGCGGTCAATAGAGGGGCTCCCGGAGGTTGTGTGGCGCGCCCGAAACACGGCGCAACGTTTAATTGTGAGCGGTCAAGCAGGGCCGCGCAACGTCATGTCTCGATTGAGCGTTATATCCAGACGCGCAGCCCGCCCCTTGACTTGCGATTTCGAGGGGCGCACTCGGATGCGGGCCTAGTCATCGCTCCCGAAGTTACCTGGCGAGAGCTTTCCGTTCGCGCATTTGCGGAAACTTTGGCACCACGATCCCGATGGCCAGTGCTCTGACCGGCGACATCCCGACCACCCCGGGGGAACCAGGAAGGGAGAGCCGGTGGCTTCAACGATCACCCAGCCCACGACGGTGATCGCAACCCAGCGGGACAGATGTATCAGGAGCAGTGCGCCCAGATGTGCCAGAACGGAAAGATCTGGAGCGCTCGGGGCATGGCAAATTTGCCAAACAGTCGTGTGGGGTCGATCGGCTGTGCAAAGACCGGTGTGGTCGTAGCGATCTGCGGCATTTCTTCTGGACCCCTGTATTAAATTATTGGTTCAGGCGCCCGTTTTCACAGGAGAAGCCCAGTCGGCCGGACCTTCAAGTTAAGGAGTGCGCGACCGGTGGACGTTTTCGATTTCGCGACGACACGACCGGGCCGGTTCCCGTAGCAATGAGAGAAACCGCCCGTTTCGATTGACGAATTGTTAAGTCTTGGACCTGGCGCTGGCGCCAGCAGAACTGGCCTATGCTTGGCCTCATGATTCAGCGCCTGCGCAGACTGTTCAAACGGCCATCCCAAGCACAGGGACTGGACCCCTCGCACGCCATGGAGCGATATGAGCGCGGGGTGGCCCTGTTCGGTAAAGGCAAGATGCCCGCGGCGGAGCGTGAATTTACGGCCGCGATAGCGTCGTCGCTTCCGATCGCCGGGCTGTATCACCACCGCGGCTCGGCGTTCGCCGAGCAGGGCAAGTACCTGGAGGCGGTGGCGGATTACGACGCGGCGGTAAGGCTGCGGCCGGACTACCCGGACATCTACGTGGATCGCGGCAACTCGTATCACGCTGTGGGACGCGACGAAAGCGCGGTGAAGGACTACTCAGAGGCGATCCGGTTGAGGCCGAACTACCCTGAGGCGTACGCGAATCGCGCCGCCGCGCACGCCGCAATGGGTGACGACGATGCGTCACGCCTGGATGCAGAGGAGGCGACGGCGCGCGGGATTGACCGCGACGCACTTGAGGAGTTGCTGGAAGAGACGGTGAAGGAGCGGGACGGATAGGGGCGGAAACTCATCGTTATTCCCGGGTAATCGGGAATCCAGTTACACGAATTATGTAGTCACGCTTTGGGCAGGCGGAGGCTGCATCTGGATTCCCTCCCGCGCCGAAATCACGGGGAAAAGGGTGTAGGGGCGTATGGCGATACGCCCATAGCCGATCCGGCGAGAACCTCAGGACACGGGAACTTAGGACGTACGGAGATCCCTGCAAGAGCGGGCCTTGGCCCCGCCCGTCGCCGGTTCAGTGGGAGAGCCGAACACCGGAAGCAGGTTACTCGGCGTTAATGACGGGATCGTCATATAACCGGAGGGCGGAACAAGCCCCGCCCCTGCAGGGTTTCATGCGCGGCGAGTGTAACTGTAATCCCGATCCTTCCGGTATCGGAAGGACGAGGGACCTTTACCAACAGACCGGACAGCAAAAGCACACCGAATTTGCGAGGACCTTTGACCTCCCTCACCCCACCCCTCGATGGCATGCCATCTACGCCCCGTGGATAGCCTCGCCTTCCACGGACAGCGCCGCTTCCATCAGCGCCTCTGACAGGGTCGGGTGGGCGTGCGTGGTCCACGCGATCTCGTCCGGTGTTCCCTCCAGCGTCTTGACGACGCCGATCTCGGCCAGGAGCTCCGTCACGTCCGGGCCGATCATGTGTGCCCCGATGATCTCGCCGGACTCGGCGTCCGACACGATCTTGATGAATCCGTCGTACTCGTTGAGGGCGATCGCCTTCCCGTTTCCGCGGAAGATGAACTTCCCGGTGTTGACATTCATGCCCTGTTCCACCGCCTGTGCCTCAGTCAGCCCGATGCTCGCCACCTGGGGCTGGCAGTAGGTCGCCCGCGGCATGTCTGAGTAGACGACGTCCGAGGTTTCCATGCCCTTGATAGTCTCGGCGGCGACGACACCCTGTTTGAAGGCCACGTGCGCCAGCAGCAGCTTGCCGGTAACGTCTCCCACGCAGTAGATGTTGGGGACGTTGGTCCGCATCTTGCCATCCACGGGGATGAAGCCGCGCTCATCCAGCGCTACGCCTGCGGCCTCAAGTCCAATGTCGTCCGTATTGGGAGCAACGCCGATGCCGAGCAGCACCATGTCGCACTCGTACTCGGACGCCTCCCCGGCGGCTTCGTAATTGACGATCGTCTTGCCGTCACGCCGCTCGGTCGCGGCGACGCGTGCCCCGGTCACGTACTTGATCCCCAGCTTTTTGTAAGCGCGTTCCAGTTCAACCGACACCTCTTCGTCCTCGTTCGGGACGAGGTGGTCCAGCATCTCGAATATCGTCACCTCCGCGCCATAGGCACGGAAATAGTAGGCGAATTCGACCCCGATGGCGCCGCCGCCGACGATGGCGATGGCGTTCGGCGTCTCGCGCATCTCAAGCGCGTTACGGCTGGTGATGACCGACTCGCCGTCGATCTCAAGTCCGGGTAGAGAACGCGGTCGCGCTCCCGTTGCGATCACAATGTCGTTGGCGCTGAGTTCGGGTCCGTCTTCTACTTGGACAGTGGTAGTGGAGGTGAGGCGTCCGGCGCCGCGGAACAGTTCTATCTTGTGCTTGCGGAGCAGGTAGCCGACGCCTTGCGTCAACGTGCTTGAAACCTTGCGGCTGCGGTCTACCGCCGCTCCCATGTCCGCCTTGAAATTATCGAACGAGAAGCCCCATTCGCCGGGTTTCTTCATCAGGTTCAGGAGCTCGGCATTCTTGAGGAGCGACTTGCTCGGGATGCAGCCCCAGTTCAGGCAAACCCCGCCCAATCCGCCGATTCCGGTGCCGTCGTCTTTTTCGATAACCGCGACCTTGAGGCCTAACTGTGCGCCGCGGATGGCGGCATGGTACCCGCCGGGTCCGGCGCCGATGACCACAAGGTCGAAGCTGGTTTCCGCCATTCAGGTTGTCTCCTTCGTGGAATTTTGTCGCCACGTGTGAGGTTCCGTCGCTGTTGAAACTCAGGATCCCCGGCGGCGCGCATGCGGGCGGGGGTATCTGACGGGAGTAGCGATTATACGCAGCGCCAGACGTGGGTCCTGAAAGGCCCCGGGGAAAAGCCCGGGCGGGAGTGAGCCGAGAAGGAGAACGCCAGGCTGAAGAGAGCCGTTGCGGAGTTAACCCTGGACAGGCTGACCCTGAAAGAAGCATCCGAGGGAAACTTCTAAGCTCTTCCAGCCGTCGTAAGTACATCGAACATGTCCGTGTGCGCCTCGGTGTAACAGAGCGCAGGGCCTGCAAAGTACCTGGCCAGCCGAGAACAACGCAACGCCGTCAGTAGAAACCGCCAGGCGACGAGGAGCCTCTCGTCGGGGATATCGTCGATCTCGCGAGTCGTTTCGGAAGGTACGGAGTTGTTTGTGTTCCGGGGAGTGCCGGGGCACGTCTGGTCGAACAACAGACTTGAGTTCACGGCGGTTGCCCGGCGGGAGTGGTTGAAGAACGTGGGGGCAGGAACGCTTTACATCGAGCCGGGTAGCCCATGGGAGAACGGCTACGCGGAGAGCTTCAACGGGAAGTTCCGCGATGAGTTTCTGAATCGTGGAATCGTTTACACGCTCAAGGAGGTGCAGATACTGATCGAGATGTGGAGAAGGGAGTACAACACGATTCGGTCTCATAGCTCCCTGGGCTACAGGCCGCCGGCGCCAGAAACATTCATACCAGCGTTCCCGCAGGCGGCTGAACTAACATAACCCCTGGTACGGCGTCAGGGGGCGGGTCAATGATGGGCCCGGCCTAGGACGTGCCGTACCAGTCACCGACGGAGACATTTGTTGGCAAACGGGAAAACCGAACTTGAGCGAGAACGACAGGGCATCTTCTATGGTTGGTACATCGTCGCTGCGATGTTCTTCACCACATTCGTTGTGGTGGGCGCCAGGACGGGATTCGGCGTTTTTATCCCGACCTGGGAAGAAGAGTTCGGCACCAGCGTCGGCCTGATCTCGGTCGCATCCGGTGTTGGGTGGGCGGTCAATGGATTAGTTCAGCCCCTGGCGGGCCATTTGACTGACGTCTACGGGGGCCGACGGGTAATGATCGCCAGTGTCGCCCTCTTAGGTCTGCTAACGATGGCGATTGCGGCCGTTCCGAATGTTTATGTCTTGATATTCGTTAACGGCGTGCTACTTTCCTCCGTGGCCGCTGGCCTGTTCCCGACGCCAAGCACCTCAGTGCTCTCACGTTGGTTTGTGCTGGGCAGGGGGAAGGCGTTGAGTCTGGTGGCGGCCGGTGGTTCGGCTGGCGGGATCATTATGATTCCGTTCGCGGCGTATCTGTTGATCCTTACTGACTGGCGAACGGTCTGGTTTGTGTTTGGATTGATCGTCCTGGGCCTTGGCTTGCCGGCGATGGCGATGATCGTCCGTAACGATCCCTCTGAAATGGATCTCGAACCGGACGGCGGGTCGGGCCCCGAGTCGGGCCGTGTCGACGTTCCAGTACACGTACCTGGTCCGTTAGAGACGCGTGACTGGCGGGAGTCGTTTCGCTCCGCCCCCATGTGGCAGCTTTCTCTGGGGTTCTGGGTTTGCGGTGTTACCACGGCGTCCATCGGTGTCCATTTCGTCAAATGGGCCGGGTCGGAGGGCATATCAATTGAGACCGCTGCTCTCGCTTTCGGGGCGCTCAGCGCCATCAACGCGTTGGGCGTTATTGTTGTTGGATCGGTGTCTGACCGAATGCAGCGAAAGAATCTGCTCGGCGCGGTTTATCTGATTCGGGGACTGGCGGTGCTGTGTTTGATAATGTTGCCAGGGACAGTTGCTCTGTGGACATTCGCAGTGCTCGGCGGTGCGTCGTGGCTCGCGACGGTTCCACTCACGACCGGCCTCACGGCAGATGTCTATGGCCTGAAGAACCTGGGGACCATCAACGGCCTGGTGAACATGTTCCACCAGCTCGGTGGTGGACTCGCTGTCGTCGTCTTTGGAGTCGTGTTCGATATCTGGGGTTCGTACGATCAGGTACTCGGTGTGAGCGTCGTACTCCTGATTGTGGCTGGAGCACTCAGTTTCGCTATCCGGGAACGCAGGTATTCGATCCGTTATCAATCCCGGCCGATCGAGGCCCCAACGCCTTCGATCCCGGCGGTGGGATCGGCTACCGACAGGGACTGACCCGCCTAAAATTCCAGGGCACTGACACGGTGCCCGGGATCACCGGTGGAACGGCCGGCAGATCAAGAAGGACGCCCTCCGGCCTTCCGATCACTCCCGACACTTCAGTGATCTTTATGCAAGATGCAAGACGTGGTCGGCCAGGATTCTGGCTGGGAGCGAGCCGGCACGGTGGGCCCGGTCGGACGATAAGGTAGAACTCACAGCTACCGCTTCCGTCTGGCCTCAGATGTGGACCCTGTCGGATTCGAACCGACGACCTGCTGACTAACCGTACTTCCACCCTGGTCCGCGCAGTACATTCAACACCTGGCCAACGCCGATTACGGTTAGCCCGGTCGCAACGCCGACGAAAACTGTGGTGAGGCTCCAATCGAAGATTGTTGCGGCCAGACCGAATCCCGCCACCACGAGGAACCGGGTGTACGTGATGAGCACCGGCAGGACCATGTGGCCCGTTCCCTGGCTCGCGAAATACAGGGTTTGACCGCCCCCGAAAATTCCGTATACCGGTGCTGCGATGCCCAGGTATGAGGCACCAATTGCATAGACCTCCGGATCTGTGGTGAAACGATTGAGCCAGATCCCCGGCATGAACGTTATCAAGATACCGGCGATAGATGTCACGACGAGCGTGGCCCCGGCTCCCGTCCAGGCGATCTGTCTTGCCCTTGCAATCTGTCCGGCGCCGAAATTGGCACCTACCGCAGTTGTCAGGGCGGCGCCCACACCGAACGCGAGAGGCACAAGTGTGATCTCCAGCCGGCTGCCCAAACCATATCCGGCGAGTGCATCGTCGCCGAATCTCCCGACGAAGCCTGTTACGACGATAACCGTAAGTATCAGGCCGGAACTGTTGATCAGCCCCAGCCCACCTACCTTCATGATGTCCTTGACCGGAGTCCAGGAAAAATAATGGGGGCGTAGGTTTATTCTTGCTTTTCCGCCCAGCACCTGGGCGAAGAGATACAGGGCCGCAAGCCCGTGAGACACGACCATCGCCGTAGCCGGACCTGTGATGCCCAGGTCTGGGAACGGCCCCCATCCCAGGGTCAGGGCACCAGACAGGGGGATGTGAAAAATGCTGGCAGCGATGATGGCGTTGGCCGCAATCGCCATTTCTCCGGTACCACGCAGTATGGCTGAACACATGAAGGCGAGCCATACGATAACGGCCCCACCGAATACGATGTGGGCGTAATCGACCGCACCGTCCAGAACCTCACCCGGCCCGATTATCAGTGAAAATACGGGCCTGGCGAACAACCCCAGCACGACCACATACAGGATCGACATGAAAGTGCCGATTACCATGGCGTGCCAGGCGGCGCTTTCTGCCTTGCGGGTGTCGCTCCCGCCAAGAGACCTGGCGACCGATGATACGACACCACCGCCTATGGCGCCGTTCGACATCATCCCCATGAGGGTCTGGAAAGGGAACACGATCGCCAGGCTCGCGAGGGCCGTTGTCCCGAGCCGGCCGATGAAATAGACGTCAGCGAATGTGACGGCAGTGGTAGTGGCCACTGCGGCGACGTTGGGGGCAGCAAGCCGTGCCAACATCCTCAGGATCGGCCCGTGCAGGATCAGTTGCATGCGCGGGTTCAGGGCAGTGGTCAAAAGGGAGATTTCAGGATGCCCGACAAGCCTTAAATGAGTTAAGTCCAGCGTCGCCAATAGTACAGGAAGGAGGCACTTAAGTGCGCCCGGGATGAGCCCATCGTGGGCCTGGCCTACCTCACGAACGCCGTCTTGACCAGATACTTCACGATCTGGCGAACACTCTCGGTGTAGGTGGCGGCTGTGTTGGCGCTATTGAACGGCGGAGCGATAGCCCCCCGGAAGCTGTCTAGGTTGCGTCCGATGTCACCTTGAGTTGTAATCGATGCAGGGCCTTGCGTCATGGTGACGTTTCTCCGGATTCAGGCATGTAGAACTGCATCAATTACGCGTCGAAACACTACTAGACGTAAATACCTGTTAGCCAGATCACCGGTTATATTCCGAATCTAGCTAGGACTTCACGGGGAAGTGGCGAAATGGCAGACGCGCATGCCTTAGGAGCATGTGTCTTAATCGACGTGCGGGTTCGAATCCCGCCTTCCCCACCAATCGTAAAATCCAGCCCTGGATTGCACCGTTACCCCAAACATCGCGCGGTCGGGCGTTGTAAATTGGACGCAGGTCGGGCCGCCTACTTCGGTTCGACTCAGGGGTCGTCTTCGTTCCCGCGTTGGCGGCCCCGTTTCGCGCTCGGCTCGATAGCGAACCCGTGAAACGGCGTCTGGCGACGGTTACGCGAGCCACGTGCCATGGCTGCAATTGATGGGCAGCAAGCGCTCAAGCGCGCTGGAATCGTTCCTCGAACTCCGATGTCGGGGATACCGAGTAACGGCCGTACGTGTCCCGGACAATCCAATCTCCGTCGCGCACGACTTGCCGTCCTCCGCCCGAGATGTCCAGGTAGGGGCTCTGCTCGGGCCGATCAGGGTCGAACCGCATCGGCCCGATGAACGGGTCGCGCTCTCGCCACTGTTTGGCCATGACTATTTCCGGGAGCCGTTCGTAAGGTTTCAAATCTCAACCAATGCACTGGGTCGGGAGCGCTGCCCTGGTGGCGGCGGTCCCCGGGATCCTGAAATGTCTTGGGAGGTCCCCGGAATTTCCAGGATTTCGGGATGCTATCGGTCGCGGCGTGAAGAATGCATGAGCTTTGTGACATCTTCGAACGCCGGAATGTGAAAACTTCGTAACGAGCCGAGACGCGCCCGGTATTTACGGTTCGATAGTGACGACACCCGTAACGCCGTCGACGCGTATTTTCACGCCGTCTTTGACGATCGATGTGGCGCCAGGCGCCCCGACGATCGCCGGGATGCCGTACTCGCGAGCGACGACGGCGCAGTGGGCAAGCGGCCCCCCTGCGTCTGTGACGACTCCGCCGGCTATGGCGAACAGCGGTGTCCACGGCGGCGCCGTTGCGTATGTGACGAGGATATCGCCCGGTTTCAGGCGATCCGACTGGTCAAGGGTGAGGATGACGCGGGCGGTGCCTGTAACCGTCCCCGCGCTGGCCGGTAGGCCCTTGATCGTGGGAGGCGATTCCGAATCGTGTTCGTGTGATCTTGGGCGACCGGAATTTGGAAAGACCGGAGCGTCTCCGCCGATCATCGGCGGCGGGAGGACGTGCATCCATTTTTCACGGTTCGCCCGACGCTCTGCGACCAGCGATTGGTAAGTCTGATCCGGGCGGATGATGTGCGTTTTGATCTCTCCGATGTGGAGATAGAACACGTCGTCCGCTTGATCGATAGCGCCTGCCGCCACCATCCTCACCCCGATGGCCAGATGAGGGGTTCTGAGCGAGGTGTAGGCACGTTGGTCGATGTAGTAGTTGTGATCCTCCATCAGGACTGTGTGCTGCTGGGCCCGACGTTGCCCGATCAGGAATTCATCGACATCGTCCCGGCTCGTCAGGCGTGATTTCACGTCTTCGGTCCTGGCTTTGCGGACTTGGACGGCGCGTTCATGGAGGACTGACGGGTTTTGCTCTTCAGGAGCGTCGAGGTAGGTACTAATGATTGATATGACGAACTCGGGGTCTTCGGACCAGGCCGGGAAGCCGATCTCGTAGTACGACTCGTTACGCTGGCCCCAGATCCCAAGAAAACGCGTCAGATCCTGCCGGAACGCCGGACCCTCACTCACGCCATCGAGGTTATACAGGAACGCCTCAGGGGTCTGCATGCGGAGCAGGTCAGCGACGGTGGGTCGGTTTGCCGCCTGCCGAGAAAGCTCCCAGAGGGCTTTGCCAGACTCGACCGACATGTTGGGCATGCCGGAGACGGACCCCACAGCGATGTGCGTGCCTTGGTCGCCGAATTTTTCGCGACAGAACTCATCGAACTCGCGCATCGCAACGCCGGCCAGTCCTGTGGAGATAGTGTGCAGCTCGCCGCACCTGCGCCACGCGTTTTCGATCTGGTCGTATCTGCTTAGCAGATCGAGCAACGAATCGTCCTTGCCCGCCCAGGCCATTATCGATGTCGTCAGCGCCTCAGTTTCGGGTCGATAAGTGGACTCCCAAAGATCGGTGAGGTGGTCGACACGCAGCTGGAAATCGCGTTCTGCCAGTTTCTGGAAATGGTCGGTGGCGGCCGGGTCGCCTTCCAGTGAGCGGGAGAAACCGTAGCCGTTGGCGTACATCCGTTCTTCGTAAAACGGGCGTCCGGTTGCCTCACCGCCGCGGTACATCCCCTGGCGCTTGAGGGCGATCAGGTCTTGCGCCAGGGGTGTCAACGGCGTGGGATTGTGAACCTGATCCCAGCGCCAACTGGAGTGAGCGAGGTCGTCATCGGCCCAATCGACCGGGAACGGCGGCCCGTCGGGGCATTCGTATATGACTTGATGTGTCATCGGCCTCTGGCTGGCCCGTGCGCGGGCGCTATCCCAGTGTTGGTTGCAGTGCGATGGTTCGTGACGCAGCGGATCATACAGGTAGCATTTATCGGCGACCCACAGCAACCGGTAACTAAACGGCTCGGACGTCGGAGGTATCGATCGCCGTATTGCTGACGGCCGCATGTGGAAGGTCCGGGGTCGAAACGTATTTTCAGCCACCGACCCCATTTTTGAGCGATATCCGCGATCCGTAGCTGCAGTGGGTTCGGACATGTCTCAAGTGGCTTCGGCACTACCGGATGGAGCGGTTGTTGTGTTTCCGACGGCAGAGGGCTCAAAGGGCGCTTTTGTGACGATATTCCGAGACACGGGGACCGCAATAGAGAGCGACCTGACTGCCTGGGACGACTTCGACGGAATATCACTCGTTAATTCGGGAAGTCATGATGCTGCGTTTTGGCGCCATGCAACACGGAGGACAGGCGCTCGTGGAGGGGACGCTGGTCGACCTGTTTGTGGAGGTAGAAACCGCTATGTCGGAAGCCAACACCAGGCTGAAACTAGCGCTCGACGAGGCCGATAAGATACGGCGTTGATCTCCAGTTCCGGCGGGCATCGTGTGGCAATCCTCACGATGCTCCGGGAGAGATGTGGAGGTCCGCTCTGTTACATTCAAGCTCCCGATGGCATTCAACACTGAAATACCCCAGGACCCGGCAGATCTGCGCGCCTACCTCTCCCACGAACTGGAGTTGGCGGAGCTTTATCGGCGCATTGCGGACGCCGAGTCGGATCCCGTGAAGGCCGCCGGGTACGCCCGGCTGGCGCAGGAAGAGCTGGAACACGCCCACGAATGGGCTGAACAGCTTGGTGCGGACCCGGACTCGATACGGCGGGGCGGCATGGGATTAAAGCTGCGGATCGTGTGGTGGGCTTCACGACTCATCGGATCGGAACGAGCGGTGCTACTTCCGCTTCTCATGCGTGGCGAGGAACGGGTTGTCGCTGCTTACGCTGCCCATCCATCACTACGCGAGCTTAAGAATGAGGCGCGGGCGCACGCGGAAGAACTGGCGAGACTTGGTGGCCCGGGCGCGTTTGACGGAATACGCACCGCCATCGGGCGCAGCGCCAGTTCAAGCGGCAGCCTTCGGGCCGCCGTGCTCGGGATCAACGACGGACTGGTGTCCAACGTCAGCCTCGTGATGGGCGTCGCCGGCGGCACGAGCGACTCCGATATTGTCCTGCTGGCCGGAATAGCGGGTTTGTTCGCCGGGGCGTTTTCGATGGCCGCAGGAGAGTGGGTCTCGATGCGTTCGCAGCGGGAAATGTTTGAGCACCTGATCCGCTTCGAAGGACGCCTGATAGATAACCATCCGCGCCTGGCCGCGGAGCAGATAGCGGAGATCTACGAAAGCAAGGGTATCGAGAAGGAACAGGCGGAGGCGATCGCACGCCGGCTCATGTCTGACAGGGTCACTGCGCTGGACACGCTATCGAAAGAGAAGCTGGGCGTGGACCCGGCTGAGCTTGGGTCGCCCTGGGGCGCGGCGTGGAGTTCGTTCCTGGCGTTCACCGTCGGGGCAATATTCCCGGTGGTGCCGTTCATCTTTGCCGGCGGAACCACGGCGGTGCTTGTGGCTGCGGCTGCGGCATCGGTCGCACTATTGATCGTGGGCGGTGCGATGGCGGCCTTTACCGGCAACTCGGTTGCCCGCGGGGGCATCCGTATGTTTGTGGTCGGCATGGTGGCGGCCGCGGTGACGTTCGGCATCGGCAGCGCCGTTGGTGTGGCGCTGGACTGATCGTCGGTCAGATCGGGAATGCCTGAGACCGGTTTTGGGCTTCATACGGGTGTGTTCAAGCCCTGCACGGCCTATCATTCCTTTAATGGACCTATCGCGCATACGCAATTTTTGCATCATCGCCCACATCGATCACGGCAAGTCCACGCTCGCCGACCGTTTGATGCAGGCCACCGGCGCCGTCTCGGAACGGGAACTGACCGCGCAACATCTGGATTCGATGGATCTGGAGCGTGAGCGCGGGATAACTATCAAGGCGCAGGCTGTCAGGCTGTCGTACAAACCGCTGGACGGCTTTGAATACCAGCTGAACCTGATCGACACACCCGGGCACGTCGACTTTACGTACGAGGTGTCGCGCAGCCTCGCTGCGTCCGACGGCGCTCTGCTGGTGGTCGACGCCACGCAAGGCATCCAGGCCCAGACGCTTGCCAACATCTACCTTGCGATGGAGTACGACCTCCCCATCATTCCAGTGGTCAACAAAATCGACCTCCCGGCTGCGGAACCTGAGCGGGTCGCCAGCGAAATGGCCTCGGCGTTTGGGTTCACGGACGATGAGTTCGTTTTCGTATCGGCGAAAACGGGCGAGGGCGTGGTCGAAATCCTGGACGCGATCGTGGAGCGCGTTTCGTCGCCAAAGGGCGAGACGGCAGAACCGCTCAGGGCATTGATATTTGACAGCAAATACGACTCTTACAAAGGCGTGGTGGCGTACGTTCGCGCCGTGGATGGCCGACTGGATACGGCGGGAGCGATCCGGCTGATGGCGACCGGCGCGACGGCCGAAGCGCTTGAGATCGGTTTCTTTGGCCCCGGGATGACTAGCACAAAATCGCTCGAGACCGGCGAGGTCGGATATGTCGCAACGGGTCTCAAGGATGTCGCCGCCTGCCGTGTAGGCGACACGATGACGACCGGCGGCCCCTCACACACCGACCCGCTGCCCGGCTACGAGCCGATGAAGCCGATGGTTTACACCGGCCTCTACCCGGCGGACGGGGAGTCGTTCCCGGAGCTGCGGGAGGCGCTTGAGAAGCTGCGGTTGAACGACCCGGCGCTTTCGTTTGAGCCCGAGTCGTCCGCCGCGCTTGGATTCGGCTTCCGTTGCGGTTTCCTCGGGTTGCTCCACATGGATGTGACACAGGAGCGCCTTGAACGCGAGTACGACCTGACCCTGATCGCCACCGCGCCCAGTGTGGGTTACAAAGTCCTTATGACCAACGGCGACGAGATAGACGTGGACAACCCGTCCGCGATGCCTTCGATCCAGGAGATCGACAAAATCTTCGAGCCGTGGGTGGATCTCAGCATCGTCGCTCCGTCGCGGTTCATCGGCTCCGTCATGGAGCTGGTAACGACCCGTCGCGGCGAGTACACCCGCATGGAGTACCTGCAGTCGGTCGACACCAAACGGAAAGATGACGGCGGTTCGGCGACGGCGGACGCTCGCGTTCTGCTCGAGTACAAGATGCCACTGGCTGAGCTGCTGGTCGACTTCCATAGCCAGCTTAAATCACGGTCCCAGGGCTATGCATCGATGGACTACTCGATCGGCCAGCCACGCCCGGGCGACATGGTGAAGCTGGATGTGCTCGTGAACTACACGCCGGTGGACGCTCTATCGATGATGCTTCACCGGGATAATGCGCAGTCGCGGGGACGGGAACTGGTAACGAAACTGAAGAAGCTCATCCCCCGGCAGATGTTCGAGGTCCCCATACAGTCGGCCATCGGCAGCCGCGTTGTCGCCCGTGAAACCGTGAAGGCGATGCGCAAAAACGTCCTGGCGAAGTGCTACGGCGGCGACGTGACGCGAAAGCGCAAACTGCTGGAAAAGCAGGCGAAGGGGAAGAAGCGGATGAAGAAAATCGGCAGTGTGGACGTGCCGCAGGAGGCCTTCATGGCGGTGCTGTCCCTGGAGCGGGACTAGGGCGCGTGGGCGTGAACGCGTAGGGGCGGGCAGCGGCCCGCCCTTGTATCGGGTGACACTTTCCCAAAACCGTGTCCAGAGGCTCTCGAAGGGCCGGGATCCGGCCTCCGCCCTTAGTGCTCCGGATCCGGATACAGACGTTCTCTGGCAGAACGAGTTGTATGCGTAGTTGAAGTCCAGCCACACGTCGCCGCCGTCGAGATGATGGACCTCCAGGTAGCGCTCCACGGCGTAGGCCCCGCTGCCCACAGTCCCATCTATGAACGGCCGAAAGAGCGGGCCGCCTTCATCTTCCCGGGAGACGGTGAGCGTTTTCTGCCCCCCCCTAATTTCAAACGAGACCGTGCTCCAGCGATGTGTTGATATAGCGCCGTCGGTGGAAAGCGGGATGTCAATCTCTGTCGACCCTTCGACCGGGAATGGCGTCAACCTGAGAGCAAGTTCGGCGCTTCAACAAAATACGCCAGCCCGTTGAAACGCTCACGCTGCCCGTTTGTGATCGGCGGGCCGTGGTCCGTACCGAAATAGGCGTCTTTTCCGGACCGGAACCCGGCGATATGGCACATTTCTTGTTGTTTCCTAAGAGCGTGGGAAAAGCTTTTCGAGGTCATTGATTCGTTGCGCTCTTCGTCCGTTCGATTCGGGGTCAGGATTTGGGCGGTGGGTCCGTAAGCAGCCTTAACCCTGAGATCACTACGAAGCCATCGCCCGCCTGCGCTCCTCATAGACGTTGGCGGCGAACAGCCCCGGGGGTGTGCCGGCGTCGATGTGGTCGCCTTCAAACTCGCAGGCGTGCACCGGCTCAACGCCGATGGCTGCGGCGATGGCGTCCGTGACCTGGATTTCGCCCAGCGCGCCCGCCGGTCCGTGCTCGATGCGATCGAACACGCCCGGTGTGAGGATGTAACGGCCGATTATCGCCAGGTCGCTGGGCGCCTCTTCGATAGAAGGCTTCTCGATCAACCCGCGGACGCGATGCACGTCGTTACCCATCGGGTCGGCGTCGATGATTCCCAAGCTCGGTATCGCCTCCCGTGCGACGCGCTTGGCCGCCAGTACGCTGCCGCCGTGCTCCTCCGACACTCCCAACAACTGGGCGATGGCCGGGGCGGCTGACCAGATCAGATCATCCGGTAGAAGTACGGCGAACGGCTCGTCCCCGATGAAGTTACGGGCCATGAGGATGGCGTGCCCCAGACCACGGGCTTCGGTCTGTTCGATGACGGTGATCTCAGCCATGTCGTTGATCGCTTTGAGCTGCGCCAGCCGTTCTTCATCGCCACGCTCCTCAAGCGCCCCCATGAGCGTCTGATTCGGCTCAAAATACCCGGCCACGGCTTCAAACCCGGGCGAAAGCACCATCGCTATGTCGTGTATCCCCGCCGCCGCCAGCTCCGCGACGGCGTAGTGGATGAGCGGTCGATCGATGACTGGGAGCAGCGGTTTTGGGACGGCGCTCGTGATGGGGAGGAAGCGGGTACCGAGCCCGGCCGCCGGGATTACGGCTTTACGCACTGATTGAGGCATGCACATAGTGTATCCAGAGGGCCTGTGACACGTTTCCCGGGATTATTGACTACGTGAAGATTGAAAATACGGGCCGAAATCTGGCCCCGAGCACCGTATACTGGAAGGTGGTCGTGCTAGGCGGGGAGTTAGCGGTGTCCTGTACCTGCAATCCGCTTCAGCAGGGCTTAATCCCTTCAGGAGGCCGGACACGTTAGTCACTACGTCGTAGATACGGTGTTGAGAGTTGGGTCCTGCGCGGCGAGGCCTCGTGAACCCCGTCAGATCCGGAAGGAAGCAGCGGTAAGTGAGTCACCTCGGGTGACGCAGGTTGGCCTGGCTCGAGTCGTTATCTACGCGCATACTCGCGTTGTTCGAACGAAATGAAGGTGCACGACCACTCCCAGAACGTTAATCGGGGATCCGTACCGTCCGGCGCAAAACGCCGTCCGGGCGGATCTCCGAAAAAATCTCTGGGACAACACTTCTTGATAGATTCCTCTATCGCCGCGCGCATCGTAAAAGCGGCGCGGATCGAGCCGGGGGAAACGATCCTTGAGGTCGGCCCAGGCCGGGGCGCGATCACGGGGATGCTCGCCGACAAGGCCGAACGGCTGGTACTGATCGAGATGGACAGTGCGCTGGCGGCGATGCTGACCGAGCGGTACGCGGCTACGAACAACGTTCGGGTGATCGAGTCCGACGCCCGTGACCTGGACCTTGCCGAGGGCGGCGATATCCCGGAGATCGTTGGACGACCGTACAAAGTCGTCGCCAATCTGCCGTACTACGCCGCAGCGAACATCATCCGGCGGTTCCTGGAGTCTGATGACGCACCGGTCGAGATCGTGGTGATGATTCAAAGCGAGGTGGCGCTTGAGATGGCGGCCCCGGAAGGGAAGATGGGGCTGCTCTCGGTAGCCACCCGCTTCTACTCGGAGCCAGAAGTGCTGTTCGACGTGCCGGGCTCTGCGTTCACTCCGCCGCCCAAGGTGACATCTTCTGTTATCCGCCTGGTTGGTCGCCCGGACAGGCCCCTGCAACTTGACGACGAATCCGGGTTTTTCAAGTTTGTGCGGGCCGGTTTCAAGGCACCGCGCAAACAGTTGCACAACTCGCTGGCCCGGGGCTTAATCATCGATGTGACCGAGGCGTCCGACATCATCGCCCGGGCGGAACTGGACTCGATGCGGCGTCCTCGGACCCTGTCTATTGCGGAGTGGGGGCGGCTCTATGAGGCGCGGGTGGCGACCGTTTCCGCAGAACCCTCTGGGCCCGACGACCGATGACCTCCGGACCGGGTTTTGAGTTAGAAGCGCACGCCAAGATCAATCTGACCCTGGAGGTGCTTGGTAAGCGTGACGACGGGCACCACGACATCGTGTCGATAATGCAGACCATCGATCTGCACGACACGCTTGCGATGCGTCCGTCGGACGAGATCACGCTTTCATGCGACGACCCGGAGCTTGGTGGCGATGACAACCTGGCGTTCGTCGCCGCGCTAAAGTTGCGTGAAGCGGCCGGCGTGAACCGGGGCGTGGATATCAGCCTGGGGAAGCGTATCCCCGTCTCGGCCGGACTTGGCGGAGGCTCAAGCGATGCCGCGGCCGTGCTGAACGGTCTCAATCGGCTCTGGGAGCTCGAACTCGATCTACCGGAACTGGAGGACATCGCTGCGGGTATCGGCTCCGACGTTCCGTTCTTTCTAAGCGGCGGCACGGCGCTTGTGCAGGGACGGGGGGAGCACGTCGTGCCGCTGGCCCATGCCAATATCGAGTGGATGGTCGTTGTGGCGCCGGGGTCCGATCTGCCGGACAAGACGGCACGGCTCTACGGGCAGATCGTCGCATCGGACCACACACGCGGCGTCTTGACGCACAAGCTGGCGGGCCGAATCAGGGGCGGCGGAGATGCGCCGGCGCAGTTCTTCTTCAATGTCTTTGAGCCGTACGCAGACAAGGTTTTCCCGGAGTACGCGTCGATCCGCGAAACCTTCCGTGGCCTTGGAGCGATGGGGATACTGATGTCCGGCGCCGGGCCAAGCATGTTCGCCCTGGCCCCGAGCCGAGAGGTCGGGGTCGCATGGCAATTGATGCTTGAGATGCAGCACGGCCTTTGCTCATTCCTAACTCGTCGGTGGGACCCGCCGGATTCGGTCCGTAAATCCACAATGAGGGCGCACGCGAGCCGGGACTCCACCACATGACCATCGTGGTCGGCTTCCTGGCGGGCACTTTGATGGCGCTCGTCTTCGTTGCCCACATCTCGCTCATGTTCGTGTCCAACCCCCCGCGCTTCGTAAAGACCGCCGATAGCGAAAACAACAACCTGGCGCGCGTGATCTTGATGATGCACGGCATGGCGCTGTTGATCTGGCCGGTGATCGGCATCGTGACGGCGCTGGCGTACGCGGCGGTGTCTGACGAGGTGAGTGACGGTGTGTTTGTGGGCGGAGTGCTGGTGATCGAGTTGCTGATGGCGCCGGTGCTGGTGCTGCTTATGAAGGGACGTCGCCTCCATTTGCTGGCGCAGTTCGGGGCGTTTTTCATCGTCTTTGGCGTTGTGATCCCGGTGCTTGTCTCACGGGTGTGATGTGACGGGCCCCGTTCTTCTGAATCGCGAAAAGGCCCCGGCAGAACGCCGGGGCCTTTTTCATGTGATCGTGGACTTCGGGTACGTCTAGTTGAGCCCGTCCACCGCCGCCTTGACTGCCTCGTAATCCGGCTCGATCCCGGGGTTCTCTCCCCGCCACACGAACTGAATCGTGCCGGAGCCGTCAACTACGTAAACGGTCCGGTTGGCGGCCGTGTAACCGTCCATCCCGGCGAAGTTCTCAAGCACCGTGTCGTAAGCCCTCGCGGTCGACGCCGTGTGGTCCACGAGGATCGGGAAGTTCAGGTTGTGCTTGGTCTTGAACTCCTTTGCAACAAAGAAGTTGTCGACGGCGATTCCAAGGACATCGGCGCTGGCATTGTTCAGATCGGAGAGCGAATCCCGGAATGCGCAAACCTGGTTGTCACAAACACCCGAGAACGCGGCCGGGTAGAACGATAGGACGACCGTCTTGCCGGAGTAGTCACTCAGGCTGACATCGTTTCGGTCGCTGTCTTTTAAAGCGAAAGCGGGCGCTTGCGTCCCAACTTCGAGCGGCATACTCGTCTCCTGTGGTTAGTTACATGTATTGCATGTTTATTCTCTGGAGCGGCGATTATGACACGTCCGGGCCAGAACCGCGGGTTAATCGCCCCCGTTCACGGCCATAACGGCCTTGATGATGCCGTCCTGCTGTTTGGAGTACATCTCGAAAGCTTGCGGGACATCGTCGAAGGTCATGTGGTGCGTGATGAGCCTGGACGGGTCAATCCAACCTTTGTCCATCAGTGCGATGACTTCGTTGATATCGCCGGTCGGGTCCGGTGAACTGATCGAAGAGCACGGGATGAGGGTGGCGACCTTGCCCATCCACGCCATGTGCTTGAACGGAACCACGGCGTTCATGCTGATCAGGCTGAATCCGAGCACCTTGCCGTACTGGTTGACGTAGGAGATCGCCTGGTTCAGGCCTTCCGGATCCCCTGAGGCGTCAACGACCACGTCCAGGCCGCGCCCGCCTGTGAGCTCGGCGATCGCCTCAAGTGGATCGACATTGTCCGGGTTGATGGTGTCGGAAGCGCCCATCTGCTTCGACTTTTCGAGTCGGTAGTCGAGGATATCGATACCGATCACCTGCGCTGCGCCCTGCGCCGCCGCCAGGTTTGTGAACGACAGCCCGATCGCACCCTGTCCGACGATACCTATCCGTAAACCAGCCGTCGGACCCCAGAGCTTGGTTGCGAAAAGCACTGTGCCCATTGGCTGGCACATCAACCACTCGTCCAGGCCGCGATCGTCCGGGACAGGCATGACCATGTTCCCGGGGATATTGATGTACTCGACCAGCCCGCCAAGGGCGTCCGGGTTTCGGAAGCTGGAGAGAACGATCGCTCGCTGGCCGACGTCGATGCCTTCCACCCGTGTCTCGACTACCGTTCCGGCGATTTCGTGACACGGCGAGCCGGGGCGACTCGGGTACATCTCCTCCGGCAGTACCTGGTCGTAAAACATGTGCGTGTCACTGCCACAGACGGACACCTGTTGGACCTTGAGAAGGATTTCTCCCTCTGCCGGCACCGGCGTGTCCATCTCGAAGTACTCGAAGGTGTGTGGCGCCGACATTCGTGCTGCTCGCATATATTTGACCGCCTCTTTTACAGGATTAAGGGCGTCAGAATCGGACTTCCCACATCGTCGCCCGTTCGCCCCGCCATTATTTCGGGTCAGCAAGATAGAACCCGCCCGGGCATTTTATTCCTGATTCGTGCTTAAAGTGGCGTCGAACCAATTCAAGTTCGGACAATCGCGATGAATCGACAACAGATCGAGTGGGACTGGTCCGATGTTGACTCCCAACGTGCCTTCGCCGAGTGGGTCGGTTTCCCGGACGGCGTCGTCACAGAACGGGAGACCATGGCCGCTCTTACACTGCCGGGCGTGGTGGTGTCGGGCCATGTCCTCGAGATCGAATTCCGCCTGGGAAGCGGGCGTGATCTTGCGGACAACGCTCGTTTTCATCTGACCGTGGCGTTCAACCACGCGCTGGGATTTATGGAAGAAAAAGTGGGAGCGCACTTCTCAGCGGTGTTTCACGCACTCTTAACTGGCGGGTCGTTCCTGTTGACGTTCGCCGGACCCCTGCGCACCTGGAACTGGCCTCCGCCTGAAGAAAAATCATGGGCCAAAGCGGAGTCCGCTACATTCTCTCGCACAAAACTTACGAGGACGCTCAACGAGTCGAACGCAATATAGAGATCGACACTGCAACGGGCGAGTCGATCGAGTTTGTCGAAAGGCAGACGGCGCGCTTTTTGGCCGAGGTAATCGCCTGATACAGAAATCGGGATTCGACCGGCCACAATGTTTCAGCGACCTGGAGGGGTCACCTGCCGACGAATCCCGGTTCCGTGTGTTCACTTGCCGGCGCCCGTGAATGGCGAACGGCGATATTCAAGCGATTGACTACCCTTTGACGGAAATGACCGTTTTGATGATGCCGTCTTTGCGGTCGGCGTACATCTCGTAGGCCTCCGGGATTTCATCCCAGCCGTGGGTGTGGGTCGTCAGCCGTGACGGGTCCATCCAGCCGCGATCCCGGAGGGCGACCATGTCTGCGATGCAAGATGTGGCGTCCTCGGAGCCGGCGGAACCGGTCGGGATTACCTGGACCTCTTTGCGCATCCATTCCTGGTGCCTGAACACGGTCGTTTCGGTCTGGGATGACACCAGGCTGAAGCCGACCACGAGTCCCCGTGGATTGACGAGGTTGACCGCCTGGTTGATGCCGTCCGGGTCTCCGGAGGCGTCCACGACGACGTCGACACCCTGGCCGCCGGTGGCCTCTGCGAGCGCCTCGACGACGTTCTCTCTGTCGGCGTTGATGGTCCCGGTTGCGCCGAACTCTTCGGACTTGGCAAGCCGGTAGTCCTCGAGGTCGATGGCGATCACTTCCTGGGCGCCCTGGTTGGCGGCGATCATTGTGAAGGAAAGACCGATTGCGCCCTGCCCGAGCACGGCGATACGCTTGTCATCCGTCGTGCCCCAGCGCCGTGCTGAGTACAGGACCGTGCCGGACGGCTGGCACATGATCCATTCATCCGTGCCTCCGTAGTCCGGAATCGGGATCACCCGGCTGGTGGCGATCAACTCGGCAAGTCCGCCGGATGTGGCCTCTCCGCCCATCACGCGGTCCGTGAGCACGATGGCGCGCTGGCCGACAGCGTACGCCGGGTTCTTGGACTCGACGATTGTTCCCGCGATCTCGTGGCACGGCATACCGGGCGTGAACGGGTACTGCTCTTCAGCGAAGACCGGCTCGTAACGTAGGTGCGTGTCACTGCCGCAGATCGAAACGTGTTCGATTTCAAGCAGGACCTGCCCGTCGTTGACCGTCGGATCCGGGGCGTCCGTAGCTTCAAGCTTGCGTGGGCCTGTGAGCTGGTAGGTTTTCATCTGGAGAGTGTTCCCTTCTGGCTTAAATGCCCGTTCTTGATTGGCACGACTTCCGATTCGATGTGGGCCTGCCGTGCGCTCAACGTTAATTACTCGATAGCTATCACGACTTTGATTACTCCATCGGTCCGATCTGCGTACATCTCATATGCGTCCGGGATCTCGTCCCAGCCGACGCGGTGGGTTATCAATTCAGCGGGGTCCCACCAGCCGCGGTCCCGCAGCCCGACCATGTCACGTATCGGCGTCACCGGGTCGATAGCGCCGGCGGCGTTGGTCGGGAGGATGCGAACTTCTTTTCGCATCCACTCCTGGTGTCTCAAGATCGTAGGATCGGTCGCCAGCACGAGGCTGAACCCGATGATCGTGCCGCGTTTCCGCACGAGTCCGAGCGCCACGTTAAGCCCGTCCGGATCGCCGGTGGCTTCCACGACGACATCGACGCCTTCGCCTTCGGTCAGGTCCATCACGGCTTCCAGGAGATCATCCCGATCCGCGTTCAGCGTCACCTCTGCACCCAGTTGGGACGCCTTGTCCAGTCTGTAATCGTCGAGATCGACGGCGATCACCTTCTGCGCGCCCATCCGGTACGCCACTGCGGTCGTGGAGAGGCCGATAGCGCCCTGTCCCATCACGAGGAATGTCTTGTCGTCGGTGGTGCCCCACTCACGGCTGGCCTGTATCGCCGTTCCCGCCGGCTGGCACATCACCCAGTCCGAGGTTTCGCCGTAGTCCGGGAGGGGGATGACCTTTTCGCTTGCGATGTACTCCGCAAGCCCGCCGGTGGTTATGCCGACCTCGGCGGCGAAGGCCGGCAGTAGGATCGCTCTCCCCCCGACCGCGTGTTCCGGATTCTTGCTCTCCACAATCGTTCCGGCGATCTCATGGCATGGGAGGCCCGGGGCGAAGGGATACGACTCCTCCGGAAGAGCCGGGCCGAAATTCAAGTGCGTGTCGCTGCCGCAGATCGAAACGTGCTCGATCTTGAGCAGTACCTGGCCATCTTCGGGCTCCGGGTCCGGGGCGTTTACTTCCTCAAAAGTGCGCGGACCCGTTAGCTGAAATGCCTTCATGTCTTGACCTGCGATTCGCCGGCGCCAGAGACGTCCATCACGGTCTTAATGACGCCGTCCGTGTGTCCGGCATACATCTCGTAGGCGTCCGGGATGTCATCCCAGGCCGTGTGATGCGTAATCAAGACCGACGGGTCGAGCCAGCCGCGATCACGGAGTTCGACCATCGACTCGATGGCCTCGGTCGGCGTCTGCGATATGAACGATCCGGTGGCGATGATCCGGGCTTCCTTCATCATCCAGTCCGGGTGCCGGAACGTCGGAAGCTGGTCGCGGGGGATCTGGCTGAAGCCGATGATCGTGCCGTACATGTTCACCAGACCCACGGCCTGGTTGAGGCCCTCCGGATCGGCAGAGGCGTCAACGACCACGTCCACGCCTTCGCCGTTTGTGATCTCTGCGACAGCCTCGACGATGTTCTCTTTATCGGCGTTTACAGTGTGTGTCGCACCGACCTCGCGCGCCTTGTCGAGGCGGTAGTCCAGAAGGTCGATCCCGATTACCTGTTTTGCACCCGTGCGCTCGGCGATCATGCTGAACGACAATCCGATGGCGCCCTGTCCGATGATGGCGATGCGCTTGTCGGTGGAGTGGCCCCAGCGCCGTGCCGAGTACAGGACGGTTCCGGTGGGCTGGCACATCAGCCAGTCTTCCGTCGTGCCGTGTTCCGGGAGCCGGATCAAATGACGGCTCGCTATGTATTCCCCGAGCCCGCCGCCGGGCCCTCCCGGCGAGGACGGGTCCGGCAGGACGATTACGCGCTCACCGACCGGGTGGTCCGGATTTCGGCTTTCGACGATGGTGCCCGCGATTTCGTGGCAGGGCGCGCCCGGGGCGAGCGGGTATCGCTCTTCTGGAAGCGCAGGCTCGTAGTTGATGTGCGTGTCGCTGCCGCAAACCGAGCCGCAATCGATTTTGACGAGGGCCTGTCCGTCCCCAGGCGTCGGGGTGTCGACGTCGACCTGCTCCAACCGGCGGGGGCCCGTTTGCTGATACGCCCTCATATGGACTCTACAATCTCGCCGTTACTCAGGGTTGATCTCCATGACGATTTTGATGACGTTGTCTTTTCTGTGTGAGTACATTTCGTACGCTTCCGGGATGTCGTCCCACCCGAAGTGGTGCGTCGTGAACTGCGACGGGTCCATCCATCCCCGGTCCCGAAGATCGACCATCGCCATGATCGCCTCGGTCGGGGTGGCGGAACCACCTGAGCTTGTGGGATGAATGAAAACCTCTTTGCGCATCCACTCCTGGTGACGGAATATGACCTGCTCCTCGGTCGGGATGAGGGAGAAGCCGATGATCAGGCCGCGCTGGTTGACCATCTGGACGGCCTGGTTGATGCCGTCCGGATCGGCCGAAGCATCGACCACGACGTCCACGCCCTCGCCGTTTGTGATCTCCTCGATGGCCTCGATCACGTTGTCACGGTCAGGGTTGATCGTGTCGGTCGCCCCAACGTCCGTCGCCTTGTCCAGGCGGTAGTCCAGGAGATCGATGGCGATCACCTGTGCTGCGCCCTGGTTTGCAGCGATGTTGGTGAACGACAGTCCGATGGCGCCCTGGCCCATGATGGCGATGCGCTTGTCGTCGGTCGAACCCCAGCGCCGAGATGAGTACAGGGCGGTGCCCGCGGGCTGGCACATCAGCCAGTCAGCGGTGCTCCCGTAGTCCGGCAGCGGAATAACCTTTGAACTGGCGATGTAGTCCGCCAGCCCGCCGCCGCGGTGCCCTCCGGCAGAAACCGCAGTCTCGGGCAGGACGATGGCGCGCGTACCGACCTCGATCCCGGGTCTTCGCGATTCCAGAACAACACCGGCGATCTCGTGGCAGGGAGATCCGTAGAACATCGGGTAACGCTCTTCCGGGAGCGTTGGCTCGTAGTTCAAGTGGACATCGCTGCCGCATATCGAGCTGTACTGGACCTTTAGGACGACCTCGCCGTCCTCGGGCGTCGGATCCGGTGCGTCCGTGACCAGATTGAGACGGCGCGGTCCTGTTAACCGATAGGCCTTCATCCCTGTCTCCGAATCCGTCTAGCCGTTTATGTCCATCACGACCTTGATGACCTGGTCTGACCGGTTGGCGTACATCTCGTAGGCGTCCGGGATGCCGTCCCAGCCAACCCTGTGCGTGATGAGCCTGGCGGGATCCGCCCAGCCGCGCTCCCGCAGGGCGACCATCTTCTGGATGGCCTCGGTCGGGGTTGGCGAAGCGCCGGACACTGTCGGCGCCAGACGGGCGGCACTGCGCATCCACGCTTGGTGGTTGAAGACGACGGGTTCGGTGGCGGATACGAGGCTGAAGCCAACGATCAGGCCGAACCTGTTGACCAGGCTGACGGCCTGGTTCAGGCCTTCGGGGTCACCGGAGGCGTCCGCAACAACGTTCACGCCCTCGCCCTTGGTCAACTCCTGGATGGCCTCGGCGACGTTTTCTTTGTCGGCGTTGACGGTGTCTGTTGCGCCGAGCTCTGAGGCCTTCTCAAGCCGGTAGTCCTCGAGGTCAATGGCGATCACCTGCCGGGCACCCTGCGCCGCAGCGATCATCGTGAACGACAGACCGATCGCGCCCTGGCCCAGGATGGCGATGCGCTTGTCGGATGCGTTGCCCCACTGGCGGGCGGAGTAAAGAACCGTTCCGGACGGCTGGCACATCACCCACTCGTCAAGACCGCCGTGGTCCGGGAGGGCGATGATCCGGCTGCTTGCGATGTACTCGGCCAGCCCGCCGCCGGATGGGCCGGTCTCCGGGTTGTAGTCCGGCAGCACGATGGCGCGCTGGCCGACCCTGTAGTCCGGGTTGCGGGATTCAACGATCGTGCCCGCTATCTCGTGGCAGGGCGCACCCGGCACGGACGGGTAGCGTTCTTCCGGCAGCGTCGGCTCGTACGAAAGGTGGGTGTCGCTGCCGCAGACGGATGCCTGCTCGATCTTGAGGAGGACCTGTCCCTCGGCCGGGGTCGGGTCTGGCGCCTCGATGAACTCGAGCTTTCGGGGTCCGGTTAGCTGTACCGCTTTCATTGGGAGATCAAGTTCCTTTCGCGCGTCGTGTGCGCTGCACCTGTGGGCCGTCTGAAACGTACGTCGGTCAGACGGATTTATTAGTTCTGTTGCATTACGACTTTGATCACTCCATCGCTGTGATCGGAGTACATGTCGTAAGCGCCCTGGATGTCATCAACGCCGAAACCGACCCTGTGGGAGATCAGTTTTCCCGGATCCACGTAGTCGACTTCCTTCATACGGATCATCTGGCGGATCGTGTCGGTCGGCCGGTCCGTTCCGGCGACCTGGGTCGGGATGATCGTCGCCGCTTTTCGCATCCATGCGGAGTGGTTGAAATCGGTCGAACGGCCGCCGAGCAGGCTGAAGTTGATGATGGTGCCGTGTCGCTTCACGATGGAGACGACGGTGTTCAACCCCTCGGCCGCGCCGGAGGCGTCGACTACATAGTCCAGACCCTGTCCGTCCGTCAGGTCGTTCACGGCTTCGACAAGGTTGACGTCGTCCGGGTTGAGCGTGCTGGAGGCGCCCATCTCCGTGGACTTGTTCAACCGGGCCTCCACGAGGTCGATGCCGATAACCTGCTCGGCACCCTGGGCGGCGGCGAGCATGGTGAAAGAGAGTCCGATGCCGCCCTGGCCGAGCACGCCGATGGTCTTGCCGGCGGGGTTGTTCCAGTAGCCGGCGGAGAAAAGCACCGTGCCGGAGTGCTGGCACATCACCCATTCATCGATCGGTCCGTCGTCCGGGACCGGGAGCACCTTGTCCGGGGTCTGGGCCACGTACTCCTGCAGCCCGCCGAAGGTCGGTCCTGCAAGGACGACGACCCGCTGGCCGACGTTGATCTCATCGGTCTTACTCTCGACGACCACTCCGCCGATCTCGTGGCAGGGGCGGCCGGCGGGAAGCGGGTAGTCTTCTTCCTTCGCGAGGCCGTGGTACTGGCTGTGGATGTCGCTGCCGCAGACAGAGGATGCCTGCACCTTGATGAGCACTTCCCCCTCTGCGACCGAAGGTGTCTCAATATCGACCATCTCAAAGGTCTGCGGGGAGGTCAGTCGTGCGGCTTTCATGTTCTCTCCATGGCCAATGTGCCGGCGCCGCCCGCGCGCACCGCGCGAGGTGGGTAAATTGCTAACCGAAATTCGGAACGAACCGAGCGGGATGATACACCCGTCGCTGGCCGTGTGTGCGGCTTTGCCATCGCGATCCGGCTCAACCCTGCGCTCGAATTCATAGAAAGGCGGGTTCGCGAGGCGCGAAAGGCCGTCCAAATGACTACAGTGTGACTGCCCGGTTGTATACTCGGCACCCGGTTCCCGGGACGGCGTTACAGCACATATCGCAAGTGCCAGTAGAGTCCCCGGATGTCCCCGTTATCCACGTGTGAGGAGGCCCCGTTGCCAGTAGCCAGGAAGAAGATAGGTTTCATCGGTTCCGGCGCGATCGCCTGCTACATCGGTGCCTTTCTAGCGAAAGACGGCCACGATGTCACCCTGATCGACGGCTGGCCGGAACAGATCGACAAGATCAAGGCGGACGGCATTTCGGCGACCGGGCCACACGAGCCTTTCACGCAGGAGGTCAGGGCGCTGCACATCCACGAGGCGCAGTCCCTGATTCCGGGCGCCGAGTTCGATATCGGGTTCGTCGCCATGAAGGCGTATGACACGAGATGGGCAGGGGCGTTCATCGACCGCCTGGTGAAACCCGAGGGCTACATAGTCGCCTCCCAGAACTGTTGGACGGACGGCGCTCTTGCGGAGACCGTGGGGGCGCATCGTGCGCTCGGCATGATCATGTCCGGGATATCGGTGGCGGTCTGGGAACCGGGAATTGTCATACGGGGCGCGGAGAAGACGGGACGGGAACTCGGGCACGACGTGTTCCGAGCCGGAGAACATGACGGCTCAATCACCCCGCGCACGGAAGAGTTGGCCGAGATCATGTCGGTGGTCGATGGTTCGTTCGCCACCGACAACCTTTTTGGTGAGCGCTGGACCAAGCTCTGCCAGAACGCTTCCGGCAACCCTGTCCAGGCCATGACTGCCCAGGGCGGTATCGAGGTCGTCTCCACGGCGCGTGGACGTCAGATAACGATCATGCTGTTGAACGAGTGTGCCAGAGTGGGATTGGCCGCAGGGTTTAATCTGGCGAACATACGGGGCGTGTCTGCGGACACATGGGCGGGCGCGGATCAGGGTGATGTTTACGAAGAGCTGGACAACATGCTCATTCCCGGTGGAGCGGACGGCGTCAACTGGAAGTCCTCGATGGCACAGGACATTGCCAAGGGGCGGCGGTCTGAGACCGATTTCATGAACGGATTCGTCGCCGAAACGGGAAGAAAAGCGGGCGTGTCTACTCCGGTAACCGACGCCGTGATTGAGGTGATGGCCGCTATCGACGCCAAAAAACTCGATCCCTCACCGGACAACATCGAACTCACACTCCGGAAGGCGGGGCTTTAGCCCGCTCTTGCTGTTAGACCTTCACGTACACACAACCCGCGGCAGCGGGGACAGCAGTCTCAGGCCGGAAGAGCTTATCGAAGAGGCGAGCCGCCTCGGCCTGGACGGCGTTTGCCTGACGGAGCACACGCATTCCTGGACCGATGACGAGATCAGGCAAGCGATCGGCGATACCGGCGTCCGGTTGTTCCGTGCACTGGAGGTCGAGACGGATGCGGGCCATGCGCTCGTCATTGGCGAGAACGGATATCACTCGGACATGCGCAAGCTCCCGCTTCTAGGGGAACGTGCCAGGGATTCTGGAGCGGCCATCGTGCTGGCGCACCCGTTCCGACATCTGCACGCACCCGGGCCGCAACGCTGCATTCTGACGCGCAAAGCCGGGGTGGAGCCGGGCGATGTCAAGGCCGCCGCACAGATCCCGTTGCTGCAGCACGCGCACGCACTTGAAGTCGTGAACGGCGCGACCCCTGAAGCAGATAACGAGTTCGCAGTGGATGTAGCGACGCTTCTCGGGTATCCGTCCACGGGCGGGTCGGACGCGCACTCTGTACACGGGCTGGGGTCTGGCGTGACGGAGATCGACGGAGACCCGCGCAATGCAGCCGAACTTGCGGAAATCATCCGTGCCGGTGGGGTGAAGGCGGGCGTCGATCTGCATGTCGGCCGTCTTCGTTACCTTGAAACTCGAGGCGGAGAACCTCAGGGCCAGGCCCGGGATACTCGGGGCAGCCCGCAATGACACAGTTCCCGGGCTGGCAGCCGAGCCTGAGCGGGCCCCTCGACGAGACGGTAATGGTATCTCTGGACCTGGAGACGACCGGACTGGACGGGCGCAGCGACAAGATCATCGAGATCGGCGCCGTGAAGTTCCGGGGCGGGGAGGAGATCGAGCAGTACAGCGCGCTGGTGAACCCGGGCCGCGATATTCCTCCTTTTATTACGGACCTGACAGGGATATCCAATGCGGACGTCGCTGACGCCCCGCCCATAGAAAAGATCCTGCCCGGCCTCATCGAGTTCCTCGGTAATCACCCGATGATCGGCCACAACGTGGCGTTCGACGCCGGGTTCCTGGTCCGTAATGGCGTTCCGCCGCGGACCCAGACGTTTGATACATACGACCTTGCGTACGCGCTGATTCCGGGGGCGACCGAGTACAACCTTGGCGGCCTCGGCATCGCCATGGGGCTGGTACACGATGCCCCCCACCGTGCCCTGTCAGATGCTCTGGTGACGCGCGACCTGTTCCTGTTGATGCTGGATAAACTCGCCGAACTGCCGCCCGGGGTGCTGTCAGAGTTCAGTCGCCTCGCCGCCGCATCCGGCTGGAGCACCGGGGTTCTCGCCGGGCGAATCCTTGACCACGTGGACTCCGCCGCCACTTTCCAGGCGGCGGGGGAGATCAGGCCCGACCCGCGCGATCTCAGCAGTCGGTTGCGCGTGAATCAGGCGTGCGTTGGAACCCTGGGCGACCCGGGGGCCGAGAATCCCAAAATTCATGGGGGTCCGGGGGATGCAACGAAGGGCACCACGATATCCGATGTTTTCGGAGCGGACGGACACCTGTCGCGTGAGCTGCCGGACTACGAGCACCGCTCGCAGCAGGAGCGGATGGCCGGGCTGGTAGCTGCGGCAATTGAAGACGGGGAGCACCTGATCGTCGAGGCCGGGACGGGTGTCGGCAAGTCGATGGCCTATCTGGTGCCTGCTGCGCTGCACACGCTTTCCGGCGGACGGAGGATCGTGGTGTCCACCAACACCATCAATCTGCAAGAGCAGTTGATCGCCAAAGACATACCGGCGGCGCAGGCGGTGCTTGGCGCCATCGGCTACCCGGAGGGAGCGCTGACGGTGGCCCAGTTGAAGGGGCGCTCCAACTACCTGTGTTATCGGCGTTGGAGCCATTCAAAGAGCGCCGCCGACATGACGATCCCCGAGGCTCGTCTATTAGCCAAAACGATGGTCTGGCTGGAAACTACGGCGTCCGGAGATCGGTCTGAACTGCGGCTTAACCGGGACGACCAGGCGGCAGTCACCCGGATGTCGGCGCAGGGCGCACGCGGTTGCCCGGCGCCCGACGGCCCATGCTTCTTGCGCACCGCGCGCGGCAGGGCGCACCACGCGGACATCGTCATCATCAACCACTCGCTGCTGATGGCCGACCTGGTCATGGGTGGAGGGCTTCTGCCGGAGCATGACGCGCTGATCATCGACGAGGCGCATCACCTGGAGTCTGTTGCCACCAGTAACTTCGGTTTCCGCGTCGATCAGCGACAGATCGAAGGCGACCTGTCCGGGTTGTCCGGGGATCGTGGCGCCGTGAGCGACTCCATCAGGGCGCTGCGTGCGGCCGGGCAGGCCGATCCGGAGACTGAACGACTGGCGACCGGACTGCTGGATGCGGTCGGCAGGGCGCGATCGGCCGCGACGGAGTTGTTCCGCTCGCTGCGCGACACCATGGCGGCGTCCACGCCGGGGCGCGGGTTCTCCGGCAACGATTTGAGGATCACCGAGGCGGCCCGGGGACAGCCGGCCTGGTCCGACCTCGAAGTCGCCTGGGAGAACTACGACCTCGCGGTGTCCACCGTTTCGCTTGGTCTGCGCGACATCGGTATCGCCCTGGAGCGGGCGCCATCGTCGCTTGAGTCCCGGAACCTGCAAGCCATCGGGTTGAACGTTACGGCGGTTCAAGAGTCCATCGAAGAGACGCGCAGGGGGTTGCGGGTGGGCATCCCCGAGCCAGAAGACGGCATGGTGTGCTGGCTTTCGAGCAGACCGCCAAACGGACCGATCGCCGTCAGTGGGGCACCGCTGGCCGTGGGACCGTCACTGCGGGAGACGCTGTTTGAGCGTGAACACTGCGTTGTGCTGACGAGCGGGACGCTGGCCGACGAGGGTCGCTTCGACAGGGTCCGGGAGACGCTCGGTGTCGATTCCGGGAACGAGGTGGCCCTCGGCTCCCCGTTTGATTTCAAAAAGGCGGCGCTCGTGCTGGTTCCCGGGGACATCCCGGAGCCCAACCGCCCCGGTTTCAACGAAGCCGTGGCGCAGGCCATTAAAGACGTGTCCACACTGGTCAGGGATCGGACGCTCGTTCTATTCACGTCCAATTCGGCCCTGAACACGACGCGAAGCGCTATCAGATCGTCGCTCCAGGCGCAGAAGATCAAGGTTGTTGCACAGGGCATCGACGGCCCGCCGCACCGCGTTATGCGGGCGCTGGACGCCGACAAGGCGACGGTCGCTCTGGGGGCCGCAAGCCTGTGGGAGGGCGTGGACCTGGAGGAGTCGTCTATCGGGGTGCTCATGATGGCTCGGTTGCCGTTCCCCGTGCCGAGCGACCCGGTTTTCTCCGCCCGCTCCGAGCTGTACGACGATGGTTTCGGCGATTACGCGGTGCCGTCGGCCGTTCTTCGATTCCGGCAGGGGTTTGGACGGCTGATCCGAAGTCGGTCCGACCGCGGCGTGTTTGTCGTCCTGGACTCCCGGATGGCGACGCGCGGGTACGGGGCAGCGTTTCGGGACGCGCTGCCGGGGTGCGACGTGGAGATCGTGCGCGCCTCCGAATTGGCCGCCCGGGTGAGCCGGTGGCGCGATGAGGCCCACATCGAGTCCGGGGAGTGAGCAGCCCGAGCCCGGGCATAATTCCCACGGGAGGCGCCTTCTTCCCGGTCTCGGAGTTTGATCTGCCGGGAACTATCGATGGCGGACAGGCGTTCCGCTGGCACTCGCTAGAGGGCGAGAGTGGCTATCGGGGCGTGGTCGGGCGGTCTGTGCTTGAGGTTCGGCCCGCCGATCGCGGGCTATTGGTTCAAGTTGTATCTGGCGAGCCCGCCGACGTCGGCGAAATCCGTTCGTACCTGGGCCTCGATTACGACCTCGAAGGTTTGCGGGCGAAATACGCCGGTGATCCCGGACTGGGGCCGGCGTTGTCCGGGTACCTGGGATTACGGCTGCTTCGGCAGGACCCGTGGGAATGCCTCTGCGGATTCATATGTTCTGCGGCCTCCAACATCCCCCGAATCAAGCTTAATATGGGCGCGTTGGCGGCGACTCAAGGCGAGCGTATCGGACCCGAACCGGGCGATTTTGCGTTCCCGGGACCTGAGGCGGTTGCAAGCGTCGGGGAACAGGCGGCGCGTGATCTTGCCTGGGGCTTCCGAGCGCGCTACCTGGAGGGCGCTGCGGTTGCGGTTGCTTCGGGTAACTTCGTTCTGGAACGGTTGCTGG
Organism: Chloroflexota bacterium; assembly: GCA_002730555.1. Classification (GTDB taxonomy): domain Bacteria; phylum Chloroflexota; class Dehalococcoidia; order Lucifugimonadales; family Lucifugimonadaceae. Next base: position 132,163 of record PCAM01000007.1, read on the forward strand.
ACATGCCTTACAAAGAGGCGCGTGAAGCACTGGTGGCCCTGGACGGGATAGGCCCCAAGATCGCCGATTGCGTACTGGCGTTCTCGTTGATACAGGGCGAGGCGTTCCCGGTGGATCGTTGGGTGCGGCGTGCGATGGAGGAGTGGTACGGGGCACCCGAAAAGATGTCCAACGCCGCCGTCGGCGAAATGGCGCGCGAGCGATTCGGTGAGGACGCCGCGTACGCCCAACAGTACCTGTTCCACCGGCAGCGACTGGCGGCGCGGGCGCAGGGTCGGGTCTAGCTCCGCCCGTTCGGCGTGACGCTGTACTGACCGTCCTGCGAGAGCCTCAGGGTGGGTTTTGTTCGCCGCAGAGAGGTGACTACTACCCCCCGTCCGGCCGCAACTACGATGCGTAGTGGTCGAAACGTTCAAATCCGATCCGTCGTTACCTCGGTGTGGCCCTCTACCGACCTCCACCTTCCGCCAGAATCATCGGGAGCCGGCGCTTTACCAGCGCCAACTCGTCGTCCCGGTTTCCGACAGCCCGGTCGAGTTGTGCCTGGCGCAGTTCGTCCAGGAGCCGCCCAACCAGCGGCCCACTCGGCACCCCCGCCGCAAGAAGATCGTCACCGGAAAGGAGCGGTTCTCGGAAACGTAACTCCTCCAGCCAAGATCGGAGCGCCGTCCTCTGCCGGGTCGCCGGGGCGAGTTGGAGTTGCGCCTCCAGCGCCAGGACCGGGAACCCTTTCAGCAGGTCAGCGATCTCGCTCGCCCGCAGATCCGCCCGCTCGAGCACGGATGCTATTTCCTGATATGTCGACCCCGACCCCAGCGCTTCCCGCCATTCGGCCGGGGGGTCGATCCGCTCGATGAGGGCCGCGGCCTCCGCTTCCGTCAGGCGAGCGCCGATAAGCGCCACGTGGAACAGGGGCTCGCGATCCGGCGTGTCCGCTATCGCTTTGAGAGACCGGACGGCGATACGGAACGCCGGCGAGATGCAGCCAAGAATTCCGAGGTCCTCCGCTCGGCTCAAGGCTTCAGCCCTTTGCGCTTCGTTCAGAATTCGCCTGAAATCCGCCAGCACACGCGCCGGGGATACGGCGTCGAAGTGATGGCAATCGCGCTGCAGATCGTTTATCGACGCCTGTTGAAGTTTGAATCCCATGCGCGCCTCGTGGCGCACCGCCCGGAGCGCGCGTGTCGGATCGTCGGCAAAGCTGGCCGGGTGGAGCGTCTTCAAGCGCTTCATCGTCAGATCTGTCATGCCGCGATGCGGATCGATCAACTCGCCCCAACCGTCGTTCGAAAGGTCGATAGCCATCGCGTTGATCGTGAAATCACGTCTCGCCAGGTCCTCCGTGATACCGGCCGGTGTTACCTCCGGCAAGGCTCCCGGGTGATCGTAGGTCTCAGATCGCGCCGTCGCCACGTCGATGGTCATCGACCCAGCCTCGACCGCGGCCGTCCCAAACTCCGAGACCTTTGTGACCCGTCCGCCGAGGTGACCGGCGAGAGCGGCGGCGTAACCAGGCCCGTCCCCGACAATGCAGATATCGATGTCGGCAGAGCCCTCACCCCGCAGGAGATCGCGCACCATGCCGCCCACCAGATACAACTCCCGCGCACTTTCAGGCTCCTGAGACGCCACGAGCGCGGCGGAGCGCAGCAGATCAAGGATGTCCTGCGGCAGTGAGCGTTCGATCAGTGGGGCGACGTTGGGCATGGAGGCCTGGGGCGGTGTGGTATCGGGGCGTGATCGGGGTCGGATCTCAGTTTAGCGGCGGTCCCGGCAAACGCCTCTGGGCAAACGGCACGTGTAATCGGCTTTTGACCGGACTTCGTGCCGTAACTAGACTATCTGGGCTTCCGACCGTCTGGCGATGATGTGTAGAGATCGGATGCCCGGAAGACCGGAGGGACCTACTTTGACTACAGGCGACAAGATCAAAACAGAGATTTTCATCGACTTCACCTGACCGTGGGTCAAACAGGCGGGCAGTTGGCTTGCCGACGTGAAGGAAGAACTTGGTGACGAGCTTGAGATCACCTGGAGGAGTTTCGCCCTCGAGCAGGTGAACAGTAAAGAAGGAGAAGACTGGAAGGCGTGGGAGCAAGGTCCGGACTACGAGAGCCGGGGATTGCTTGCGTTGTGCGGCGGAGAAGCGTCAAAGAGCCAGGGCAGTGAACTGCACAACAAGTTTTTCATGGCGCTGCTTGAGGCGCGACACGTGGACCGTAAAGACGTCCGAGAGCGCGACGTGGTCCTCCAGATCGCCCGCGACGCCGGACTGGATGTGGCCAGCTTCGAAAAAGAGCTGGACGACCCGGAGACGTTGAAGAAAGTTGGAGCGGACCATGAACGGGCGGCAGAGCTGGGTATTTTCGGCACGCCGACGTTCGTGTTTGAAGACGCTCCGCCGACTTTCGTCAAGACCTACACGCCCCCGAAGAACGAAGCCGTGGCGGCGTTCCGTCACTTCATCGCTCTTTCGCGGGACAGCAAACTTTTCGGCGAGATAAAGCGCCCGCAGCCGCCGTGGCCGCGGGGCGTTTTCGACGACAAGTAGGGAGCCTGCGTGCACGGGCATACAGCGGATGACGCACGCCTGAGCGAGCTTGAGGAACGACTGGGTGTCCGTTTCAAGGACAGGTCGTTACTCAGGCTCGCGCTCACACATAGCTCCTACCTGAACGAGAACCCAACGGAAACACTGGAGTCCAACGAGAGGCTCGAGTTCCTGGGCGATGCGGTTCTCGGCGCCGGCATCGGATACCGGCTCTTCCGCGACGCCCCGGACGCCCCGGAAGGTGAGCTGACGGCGATCCGTTCACACGTGGTCCGGGAGCGCGCGCTGGCCGCGGCCGCACGGCGGCTCGGGCTGGGCGAGTATCTGACCCTTGGCCGAGGAGAGGCCGTGAGCGGCGGACGTGAGAGGCCGTCGATCGTGGCGGATGCGTTCGAAGCCGTGATCGGTGCTCTGATGGAAGACCAGGGCTATGAAGTGGCGTCGAATTTCGTCATCCGGGCGCTCGAACCCGAACTGAGCGCAGCGATGAGCGCAAGCTCGCCCAAGGACCCGAAATCGCTGCTCCAGGAGCGCGTCCAGGCCGATGGCGCGTCCCCGCCGGCGTACCGGGTGACGCGGGAGAATGACCAGCATGAAGACGAGCGATTCGCGGTGGAAGTGATTATCGCCGGCACCTCGGTCGCCACCGGAGTGGGGCGCCGAAAGCTGGATGCCGAGCGTATGGCGGCCGGCAGGGCATTGGAGTTACGAGAACTCCCGGACGGGTCCGGGGCGAAGAAATCTAAACCGGCCGACGCCCATGAATGAGTATTCCAGCCCGGGGCATATACATCTCAAGTAACGACTACCGCCCTGCAGGGCAAGGGAGACTGACCTGCTAAGACTTTTCCGGCGCAAAGGAAAGACCGAATCGAGCTCCTCCAGAACCGGGGCGCTATGGTCTCGTTCGATCGGATCGTTGTTCCGCCGAACGGTGCTTGACGACGATTTCTGGGACGAGCTGGAAGAGTCCCTTGTCGTGGCGGATGTCGGCGCCGTTACGACCATGGAACTGCTTGACACTCTGCGCGACCGGGCTTCCGAGGAAGGTATGACAGAACCGTCGGAGATGCGAACGCTCCTGCGTGAGGAGATGACGAAGCGCCTCAGGGACGCCGGGGCAGGGAGTGCGCTGTCAGAGGTCGCGGATGCCGCCGTGTTGATCGTCGGCGTGAACGGGGCAGGGAAGACGACCACCATCGCCAAACTGGCCCACACGGCGAAGGCCGACGGCCAGAAGGTGCTCCTCGCCGCCGCCGATACGTTCAGGGCGGGCGCTATAGAACAGCTTCAGATCTGGGGCGAACGGGTGGGAGTCGACGTGATAGCGCACCGGGCGGGCGGCGACCCAGGCGCCGTCACCTTTGACGTCATGGAAGCGGCGCGGGCGCGAAACGCCAACATGGTGATCATCGACACGGCCGGACGGCTGCACACGCAGTCAAACCTGATGGACGAGCTCAAGAAGGTGCGCGGGATAGTCGAACGCCAGGCGGGCGACTTTGCGCAGAGGGTCCTGCTGGTAATTGACGGCACGACGGGTCAGAACGGGCTGATGCAGGCGCGCTCGTTCACAGAGGCTGTTGAGTGCGACGGGGTGGTGCTCACCAAGCTGGACGGAACCGCGCGCGGCGGGATAGTCCTGGCCATCGCCGGGGAGCTCGGGTTACCGGTGCTTTTCATCGGCACAGGCGAAACGCTAGACGACCTGGCCGTGTTCGACCCGGACGAATTCGTGGACGCACTGCTTCCGGAGACGGACGCGGAAGCCGCCGGTTGATCTTTGGGCTAACTGGTCGGGGTGCCACGAATCCCCCTTGAAACGGAGGTTCGTATTCTGGGTAGTCTGATCGACAGATGTGTATTTGAAGAATCACGACATCGGCGCCCGCACTTCCTGCGCGCCGTTAACCAACTGAGAAGCGATGCCTGAAACCCTGCGCTGGCTGATAACCGTCGAGGCGATCGGCATTTTGACGTTACCGATCGCGTGGATCGCGCTGCCGTATCTGCGGGACCGCGGCGCGGGGCTCGCCAAGCCATTTGGCCTGATCCTGGTGGGAGGGTTGGTGTGGCTCCTCAGCGATATCGGGCTGTTGCCAAACTCCGGCGGCGCGTACTGGCTTGTGGCTGCCGCATTCGGTGGTATCTCCGCCTGGATCCTCTCCGACCGCCGGCATCGATTCACACGTTTTGTGCGTGCTGAGTGGCCGGCGCTGCTCGTAGGCGAGCTGTTGTTCCTCGTGTTTTTCGCTGCCTGGGCCTTTATCAGGTCACACAATCCGGAGATCTCCGGCACCGAGAAACCGATGGAGCTCCTCATGCTCAACGCGGTCACCATCTCGGAGGGCGCGCCACCGATGGACCCCTGGCTGGCCGGCGAACCGGTGGCCTACTACTATTTCGGATACTGGATCCTCGGCGGCATCGGCCAGATGTCCGGTGTGGCGACGTTTGTCGGGTTCAACCTGTCGCTGGCGCTGATAGCGGGCATGGCGGCGTCGGCGGCGTTTTCGGTGGCCTACGGCCTGATCCTCCCTGGTCGTATCCGTGACAGGGCCGCCTTGCCGGTAGCCGCTTTCGCTGCGGTACTGCTACTTGTAGCGTCGAACTATGCCGGGTTATGGGAGTTTGGGGCCGCAAAGTCGTTGGGCTCGGAAGGCTTCTACGACTGGCTGGCTATAAAAGACGTGGCGGTAGAGGGCGTCGATGGCGGGGCGACCGCCAACAACTGGCGGCCCGACAACTACTGGTGGTGGTGGCATTCATCGCGCGTCATAAATACGTTCGATGTTGCCCATATCGCCGACGCGGGAAACGGGTTGGACTTCACCATCCAGGAGTTCCCGTTTTTCAGTTTACTGCTGGGGGATCTGCATCCACACCTTATATCGATCCCCTTCCTGCTGCTCGCGCTCGGGCTGGCGCTGAACCTGTTCCTGACACCCGGCACCGGCAGACCGGGCCGCATGATCGGCCGGCCGCCTGGGTGGTTGTTCCTCTCGGTCACAGTGGGAGCGCTGGGTTTTATCAACGCCTGGGACCTGGGATTTGCTGCCGCACTCGTGTTTGTCGTAGTCGTGGTCAAGATGTACCGGGACGAGTTGATGTCGCTCCAACTCGCCGTGCTGCGGGGACTGGCGACGACCGCGCTTGTGCTCGGGCTTGGCCTGGCGATCTACGGCGCGTTCTACTTTGGATCGTTCAGCAGCCAGGTGGACTGGGGCGCGCCGCTGGGCGCGGCGGAGTACGCGACGCGACCGGTCCACCTGCTCACGGTGTGGGGGGTGTTCCTGGTTCTGCTGGCGCCCCTGTGGTTCATGGTCGCCGGGCGTGTGGTTCGGGCCTACCGGTCAAGGATTCGATGGGCCTGGACACATGAACTCGAAACCGGCGTGGAGGAACGGGCGGATATCGTCCCCGCGATCGCCGTCTCGCTGGCGCTGGCGATTCCGTACGTCGCCTGGGCGATCATCCATCTCGCCACAAATGACCCTGCTGCGGTGTCCGACCTGCCGATTCGCGCCCTGAACGTGCTTCCGCTTGCCGTCCTTTCCGGCCTGGCAATGCTCGCCCTGCTCCATTTCGCCCGCGGAACAGGCCCGGACACGATGGTGTTCGCCCTAGGATTGCTGGCGATGGCGCTGTACATGGTCTACGGGGCGGAGCTTCTTTATATAAATGACCTGTTTGGCGGCCGCATGAACACGGTGTTCAAGCTGTACTACCAGGTGTGGATCGTGCTCGGGATCGTCGGGGCGTACGGCCTTCACTTCTGGATTCGGAACCATGAAAATTGGATCGGATTCCGCCGTTCCGCAAGTGAAACCGGTGCGGTGATCGCCGCCGTAATGGTGATAGGGGCACTGTACTACCCGGCGGCTTCCCTGGACTCCAGGACGGGCGGGTTTTCCGGGGATCGGACACTGGATGGGACTGCCTTCGTTGCCCGGATCTGGCCGGCGGAGTCCGACGCCATTGAGTGGTTATCAGAAAATGCGCGTGAGGACGCCGTTCTGGTCGAGGCGGTCGGGGATAGCTATGACATTAAGGGCGTCGGCGTCGGGCGCGTATCGTCCGCCACCGGCATCCCGACCGTGCTGGGCTGGTCCTTCCACGAGGAACAGTGGCGCGGGGGGCGTTCTGGCTTTGAGGGGCGAGAAGCGGACGTGACGCAGTTATATTCGACCGGGGAAATCGAAGTGATAAAGGGAATTCTGGGACGCTACGAGATCGATTACATAGTGGTCGGCCCGCGTGAACGGTCAACTTACCCGGATCTTGACCTTGATCGGTTTGCTGGGATCGGCGAACGTGTTTACCCGGTGGGCGCGACCAGCCCCGGACCGAGTGATTACGTGATTTTTGACGTTGGCGGGAGTTAACGAATTGACCGATGAGGAGTCGATAATCTCGCCCCCATACGGAAGACCTCCGGCTTTTGCCCCAGCGACAACGGCGCGCGGCCGCTGGGTAGACGGGAAGTGGGTAACCGACCACTCCGAAATCCCGGCTTACGGACCCGAACTGGACGGCGAATCAGGCGCTGGTTCGCCGGAGTCATCCCCCGGCAACGAGCGCGGATGGCGTCGTGATCTGCCGTATCGCTGGGAATTCGGCGCTTACGCCTCGCTTTTCCTGGTGGCGCTGGTGATGAGGGTGTGGGATCTGGGGGGGCGTGCCGTCCACCACGACGAGAGCCTTCATGGCTACTTCTCGTGGCAGCTCTTCAACGGTTCGGGATACTTGCACGACCCGCTCATGCACGGCCCGTTCCTGTTCCACATCACGGCTGGGTCGTTCTTTCTCTTCGGCGACAACGAGGTCACGCTACGACTGGCTCAGGCGCTCTTCGGCACGGCACTGATTCTGACGCCGCTGTTGCTGCGTAAACGGCTCGGAAACGTATCCGCGCTTGTCATCGCCGGAATGCTGGTGTTTTCGCCGTCACTGCTCTACTTCAGCCGGTTCGCCCGCAACGACATATTTGTGGCCGTGTGGACGATAACCCTGGTGGCGATGGTCTGGCGGTACCTGGACAACCGACGTCCCAGATACGTCTACCTGACGGCGGCGCTGGTAGCGCTCGGTTTCGCCACGAAAGAGACGCAATTCATCGTTGTGGCGCTGGTCGCCATACCGTTGCTCGTGATGGCGCGGAGCGATGTCCTTGGATGGTTATGGGGCCGCCGGAAAATATCTGAGTGGGGACCGTCCGGCGGGATGCTGGTCGTAATAGCCACCCTGAGCCTGCCGATGATCGGCGCCGCGTCCGGACTGATCCAGGGCGCGCTCGGCCTGACGCTCGCCAACAACGACAGCTCCACCGGGCTGCCGCTGGGAACCGCAGACGGGGCCGGAGAAACGGTCGCGATAGCGATCACGATCTTCCTTCTGGTGGTGTCGATTCTCATCGGAGTGCTCTGGAACTGGCGCGTCTGGCTTACCGGCTTTGCGATCGCTGCAGGCATCTTTGTCGTGCTCTTCAGCACGATATTTACGAACTGGAACGGACTAGCGTCTGGCGTCTGGCAGAGCCTGGGCTACTGGGTGGCGCAGCAAGGCGTCGCACGAGGGAATCAGCCCGATTTCTACTATGTGATGCTGACGAGTGTGTACGAGTTCCTCCCGGCGATGATCGGGCTGGTGGGCGCCGTTTATTACGCCTTGAAGGGCGATGCATTCACCCGCTTCCTCGCTTACTGGCCGCTGGCGACCTTCGTCGCGTACTCGGCGGCGGGCGAGAAGATGCCGTGGCTTGAAGTACAAGTGGCGCTGCCGTTCATCTTCCTCGGAGGCAAGGCCCTGGGCGATCTCGTCACGACGCTCAACTGGAGGCCGACACTCGCTGGCGGCGGCTGGTATGTGTTCGCCGGCGTTCCGATCGCCGTGATGGTGTTGTGGCGGTTGATATTCCTGAACGACACGCAACCCGGCCTCGCGGGATTGGACGTCCCGACCGGTGCTGTCGTCCTCTTCGGCGTTCTCGCGCTCCTGGCTGCCGGACTGTTCTGGCTCACGCGGCGCGTCGGCTCTCGTCAGGCGATGGCGCTTGTCGGGGTGTCGGTGGCGGGATTGATGGCGATACTCACGATCAGGACGGGCTGGGTCGCTTGCTACCAGGACCCTGATGTGCCGAACGAATTGTTGGTGTACACGCAGACATCGCCTGCGCTGGCGAGTCTGGCGGGAGAGATCGCCGCGGTCGCAAGCCTGACGGGAGAGGGCGCCGACCTGCGGGTGACCATTGATGGATCGAGCGGATTCACATGGCCGTGGACCTGGTACCTCCGCGACTACTCGCAGGTCTCGTATTCAGACATGGGTTACTCACGCCCGGACGGACCGTCTGATTCGTCCGTGGCGGTCGTGCACACGCGCAACGAGAACATCGCTAAATCGGCGTTCGAAAACGACTTTACGGACGGCCGCAGGTTCCCACATCGCCAGTGGTTCCCGGAGACCTACAAGAACACCAGCTGGAAGCAGTTCGTCGATACCCTAGTCCGGCCGACCCGATGGCAGAACGCTCTAAATTTCTTCCTGTACAGGGATATGTCACAGTCGATCGGCTCTGAGGATGCTTTTGTCTACTTCGACCGCGACATCCCTTTCAGGGCGCTGGAATGACCGACCTGGCGGTAAGATAAGTCGGTGATCTCTCAGCGAAGTGTCTGGGCCGGGCTGATTGTCAGCGCGCTCTTCCTCACCGTATTCGCACTTCTGTTCCTCCCGTTCGACGCCGTAAAAGAGGTCGTGCGCGCGGCCAACTTCTGGTACGTCATCCCGTCGCTGGGCTTCTACTTCCTGGCTGTGTACTTCCGCAGCCTCCGGTGGCGTTACCTGCTCAAACCTTTAATAGGCCACCCACGGCGTGCGTTATACCCGGTGGTGGTGGTTGGCTACATGGCAAACAACATTCTGCCTGTGCGGCTCGGCGAGGTCGTGCGTTCGTACTACGTGGGACTGCGGGAGAGCGTGAGTCCGGCGGCTGCGTTCGGCACCGTCGCGGTCGAACGGGTATTCGACGTTTTCGTCCTGTGCTTTGTAATCGCCGCCGTGTGGGTGCTGCCTGTCGGCGACCTTCTCGGGCGGGTAGCTGACGATCTGCCGGGCGGGACGCCGGTGTTGCTGGTGCTGTCCGTGCTCCCGTTTATCGGCGTCACCGCCATCATCGCCACTATCGTCGTCCTTGATCCGGGAACCACGGTGGGGCTCATCGGCCGGTTGATGTTCTTCGTGCCCGCTGGAATCAAAGCCAAACTGCTCGGTTTGTCGGAGCGGCTTCTCGAAGGCCTGACGGTTGTAAGGACACCGCGAGCGCTGGGCGCGATGCTGCTTTTGTCCCTGCCGATCTGGATCGCAGAAGTGTCGATGCTCTACGTGATCGCCCTTGGATTCGATATCGAATCCGCATTTGGAAGCCGGGTCGAGACGATCGCCGCGATCGGTCTGTTCATGGCGATAGCGAACCTTGCACTCGTTGTGCCGTCGACGGCGGGCGGCGTTGGCCCGTTCAACTTCTTTGGAGCGGCGATGCTGGTGGCGCTCGGCGTCGGCGAGGCGGAGGCGGGCGCGTACGTATTGACGGCGCACATCGCGTTGCTGCTGCCGGTGACGCTGCTTGGGCTGGTGATGCTCATGTTCGACCACATGTCGTTGAAAACACTCCTGGGACGGACTCGTCTGGCCCGGGAGGGTCAGCGGGACGACGGTTTGCGTGAAAGCGCGGCGCCGCCGTTCGGCCCGATTACTTGAGGAAAACGAAGGGACAGGAATGCGAATAGGTGTGATCGGAGCGGGCGCCGCGGGACTCGCGGCGGCGTACGACTTCGCGGGTGCCGGCCACGGCGTCACTGTGTACGAGGCCGCTCCGTTCGTCGGCGGACAGGCGTCGACCATAGAGGTGGGGGGCGGACGCCTGGAGCTCGGCTACCACCACCTTTTCACCAACGACCACGCCATCCTCGACCTGATGGACGAACTGGGGATAGGGGAGTCGATGCAATGGATTCCCTCCACCGTCGGCATCTATACCAACCAGAAGGTGTACCGATGGAGCACGCCGATAGACCTCTTGCGATTCAGCGCGCTGTCATTACGCGACCGTATCCGCATGGGCATGGTCGCCAAGAAGCTTCAACGCATGGATGACTGGCGCGCCCTCGAGGACACCACGGCCGCCGCCTGGATTCGCGAAAACGCGGGGGCATCGGTATACGAGAAGGTGTGGGAGCCGCTGCTGCGCGGGAAGTTTGGAGATCGTTTTGAGACCGTCGGCATGCCCTGGTTCTGGAGCAAGATACACACCCGCTTTGCGTCGCGTGACCGCCTTGGCCGCGAGAAGCTCGGCTACCCGGCCAACTCCTTTGACGAGGTGTTTGAGACGCTGACAGCGCGGATCAGATCGATGGGCGGCGCCGTGCACCTTGAAACCCCGGTTACCCGGGTGCTTGTCGAAAACGGAACGGCCACGGGATTGCGGGTGAAACACCCGGATGGAACAGAGACCGACGAGGCTTTCGATCTAGTGTTGTCGACGACTCCATCGTTCGCCTTCCCGGAACTGGTCGATCTGCCGGATGCCTATCTGGAGAAACTGGGCGCAGTTGAGTACATGGGCGCGGTCGTCATGATCCTGGAGATGACGCGCCCGCTGACGTCTGTCTACTGGATGAACATCGCCGACCACGAGGTGCCGTTCCTGGGCCTAATCGAGCACACGAACCTGATGCCGAAAGAGAAGTACGGCGGCAGTTATGTGCTTTACCTGACAAATTACGTCGAGCGTCAGAGTGAGGTCTTCTTAATGTCCACCGATGAGCTGCTTGATGTGTACGCTCCACACCTCTCCCGCTTCAACCTGGAGTTTGACCGTTCATGGATCACGCGGGTGCACCACAACAAGGTGAGCGCGGCGCAGCCCGTCATGGGAGTGAACTACTCTCGGCATCTCCCCGAGCACCAGACGCCGTTAGCGAACCTGTTCCTTGCGAACACCACGCAGATCTACCCGGAGGACCGCGGCACGAACTACAGCGTCCGAATGGGGCGTGAGTTGGCGGCGGTGATGTTGCGGGGCGGTTAGAGAGTGTGACCGGGTCGATTCCAATCGACCCGAGGGCGGACGATCAGCCGCCCCTACGGTGTCTGGATGGGCGTGTGGCTGTGCTAGACTCCGGCGGCTTTTCTCGGATTATCTGGGGGCATGCTGCCTCTCCATTTTTCGAACAAGAAACAACTCTCTGAGGGGACGTTCCATGGGCAAATTGGACGGCAAGGTCGCATTGATAACTGGCGCCGGGACAGGGATTGGCCGGTGCGCTGCGATGATGTTCGCCGAAGAGGGCGCTGAGCTGGTTATCGCGGGGCGTCGCCAGGCACCGCTGGACGATGTGGTCGCAGAGATCTCCGCATCCGGCGGTAAAATCACTGCCAAAACGACTGATATGGAAGTACAGGACGACGTCGAGGGGCTGGCCGCGTACGCGCTGGAGAAGCACGGACGGATCGATATCCTCGTCAACAACGCTGGCCACAGCTCCAAGGTCCGCAGCGTTCGCTGGATCTCCCGTGAGGAGTTCGACAGCGTCTACGCCGTGAACGCGGCGGGTCCGGCGCAACTGACCCGGCTGTTGCTTCCTCCGATGCTGGAGTGTGGTGAAGGCACCGTGATCCTGGTCTCGTCGATGGCGGCGCTCCGCGGCGGGTTGCTCGGTGGAGTGGCCTACGGCCCGGCCAAGGCGGCGGCCAAGATGTACATGGACAATCTGCGGACTGAGTTGCGGCAGCAGGGAATCAGGGCGACCACGGTCTACCCGGCCGAGGTAGACACCCCCATTTTGAACAACCGCCCGCACGTACCGGACGCCGAGGCGCGATCGACCATGATGCTTCCGGAAGACATCGCAGAGGGCATCCTGCTCGCGGCGACGCTGCCGGCGCGCACGATGATCGACGACATCACCTTCACGCCCACCATCCAGCGCGACACGACGGTAGACGTTGCGGTCGCACGCATGGCCGGCGCACCGGAAGGTGCGGTCTAAGACGCCGGCACGGTGTGCCGATAGGTGAACGCGATGTCAGGACCGGACAAGAACGAACTCCGCTCCCGGCTCGAGTTCGCCGTCGGCGCGGCCCGGGCGGCGGGAGAACACGCGCTGAGTTACTTCCAGGCGACCGATCTCGTTGTCGACCAGAAGGACGACGCGTCCCCTGTCACGCACGCAGACCGGGAGGCGGAGCAGTTGCTTCGCGTCAGCCTGGTCGCTTCTTTCCCGGACGACGCGGTGCTCGGAGAAGAATTCGGAGAGCAACCGGGACACACGGGTTACCGCTGGTACCTGGACCCGATCGACGGCACGAAGTCGTTCGTCCGCGGTGTCCCGCTCTGGGGGACCATGATCGGGCTCGAGTTCGATGGCCAGCCCGCGGCTGGCGTTGTCGTTTTCCCCGCGTTAGGCGAGATCGTTTGGGCGGGCTCAGGACTCGGAGCGTGGTGGGCGAACAACCTGACGCCGCTGCAAGAAGGGGAGACGCTCCCGGACGAGATACGCTCGGCGCGCGTGTCCGAAGTAGCGGATATACGAGACGCTTGTATGTCCACCACGTCGGTGAAGGGCTTCGACGAGGTCGAGACGACGCGTGGCTACGACCGGCTCCGGAGGGCCGTCTCCATGGATCGCGGCTGGGGCGACAGTTACGGCTATCTACTCGTGGCAACGGGCCGGATCGACATCCATGTCGACGCTCAGATGCACATCTGGGACGTCGCTCCGATGCCAACGATCATCGAAGAGGCGGGAGGGCGTGCAACCGATCGCGCCGGGGCCCGGGGAATCGACCTGGAGGATTTTGTCGCGACGAACGGCCGGCTTCACGACCGGGTGCTGGAGCTGCTGAACGGGTGAGTTGGTTTTCAGGGGTTCGAATTACGGCGCATCCCATGACCCGAAATAAGCGTGTTGGGCGATTGCTGGCCCCGAGTGGCCCTGCTATATTTGTGACGCCAGTAGCAAAGTCCAATTTTCCCGACCAAATCACCTGATTAGAGGAGCCACGCTTGAGCGACGGCACAACGTCCGCCAGCGACGAGTTGCCCTCCAGCGGCGAGTTGAGAGAACGATCACGCAAGGCGCTGGGTTCCCAGCGGCAGCCGACGGTAACCGTACTCTCGTCACTGATCGCAGTTCAGGATGAACTTCATTACATCCCGGACGAGGCGATAGAAGAGACAGCCACGCACACGAATTCCACGATCAACGACGTGTGGAGTGTGGCCTCTTTTTACACGAACTTCCGGTTCACACCTCCCGGCGGTCACACCATCGACGTTTGCTGGGGGCCATCCTGCCATCTGAACGGCGCACAGAACGTGATGATGCGCGTTCACAGCGAGCTTGGCGTTGAGGGCGAGGGCGAGACCGGCGACGGCAAGCTGACACTTCGATACAGCACCTGCCTGGGCGCTTGCGCGCTCGCGCCGGTGATAGCGGTGGACCATCACATGAAAGGCCGCATGTCGCCGGATTCGGCTGCAGCGGTCGTCGACGGGCTAAAGGGCGCTTAGTGTGGAACTCCCCTTTGCATCCACTAGAGGCGATATGTCGGTAGCGTTTTCCGAACTCCGCCAGAAGGCCGACGCCGAATGGGTCTCCCTCACTGCGGGCGACAAGCCGTGGGTCCGCGTTGGGCTCGGGACCTCCGGAGAAGCGGCCGGTGCGGAGGATGCCTACGACGCGCTGGTCGAATCGCTCGGCGACGACGCCAAAGTGACGCTGGTCGGCTCCATGGGCCTCTGCTACGCGGAGCCGCTTATTGACGTGCAACTGCCCGGTGGGGCGCGCATCTTCTACAACAACCTTGCCGCCGATGAGGCTCCCGACGTCGTCGGAAGCCATCTGAAGTCGGGTAGGGCGGATGCCAACCGGGCGTTTGCATGGCACGGCGATGAACGGCCAGAAGGCCTTGGTGCGCTGTCACGCCTCACAGAGTTGCCGACGGTTCGGCCGCAGACACGGCTGGCCACGAAACTCGCCGGAGATATCGACCCCAGAAACCTGTCCCAGTACATCGCCAACGGTGGGTACGGCGCGCTGGAAAAAGCGCTTGAAGACATGGACCCGGCTGCGGTGCTGGACGAGGTCAAGAACTCCGGACTGCGCGGACGGGGCGGCGCGGCCTTCCCGACGGGTGTCAAATGGGGCTTCCTCGCCCCCAACCCGGCGCCGGTCAAATACATCCTCTGCAACTGCGAAGAGGGCGACCCAGGGGCGTTCAACGACAAGGGCATCCTTGAGAGTTGCCCGCACACCCTGCTCGAGGGCCTGATCCTCGCCGGGTACGCCACCAACTCCTCAAACGGCTTCATTTTCATCCGACAGGGCCACACGCTGCCGATCGAGAACTCTCGAAAGGCCGTGCAGGACGCTTACGATGCCGGACTGCTTGGCAAGAATATCCTCGGTAGCGATTTCAGTTACGACGTTGAGGTCGCTCTCACGGGCGACTCGTACGTAGCCGGCGAAGAGACGGCGCTCATGGAGGCGATCGAGGGCAAGCGCTCGCAGCCCCGTTACCGCCCGCCGTTTCCGGCCGCCGCAGGTTTGTGGGGCAAACCGAGCAACATTAATAACGTTAAGACGCTCTCGTACGCGCCGACGATCATCCGGGACGGCGCAGACGCGTTCAAGGCTGTCGGTATCGAGTCGACCTCCGGGACGGCGATCCTTTGCATCACCGGGGCCGTCAACCGGCCGGGTATGTACGAGATCCCCATGGGCTCCCTGACCATCCGGGAGGCTGTTGAAGACGTGGCCGGTGGCATCCGGGACGGCAAGAAGATGAAACTGTTCCAGGCCGGCGGCCCGCTGTTCGGTCCCATCGGCGAAGAAGGTTTTGACTCGCCTATCGACTTCGATTCAATCGGCCAGACCACCGGCAGTCTCGGCTCCGGCGGGATCATCATCGGCGACGAGGATGTCTGCGCCGTCAACCTGACCCGCAACCTGATGGCGTTCAACCAGTTCGAGTCCTGCGGCAAGTGCTTCCCGTGCCGGCTCGGCATGACGCACATGGTCGAGACGCTGGAACGCATTTCGCAAAACGAAGGCCGGGAAGACGACCTGGCCCTAATGGAACGCATGGGCGCGAGCATGCGGATGGGGTCGCTCTGCGGCCACGGCCAGCTTGGCTACAACCCCGTTTCGTCCGCTTTGAAGTACTTCGAAGCGGACTTCCGCTCCCATCTCGAAGACAAAAAATGCCCGACGGGCGCTTGCGGCGTCGGACACATGCTTACTCCAACCCGTATGAGGCCCTAGTCGCCCCGCATCGGGGGGTACACGGCGAACGAGAGTTCATCCCGAATAACGAAATCCCAGGAGACTGCGCCGCATGGCGGACGACACGATCAAGTTAACGGTGGACGGCCAGGAGATCGAGGCCAAACCCGGCCAGACGATCATCCAGGCCGCTCAGGACGCGGATATTTACATCCCGTACCTCTGCTACTTCCCGGGCATGAAGCCGTACGGCGCGTGCCGGATGTGCGTCGTTTCCACCGAGTCCGGCGGCCGCAAGGGCGTCCAGGCTTCCTGCACGACCCCCGTGGCTCCGGACATGATCGTGGAGACCAACACGGAAGATATCGTAGACCTCCGGAAGGGCATTACCGACCTGCTCATGACGGAGCACCCGCACGGCTGCCTGACCTGCCATCGCGCTGAGCTCTGCGGCCCGCAGGACATCTGCCAGCGGCATGTCGGCGTGACCGACCGCTGCACCATCTGCCCCAAGAACGAGCGCTGCGAACTCAAAGACACCGTCCGCTTTATGAAGCTGGACATGACCTCATCGTTCAACTACCACCGGCGTGACCTGCCGATCCACAGGGACGACCCGTTTTACGACCGCGATTACAACCTCTGCATCGTGTGCGCCCGTTGCGTGCGCGCCTGTGACGAGGTCCGTGGTGATACGGCGCTATCACTCGTTTCCCGTTCCGGCGTGGCCCTTGTAGGCACGTCCCACGGGACTTCCCTCCTGGAGTCCGGCTGCGAGTTCTGCGGATCGTGTATCGACGCCTGCCCGACCGGCGCCCTCACGGAGCGCGACTACAAGTGGGAGAAGGCGTCATCCAAGGTCAAGACCGTATGTACCAACTGCCCCGTCGGGTGCGAGTTGGTGATGAACGTCAATGACCTGAACAAGGTCGTCCGTATGACCGGCGATCTTTCCGGCGAGGCCGGACACGGTCAGGCCTGTTTCAAGGGTAAATTTGGGTACGACTACCCGAATCACGTCCGACGCCTGAAGTACCCGATGGTTCGCATCGATGGTGAACTGCAACGCACGACCTGGGGAATCGCCCTTGAGGCGGCGTCACAGGGGCTGTCGCAGCACCTGCCGGAAGAGCGCGGCGTGATCCTTTCGCCCCGCGGTACAAACGAAGATCACTACGTTGGCCAGAAATTTGCACGTACGGTACTTGCCACGAACAACGTTGATACCGGCCTCAACCGGTCTGCTGAATTGCTCGCGACGCTGGCCGGAACGCCCGGGCATGGGGCTGCCACGAATCCGATCTGGGGCATCGAACAGTCGAACTGCGTGCTGGTCGTCGCCGGCAACCCGACGGAAGAGCAAAACGTACTCGCCGTGCCGGTCAAAAAGGCCGTCCGGGCGGGTGCGGGCCTGATCGTGATCGATTCACGGGAGACCGAGCTCACCCGCTACGCCACAAACTGGCTACGGCCGCGGCCGGGGACCGAGATTACCCTGCTGGGCGGGATCGCCCGGGTGATCCTGGATGAGGCGCTGGAAGACAAAGAATTCGTCCGGGACCGGCTCGATGGCGTGGACGAATTCAAGAAGGCGATCTGGTCGTTTGACCTTATGCGCGTTTCCGGGATAACCGGGGTGTCGGAAGAAGAGATCCGGGTGGCGGCGCGTGCCTACGGGAACGGAAGCCCGGCTTCGCTTTTGCACGGCACCGACGGGATCGTCTCGGAAGACCATGCTGATCTGCTGGCTGCGGTGATGAACCTGGCACTGATGACCGGGAATATCGGCGCAAAAGGAGGGGGCGTCTATCCGCTGTTCTCCGGCGCCAACACCCAGGGCGGTAACGATGTCGGCGCGGCGCCGAATCTGCTGCCGGGATACCGATCGGTCTCCGTGGACTCCGACCGTGAGGCGATCGCTTCGGTGACGGGCGGCATGTACCCGCAACGGCCCGGCAAGTCTGTTCGTGCGATGACCGCCGGTGACGGGATCAAGGCGCTTGTGGTGCTGGCCGATGGCTGGAACCCGGACGCCGCAGGGATCACATCGGACGGATTGGGCAACCCGGGATTCCTGGTTGTGTCCGATGTATTTATGTCCGAGACGGCCTCCCGGGCGGACGTGGTGTTCCCCGCGGCGACCTACGCCGAGGTGACAGGCACGATCACCAACCTGGAACGCCGGGTTCAGATGCTCAATCCCGGGATGTCCCTGCGCCACGAGGAACGTGAGGGCTGGCGAACACTCGCCGGACTCGCGAGCGTCATGGGTGGGACCGGGTTCGAGTACGGCTCGTCTCACGAGGTATTTGAGGAGATCCGGAAAGCCGTTCCAGAATACGTTGGAATTACCCATGCCCGGCTTGAGGGAAGGGGCATCCAGACGCCGGCAAGTGATGAAACGTCGCGCGGCACCGAGATACTGTTCACTTCCGGAGAGTCGGCATCCATAATCTCGATGGCGCCGATGGCGATCCGCGAGCCGATCTCCGCCGCAAACAGGGAATTCCCGTTCACGCTGGGCCACGGCCGTGTCCTGATGCGTCCGCAGGAAGATGTTCGCATCGTCCAGGATGAGCAGAACATGAACCATGTGGAGCGCGATACATGGATCGAAATCCACCCGGATGACGCGTCCGCGCTGGACGTAGTTGACGGGGACAGGGTCATAATAACGGCCCAATCTGACGCTTCTGGCGCTCCGTTGCCGGAGACCGGAACCGTGCGGTTGACATCGCCGCATCGTGGTTTCGTGTTTGTGACAACGCTGTTCGCAGAGGTGGTAACGGGGATGCAGGACTCGGATGAGACAGACACATCGCCATCCGTGCGCGGCCTGCCGCTCCGACATGTATCGCTGGCGAAAGCGCCCGTACTGCGCGAAGCTGGTATGGCTGCAGACTGATTATCCGACGTTGACCCACGGGACAAGAATCCCCGGGGCCGATCAGGTCTGCATCTGGAACGAGCTTTCCGAATCTAAGTAAACGGAAAGCATGAACGCGGTCCTCTTGCAAGGGCATGGGACCATCTAGGAGAAACGATGAGCAAGCCAACCGCTGTCACAGACAGCAGTTTCGACGTAGACGTACTTCAATCCGACCTGCCTGTGCTGGTCGATTTCTGGGCAGACTGGTGTGGCCCCTGCAAGATGGTGGCCCCGGTCGTTGAGGAACTGGCGGCTGAATACGACGGCACCGTGAAGTTCGCCAAGGTTGATGTGGACACGAACCCGGTAACCGCTCTCAACTACGGCGTACGCAGCATCCCGACGCTGTTGATTTTCAAGAACGGCGCCCCGGTAGGACAAGTGGTCGGCGCAGTGCCGAAACAGGTCCTTGAGGCCCGCTTGAAGGAGTCGATCGCCTAGTTCGGGCGGCCGTCCTCAGGGCGAGTCGATATTGAAAGACAGCCGGAGCCGCTTGGCCCGGCTGTCTTCGCGCCACGGACACGACGATACGCGGTCCACATGGAACGCGTCCGGCGTTAAACTGTCCCGGCCTGCCATGGGAGTGTATGGGCTCTGGTGGGCTCCACGGACTTCAAACCCGATGGGGGGCATCCTTCGATGTCCTCGGGGGGTTCGACTCCCTCACGCTCCCGCCAACTAGCTAATCCAAACGTAGCGGTGGACCGCAAAAAAGAATGCCCCGGCCGGGCGATCCGACCGGGGCATTTTCGCGTTTTGCTAACGCTTTGCTAACGACAGTCTACGTGGGTGCTTCCGCGAGCAAACCTGCGAAAGCCTCGGCCGCCTGTTCCTGCATCCCCTTAGACGCATGGCCGTAGACCTGCATGGTGAATGCAGCGCTGCTGTGGCCTAGGCGCTCCTGAACCACCCGAGGGTGAGCACCGGAGCGGACCAATCCGAGCATTTTGGGTTTCTGGGACCAGGTTCGTATTCTTGTAAGGGAGCCTTGAAACTATTCACGGGTGTTGTAGAAGTAGTGGACGGGATTTCGCTCCAATTCCCAGTTCTCGAACCATCTATTCACGTGTGGAAGTAGTTGCCTGCTCAACTCTATACGCCCGAGTTCGTTTGGCTTTAACGGCTTATTCAGCGATGCCCTGAGCTCTGCGTGAACCTCTTCCTTGTTCACCCGGGTCAACACGCGATCGCGCATCAACACCTCCCCGTCTACGATCACGGTATTCACGTCAACGCCTTTTGCACGGTAGACGAGCGCATCGACGATGTCCGTGTCCGGATGTAGATAAGGTTCTGCAATACGCGACAGATCCAAGAGAGCGATGTCGGCCCGCTTCCCAACTTCGAGCGTGCCAACCTGATTACCAAAGAGCGTCACTTCAGCTCCGGCCCGCGTCGCCATATCAAATATCTTGTGTGACGAAGGATTGGCCACGCCGACTCCCGGCTCGCGGTGAATCTTTTGGGCAAGACGCATCTCTTGCAGGATGTCGTTGTCGTCATTGATCCCTGCTTCGTCGATGCCGATTGCTACCGTTACGCCGCGTTCCAACATTCGATTGATTGGAGCAACACCACTGCTAAGCCGCAGGTTCGAACTGGGGTTGTGACACAGCATGGTTCCGGTCGAGGCCATCAGATCGATATCGGAATCGGTAAACCACACACCGTGAGCCCCCGAGACTTCCGGCCCCAGGAATCCGAGATCATCGAGATGCGCTAGTGGCGTCTTGCCCCAGTGGCGCGTGCCGTACATTTTTTGATAGATCGTTTCCTGGACGTGAATGTGTACTCCGGTGTCGTGCTTCCCGGCGAATTCCTTAACATCCCGCAACATATGATCGGAGCACCAGTGCACGTTGTGGGCACTGATAAATACCCGAACACGATCAGATTGTTTACGACGGATCAATTCCGCCGTCAGGTCAAGATGTTCCTGGGATGAAACCGGGCTGAATGGAAAGTAGTCCTGCACAAGTTGGACCAACCCGATCGGAAGCGTGGCAAGGAAATCATCGTTGTTCTCGGAGACCAGATGGTTCTGATCCCGGTTAAACAATGAAAACGCGACGCGCATACCGCTGGTCTCATACGCCTCGATCAGATTTGCACCCCAATCATCCAGCGTGACTCCTTCTGGTCGCCACCGCAGCGCGTGGTTGTGCATCACCGTCGTAATCCCGGACTCAATCATCTGCATCGCGCAATAGAGCGTGTCCAGATACGGGTCGACGTCCCGCTGGGCAAGTTTGGCGATCACCCACGGTTCCAGGGGAAGGTCTGGAGAACCGAGTTGGAATGGAGTCAATCCGATGTGATGGTGAGCGTTGATGAGGCCAGGGATGACCACGAAGTCTGATGAGCCAATCACTTCGTCAGGGTCATGTCGCTCTTTTAAGTCTTCGTAGTGACCGATCTCAATAATCTCGCCGTCGCGCTGAAAAACAGCGCCGTCGGTAATGACGTCGCTTGAGTCGTCATTAACGGCTCGACACACAACGTACTTTCCACGTATCAGAGATGATGCCAAAGAACTCTCCCGATCAGGTCACGGCGGGTTGCGTTAGCTTCCGAAGACGTCACTCCGTCTCGGCCTACTCTTCGAATGGGCCTTTCACTATCGGTATGCCACCGGTCACCATTACCTTCCCGCGGCAAATCACCGTGTCTACGGTCAGATCATCTCGGACAGCACAATGTCTGCATCGAGTCCTGGGCTTAAGAGCACCCTTGCGATCATCAAGCCTGAGAACCCTAGCTGGGTTCGTCGTTACGATCGGCCTTGTCAACTGGTCGTAACAATCCGATAGTGGCATTAGATGCTCGTATCGAGGAAGGTTGATGGAGCCATAATCGCCTGAGCTACTGGATAAGTGTCAAACGAGCATTGTGACCAGGTTGTGATAATTACGCGAAGAGAGACACCCGATACTGGATGCCTCTCTCACGTTTGATTTACGAGTGGAGCCAACGACAGGATTTGAACCTGTGACCTGCTGTTTACGAAACAGCTGCTCTACCCCTGAGCTACGTTGGCGAA
>PCAM01000036.1 GCA_002730555.1 Chloroflexota bacterium
CCGAGACAACGCTACACGCCGGAGCCAATCATCACCAAGTTGCGCCAGGCCGAAGTCGAGCTCGTTCGAGGGCAGACCACCGCCGAGGTCTAGCGCAAGCTCGGCACGAGTGAGCAGACGTACTCCCGGTGGCGTAAGGAATACGGGGGGTTACGCAAGGAATACGGGGGTTACGCGTGGATCACCTGAAGCGACTGAAGGCCCTGGAGCTGGAAAACCGCCGCCTGTGGACGGTCATCGCCGACCAGGAGCTAGCGCTCGTGGTGGTGAAGGAGACCGCAGCCCGGGCTGGGCATTGATCTCGACGAAACGATGGTGGCCAAGTATCCGCTGACTGAAGATCATCGAGTATCCGATTGGACGACGGTACGGGGCATGGATGGCTCACTGGTGAAGCCGTGATTGATGTTCGATGCTTGATGTGTGACGGTCTGTCTTCAGGTCATTCGACAATGGCGACGCCCCACGGGCGCTCGCCCGCGGAGATCGTGGCGACGACCATAAGCGTGTCCGTCTCGACGACCGAGACGTCGTTCGACGGTCCGTTGGCGACGTAGAGATACTGTCCGTCCGCGGTCAGTGCGATGCCCCAGGGTCGCATGCCGACCTCGACCGAAGCGATCTCCTTGCCCGAGACAAGATCAATGGCGGCCACCGTCCCACCCCGACCCGTCGTCACGTAGAGCCGCATCCCGTCAGGCGAGACGACCACGCCCATTGGGCGTACGCTCTCGCCGGTTAACTCAATCGTGTCGATGACGGCGTGCGTGGCCGTGTCGACCACCGAGACCGTGCCGCCGTTCTCGGCGGTGACGTACGCGCGTGTGCTGTCGGGCGAGAACGCCGACGAGCGTGGTCGGGCGCCGACGTCGAACACGGCGACTACTTCTAGCCCCGCCGTGTCGATGACCGAGACCTGGCTGTCGTTCTCTGATGTGACGTAGACGAAGCGGCCGTCTGGACTCAGGCTGACCCCTTCCGGTTCGCCCCCTACCGGCAGCTCGGCGACGATCTTGCCGCTCGCAATCTCGACAATGGTTGCCAGCGCCGCGTCTTCGTTGGCCACGAAGATCCGAGTGCCGTCCGGGCTGACCGCCACCTGCTCTGGGTCGGTGCCGGCGTCGAGCACCTTCACGACCCGCTGTTCGGTCAGATCCACAACCCCGATACCGTCGGCCGATCGGTCCGGCGGCGGTAGTGTGTCCTCGTCTACGCCAGGCGGCGCCGGGGGCGACCCGCTCAGCGCCACAAACAGTCGGTTCCCGCCGGGGCCGACCTTGATGCCGCGCGGGCGCTTGCCGAGCGGGATCGTAGCCAGCACGTCGTGCGTGCCGCCGGCGATAACCGTCAGGTCGCCCGAACCTTCGTTGGTCACGTAGACCCGGTAGGGTGGTGCCGTCGCGGCTCGGGTCGGTGTGTCGAGGCCCGCGGCGGCGTCAGCGTTAGTGTTGGGCGGCGCCGAGGCGCCGCCACAAGCGGTCAACCAGAGACCCGCGCCCGCGAGGGCTACGCAACAGCACCGTGTCATACCTGGCCCCCTACGATTGCTCTTGTTGCGGCGGTTCCGTCTCTGGCGTCGGCTTCGCCTCGCTCGACTTGGCACGGACCGAGACCGCCTCTGAAACAGCCGCTGACCATGTCTTGGGAACCCGTGGTGTTGCTAGAGAGCGTGCCCTGGTCCCGAAGCTGTGCAGGAACCGCGCGCCGTTCTTGGTGAGGTTGCCCTCCGCCTTGGCAGAGGATAACATCCACGCCTCCCTCGGCAAACGGACATTTCAGAGACAGCATGAGATTGATTAGCGTCCTTCTGTTGGCTGCCACGGCCTCGTTCGCCCAGGACGCCGACCCCGACAATGCGGGGGGCGCGACGGTGTCGGAACGGTACATCGGAAACGCCGAAGCTGTCAGCGCGGGTCAGGAACAGTACGAACTGGTCTGCAGCAGCTGCCATGGTGTCACCGGTGAAGGGGGACGCGGGCCCAGCCTGCAGACCGGGCTCAATGCTCGAGCCAGCGGTGATGAGCTGTTCCACACGATCAAGAACGGCATCCCCGGCAGTGGCATGCCGCCGTCGCCTCTCGAGGAGGAGACGGTGTGGCAGATCACGGCCTTCGTGTGGAGCCTGTCGGCCCCTGCCATTCGCCAGAACGTCGATGGGAACGTGGAGGCAGGCGAGGCGTTATTCTACGGGAGTGGCGGGTGCACGGACTGCCACATGATCCGAGGCAATGGCGGATACATCGGACCGGACCTCTCGAATCTGGGTGTGACTCGGAGCGTGGCCCAAATCCGCGTAAGCCTCCTCGACCCCAACGAGCGCTTCACCGAAGGCTTCGACCCGGTGATCTTGACCCTGAAGGACGGGACCGCGATTCGCGGCGTCGCGAAAAACCATTCCAACTACGCAATCCAGGTCTTGGGCCGCGACGGCAGGCTGTATCTGTTGAACAGGGCGGACGTGACGCTGGAGTTCCGCGAGAGCTCCTGGATGCCGGCCAATTACTCAGAACGGCTCAGCGAAGCCGAAATCCAGAATCTGCTAGCCTTCTTGAGCCGACAGAGCGTGCGGCCCGTCGAAACGGCCGAGGGAGGCAATTTACAGTGAACCGCATGGCAGTTGTTTGGATCGCCGCGGCGTTGATCGCCTTACCGATTGGGGCGCAAGTGCGGTACGAGGACATCCTCGAGGCGCCGAATGAAAACTGGTTGACGTTCATGGGCGACTACTCGGCGAATCGCCATAGTCCGCTCAAGCAGATCAACGTGTCGAACGCCGACAACCTCGTGCCGAAGTGGGTCTATCACGTGCCGGAGGCGGCCAGCCTCAGCACGTATCCGATCGTCTACGACGGCATCATGTACATCACGAACTCCAACGAGGTGCATGCCCTGGACGCCGTGACGGGACGGACGATCTGGGTCTACTCGCGCCCCGATGTCGAGCTGCGACGCAAGAATCGGGGAGCGGCGATCCTGGGCAACCGGGTATATTTCGTCACCGCCGACTGCCACTTGGTCGCAGTCCATCGGCTGACAGGAGCGGCCATCTTCGACGAACCCTACGCCGACACAAAGGACGGCTACTTCTGCACGATGGCACCGGTGGCGATCAAGGACCGGCTGATCGTGGGCGTTTCGGGCGGCGATTCCGGTATCCGCGGGTTTCTCGCCGCCCTTTCGGCCGAGACAGGGGAACAACTGTGGAAGCTCTGGACGATTCCCGGCAACGACGACTTCGGGGCAGATACCTGGGGGCCGAAGACGCTGCCCTGGGGCGGTGCGGCCACCTGGATGCCCGGCAGCTATGATCCGGAGTTGGACTGGCTCTTCTGGCCAACCGGCAACCCCTGGCCTGGCTTCTACGGCGGCGACCGGCCCGGCGACAACCTGTACTCCGATTCGCTGATCGCTGTCGATCTCGCAACCGGCGAGATGCAATGGTACTTCCAATTCACGCCGCATGACGTGTGGGACTGGGACGCCCAGGAACCGCCGTTGCTGCTGGATCTGGAGATCGACGGTCAGATGCGGAACGTCGTCGTGCAAGCCAACCGGAACGGCTTCTACTACGTGCTCGATCGCGAGACCGGCAAGTTCCTCCGCGGCAATGCATTTGTCGACAAGCTGACCTGGGCTTCGGGGCTCGACGAGAACGGCCGCCCAGTCCTGATCGAGGGAATGGTGCCTTCTCCTGATGGCAGGGTGGTGTGTCCGACGGTCTGGGGTGCCGCGAACTGGATGGCCGACTCGTATAGCCCGGACACCGGCTTTCACTACGTGATGACGATGGAGGCCTGCGACCTCTTCACGTCTTCTGCGAGGGAGCCTGAACCCAAGATCGGCTTCGCCGGGACCGGTGCCGAGCGCCAGCCGCGGCTTGATGGTCAGTTCATCATTCGGGCGATCGACCCGGCGACGGGCAGGCGCGCTTGGGAATACCCACTGACGGGACCCACGGCTTCCTGGGCGGGCACCCTTTCGACCGCCGGCGGTGTCTTGTTCTCAGGCGACGATGACAAGCATTTGATCGCGCTCGACGCCAGGACCGGCAAGTATCTGTGGCATTTCAACGTGGGTCAGACGATCGACGCTTCGCCGATTACGTGGGCGCGCAACGGCAAGCAATACGTGACGATCGTTGCGCGTGCCGATGTGTTCACGTTTGGGTTGTTCGAGCCGTTGTAGGCGGCACCTGGCGGCGAGTGCAGACCAACCACCGCTCTCTTCGTTACTCCAGTTCTCGGTCTAGCTCGTCGCGTACGAGGTTCGGCACACTCTGCCTCAGCACCAGAGGGCATACGCCAATGACGAATGGTCTTCGGACAGTCTTGCTGGCAACACTCGTGGGTGTCGCCACGATCGTCGCCGTCCCGATGGCGCAGACCGCGGCCCAGGAGTCGCTCGCGCAGCGCATCGTCCACACCGACTCGTCCACGTACCGTCCGCTGACGGCTGTGCACGCCGGTGCTGGCGACATGGCCTTCGCGGGCCTGCTCGACCGCGGCGCCATCGGGCCGCATTTCAACTTCCTGCACCGGGGAGCAATCCCCGCAGGCAGCGGCATTGGGCACCACTTCCACAACACGGTGGAAGAGATGTTTGTGATTCTGGACGGTGAGGCGCAGTTCACGATTGACGGCCGCACGGCCCTGATCGAGGGCCCGGCAGCCGTCATCTGCAGGATGGGTCACTCGCATGCCATCTACAACTCGAGCTCCCAGACGATTCAGTGGATGAATTTCCAGGCCAGCAGCATCGCGGGTGTGTCTGACGCGTTCGACCTCGGCGACGACCGCGTCGGTGCGGCCCTCGACCCGGTGCCGTCGTTCATGGCGGTCACACTCGATCGAGCTGAGATTCGTCTGGCTGACAGGGCGGGTCGAGCTGCGCCGGCCGGCCCGGCTGAACGGAGCGGTGCCCAGTTTCGTCGCGTGTTCGGGCCGTCCGCCTTCTCGTCCGCGTGGGCGTACGTAGACCACGTGCTCGTCGCGCCTGGCGCCACGACCGCAGCGCTGACGCACGACGCGATCGGCGAGGCCTACTATGTGCTCGCGGGAACCGGCACAGTTAGCGTGGGGTCCGAGACCGCGCCGGCAACCAAGTGGGACGCCATTCCGGTGGGCCTGAACGAAACGAGCTCGTTCAGCAACACCGGGTCAGAACCGCTGGAACTGCTGGTCATGGGTGTCGCGAAGGACATGAACACGAAGATTCAGTTCATGTCCGGCGGTAACCGGCGGCCTTAGGTGCTCGTGACGGAGGAAGACATGAATCGAAGAGGGATTCTGAAGTCCCTGGCGGGCGCCGCCGCGGCGGCGCTCGGCATCAGCCGGTTGTCGACGTCTGCACGAGCGCAGACGAAGCACATTCGGCTCTACGTGGAGATGGCCGTCGACCCGTCCCGTGAGCAAGAAATGATCGACCTGTTCCACAACCAGTTCGTGCCCGAAGCCGTGAAGCACGAGGGATACATGCGGGTGAAGATGCTCAAGCGACGCGCGGTGCTTCAGGGCAGCGCGCCAGCGGGCCACAACTACCGATTCGAACTGGAGTTCGAGAACGAGGAACTGCGCCAGCAGTGGATCGCCTCACCGGGCCATCAGCGCGTGTGGCCGCCGCTCGAGCGGACTCTCGCGTCGATCCAGGACTACCCGGTCACCCTGTACGACGAAGTCTGATCGCAACCGCGTCGCGGCTATGGTAGCGGCGTCGGTGCGACCGACGGCTCGTCTTCGGGATTCGGCGCCGGCTGCGTATACCGCCCAAAGTAGAAGTACTCGACCATCTTGTCCTTCGACATATTCATCGATGAATGGACGGTCCTGGCGTTCGGTGGCACCAGATAGCCACTGTATGCACCCCACTCTCGCGTTTCGCTGCCAAGCTGCAGATACGAGCCCTCCCCAGGCGGCAACGTCGTCCACACTTCCTCCCAGTGGGGCACATGAGCGTGCGGCGAGCCAATCGACATCGGTGGAAGGTAGACGATCAGGATCTTCTCATTCGGATGCAGACCGTCGTTCGGGTGAAACAGGTTCTTCGCCATGTAGCTCCAGTGGGCGTTCTGTTCGGCGAAGGGCAGGGCGTTCACGTCGCGAACCAGGATGTCGGATCGCGGGATGACCCCCGGCGGATTCTCCCAAACCAACCGCAGCATTTCGAGCGACTCATTCCCGTCATTGGAGAATCGGTGACGAGCCTTCGGTGGGATGAGCACCGCAATACCAGGCTTGAGGTCCCAATAGTCTCGATCCGTATCGAGCCTTCCTTCTCCCCGCACCACATAGAAGATCTGCTGATCCTCCAACTCGGTGAGTGGAGTCCGGTTGCTGGCCATCAGCCAGACCAGCGCGAAGTCTTTCCGGTATTCGAGCACCGCTCCCGGATCACCCGGCACGTGGGGGTCACCGTGACGCAGAATAGAGCGCGACAGCATGACCTCATGTATGACTCGCGTCAGGGATTGGAACGGATTCCCAATAAAGCGGTCGATATCGATCCCAACCGTGTCATTCGACGGCGGGGGGATCGGCCGCTTGTCCGCCTGCTGAGCCGACAGAGTTAGGGAAGATGTGACGGTGAGGAGAATCACCGCAAGTCTCATATCGCGGTGATTATATCTCGTATCGGCCACTTGTGAGCGGGTGCGCCTAGACCCGACCTATCATTCGAAGCGGTCCCCCACTTGCATCGTCAGGCCGCGGCCACCTTCGGTACGACGCTCGTGCAGAATCAGCTTCCCGTCGGCGAAAGTGGCCCGTGCTACGCCCTCGTAGTCGCGGGGGATCGTGAAGAGGAAGCTCGCGTACGACTTGGTCACGGTCTGGCCCGGCTCGATGTGAGCAAAGAGCGGCCGGTCGAAAATGCGGCCCTTGTCTACGAGTGCCGAAAACGGCAAGTGAAGTCCGGTGGTGCCGAATTCGAGCCCACGCGCGAGCGGTTGTCGGCTCTCATCTACGTGTCGCCAGGCATTGAACCAGGGGTATTCTTCTGTTTTCCACAGATAGCCGATCAAGAGTCCCTTCGATGGATTGCTTGCGGTGGCCCACCCGTATGCTTCGTCGATCGTGTACGAGACGACACTAGGCTGGGGGTCGTCGATGAGATGCCGAAGGTTGACCGGCTGTCCGTCCTTGAGCGCCTGGGGCCAGACGACCGCCGGCTCTTCGGGGTTCGGCAGGGAACTGCTCTGCATGAAGCCCTTGCGGGCGTTGGCGTCGACAACGGTGTTTTCGTCGAGGAATGGCGGCTCGATGGTCGGGTGCTGTACCCAATTGTAGATTCGGCTGAGCGTTCGCTTGTTCGTGACCGCTTCGTGAACCCAGAGCAGCGCTCGGTCGGTTGAAAGAATCATCCTTCGTTTGATGTCGAGTCCCGCCATCGGGAGCGCCGCGGCCATCTCGGCGTGAACCCCGCCGCCGCGTATTTGCGGGGATTGGAGAACGTCCCAGTTCACGAGGGCCGCCTCTCCGTGATACGGCATGCCGTTTCAGTCCCTCTGCTTCCGACGGGGCGCCCCAGCGGTCCAGACAGAGGAAGTGCGCCATCTGGCGGGGTTCGGTTGTGCCGTCCGTCGCGTTCCAAACCAGCGAGTTCAGTTCTTGATCGTGGAAATGGAACTGGACGATCGATCCGCCGGCAACGTCGACGGCGACCTGAGCGACATCACCTCGAAGTACGACCGCCCGTCGGCCATCGAGCATCGTCTGCGACTGGGCGTGGGCCGAGAGCGCCGCCAGCCCGGAGAGCGCCGCTAGCAGAAGAACTCGTCTCATTGGACCCCCTCCTCGAACAGGGTGGCAGTCTGAGTCATTCTGCCAGCTTTCGAACGGCTGTGTCGCTGCTCCCGGACAACCCAGGCGGCAGAGTGAGAATCTATCTCATTGACGAGAAGCTCAAACGTCAGGAGAATGCCGACATCGGGCCAATGTGCAGTCGCAAGGCCTAGGTCTTCGAAGACTAGGGGTGCCTGCACCACACAGGAGGTCCAGATGATTGCCAGGGCAAGATCTGCTAGACGAGAGAGCCGACGTTGGTGTGACTCCGTGAAGCGTGTCCTGCTAGTCTTCACGCTCGTGGCCGCTCCGGTCGTGGCGTCGGTCGTCCGTGCCCAGGAAGACGCGCCGGATCACGCGGCAGTGGTGCTCTTCACGCAGTGGTTCGAGCAGGTGTCCAACCATGGGCGATGGGGCGCCGACGACGAGCGCGGAACTTTGAATCTCATCACGCCGGAGCGCACCCGCGAGGCCGCCGAGAGCGTTCGCGCGGGTGTCGCAATCTCGCTCAGCCGCGAGCTGAAACCCGGCGCGGACCTCAACGCGATCGCTCCGCTCGAGGTGGAGTATACGGGCGCGGGCGGCGGCGGTCAGGCGTCCTTCTTCAGTGACCGCACGACCATCATCTATCACGGTTGGGCCTACAGTCACCTCGACGCGCTCGCGCACCTCGCCTCGAACGGAGCCTTCTACAACGGGTTCCCCGAATCGCTCGCGGTCCAGGCCGGTGGCTCGAGCCGGCTCGGCATCGAGAACGTAGGCAACGGGATCGTCACCCGCGGAGTGCTGATCGACGTGCCCTGGCTGAAGGACGTCCCCTACCTCGAGCCCAGCACGCCGGTCACGCTCGAGGACCTCGCCGCCTGGGAGGACCGCACGGGCGTGAGGATTCAGGACGGCGACGTCGTCCTCATCCGCACCGGGCGCGGCGCCCGCGAAACGCAGTTCGGCGCGTGGAGCGTGCAGGAGGGAGCGGCGGGGCCGCACCCGGAAATCGCCGGCCTCCTGCATGCGCGCGGCGTGGCGGTGCTCGGCGGCGACGTGAACAACGAGATCTATCCGTCCGTCATCCCAGGCAACGGCGAGCCGATGCACCTGCTGGCGATCGTCTCGATGGGGATGCCGTTGTTCGACAATCTCGGCCTCGAGGCGGTCGCACGGGAAGCGCGTGAGCGCGAACGCTGGACGTTCCTGTTCATGGCTGCGCCGCTCCCGATCCAGCATGCGACCGGGTCCGCGGTCAATCCGCTGGCCATCTTTTGAGAAGCAGGCGTTGAGGGCAAACACCAAGCGCCAGGTGTCCGGTCAGACGTGCACAGGTCGACCGAGTCAGCCCGCGGTAATGCGATACAGATGGCTGTGGCTGCGGATGACAATCGACCCGTCTGCCACGGCCAGCGATACCAGCGTCTCCCCGTCGAGTGCGTTGCGGGCTAACTCGTGATACTCGCGGCCGGGCGCAATCACGATCGACATCCCCTCTTCGTGTACGTCGTCAAACCAGAGTGGCCGAGAACCCTGTTTCGTAAGAGGGACTTCCCGCCGGTGTACCGCTCTGCACGGTGTCTGTAGATTCTCACGTGTTCGTGCTGCCAGTGTCCTCCGTTTGATCTGTGCCCGCCGCGTCAGGATCGCCGGCCGGTGCCTGAGGCCGTCACGCCAGCGTCACAATCGAAGGGCTCACGATGAGCTTTGCTCTCTCGTAGCAACTGGACCATCGCAGGGACCAGGTCAGAGGTGGTCGCATCGCATTCGATCACGGTCGTGCCGATGCCGTGCAGACCGAGCAGATTCGCGGCGGCTAGGCCGGTCGGCCTCGCACCGACGATGAGCACCTGAGTCGCAGCCGAGACTTCGTGAGGCATCCGAGAATTACCGACGATCGAACAACTAGGAAGCGTCGGCCTCGAGGAAGGCCGACACACCATCAATCAGCGCACGGTTCTCTTCCTCGAGACCGACCGTGATTCTGACGAAGTCCGGCAGGCCGGCCGGGGCCAGCGGGCGCACCAGGATGTTGCGGGCCGCCAGGAACGCCACCGCGCGCGTCGCCGCGCCGGACCCCGGCGGACCGAAGCGACACGTGTTGAAATTCGTGACGGTCGAGAACGGATGCAGACCGAGAGCGTCGAGCCGCTCCCGGACCCAGACCAGTCCGCGGGCATTCTGCTCGACGACACGTTCGAGGTGGGCGCGATCGCGCAGCGCGGCAACGCCCACCGCCTGCGCAGGCCTGCTCACCGGATATGGCAGGCGTGCCCGAGTGTACGCGTCCACGATGCGACGCGATCCGTAGGCCCAGGCGAGCCGCAAGCCGGCCAGTCCGTACGCCTTCGAGAATGTCCGCGTCATCGCGACGTGATCGGCGCGCTGTACCAACTCCATGCCGGCCGAGTAGTCCGGTGTCCTCACATACTCCGCATAGGCGGAGTCCACGATGAGCAGGACGTTCGACGGCAGCCCGTCCGCCAGCCGCTGCAGGTCCGAGGTCGACACGTAGGTCCCGGTTGGATTGTTCGGATTCGCCAGCAGGACGACCCGCGTCCGGTCCGTGACCGCCGCCAGCATCGCGTCGACCGAGGTCGTGTAGTCCAGTTCGTTCGCCACGACCGGAGTCGCACCGCACGCCCGAACGCTCAACGTGTTCCGAAAGAAGCCATGCTGGCTCACGACCACCTCGTCACCGGGACCAGCGTACGTCGAAAGCAACAGGTAGATGACGTGGTCCGCGCCATTCGACCCGAAGATGCCCTCCGGCTCGATGTCGTGCACCTCCGCGATCGCCGCGCGAAGCTCGTTGTCGCCGGCCTCGGGGTACCGGTTCAGCGACGGTGTGAGGTCGCGATACACGCGCTCCGCGTCCGGACTCGGCCCGAACGCCGACTCGTTGGACGACAGCTTGATCGTCGTCCCGGTGCCTGTGCCCCGGGACGCCCCCGTCGGGTAGAGCGGAAGGGCGGCGATGTGCGACTTGGGTTCGAGTGAAGACATTTCTTGGACGTGTGGCTCTGGGCGCTGGTCACTGGCCTTACGGGCGACCAGCTAGTCGGTGCTTCAGGGCGGCGTACGCGGTGTCTTGGAATGGCACGTCAACGCCGAACTCCCGCCCGAGACGGACGACGCTGCCGCTGAGCGAGTCGAGGTCGAGCCGTCGCCCAGCCCGTAGATCGCGGAGCATCGACGGTGCGGAATTGGCGGCCATGGTGTCGACCACCTCCATCGACCGCTCGACGACGTCCGGCGCCAAGTCGATCCCCTTGACCCTGGCCACCGCCTCGGCTTCCCGCATGCCGAGGACGAGCGTGGCTCGCGAGTCCGAATCGTCACGCGGCGGCCCGGTCGGCAGCTCGCGCAGACAGCAGGCGGCGCCTGCCGGCCCATCGCATCCACGCCGTTCTGGGTGCAGAGCACGGCCGTCTCGTCCTGCAGGAGCGGACCGAGCTTCGGCCCGACGACCTCGACGTCGTACGTCTTCACGCACACCAGCACCGCATCGACCGGACCGATATGTAGGCAGCCAGCTGGAATTCAAGGGCCAGGACGAAGAAGTGCACCATCGTAAGGCGGATCCGGATGTAGCCCGTGCGTCGCGACGGCGCCTGCCGGAACCGCGCGATCCGATAGAGGGCGACGATCATGCCGGCGGCCACGCAGAGGGCGCTCAACGCCTCCGCCACGAGCTTCAACCCGAGCACCGTGCTGGTCAGGATCGCTTCGAAGGTTTCCACGGCGTTTGGCCGGTCGACGAGGGACCTGGTCGGTCGTGCGCGTCGAGTCGCCGAGCATAGCGGGTCGCTTGCAGAGCGTCAAGATACGCCCGCGCTGTCAGGCGTTCTCACCAGCGATCCTGACTAGGGGGATCCCTAGGGGGCAGACCGCCGCCGGCCGCGTGCTATATTCCTCGTTCGCGCCAGTTCCTCATGCCACCCGTACCTCCCCGGTTCCACGTCCTGGCCAAGCCGACGGGGGCGATCTGCAATCTCGACTGCTCCTACTGCTTCTTCCTGGAGAAGGAGCAGCTCTATCCAGGCAGCAGTTTCCGGATGAGCGACGAGATCCTCGAGGCCTACATCCGCCAGCTCATAGAGACCCACCGGTCCGACACGGTCACGGTCGCCTGGCAGGGCGGCGAGCCGACGCTCATGGGGCTCGACTTCTACCGTCGCGCCGCCGAACTCGAGCAGAGGTTCAAGAAGCCGGGGATGCGTTTCGAGAACACGATGCAGACGAACGGCGTCCTGCTCGACGACGAGTGGTGCGAGTTCTTCAAGGTAAACGACTTCCTGGTCGGCCTCAGCCTCGACGGTCCGCGCGAGATGCACGACCATTACCGGGTCGACAAATCGGGCGACCCGACGTTCGACCGCGTGATGCACGGACTCCGCCTGCTCCAGAAGCACGAGGTCGAGTACAACCTCCTGACGACGGTCAACAGTCGGAACGCGTCACGCCCGCTCGAGGTGTACCGTTTCCTCCGCGACGAAGCAAAGACGACGTGGATCCAGTTCATCCCGGTCGTCGAGCGCGTGAACGACGATGGCGGCACCCTCCGTCAGCAGGGCACGAAAGTGGCCGACCGTTCGGTGACGCCGGAGCAGTTCGGAAACTTTCTGAGCGTCATCTTCGACGAGTGGGTCAGCAACGACGTCGGTCAAGTCTACGTGCAGACGTTCGAGGCCGCGGTGCGGAATTGGCTCGGCCTCAAATCATCTGGCATGTGCGTCTTCGACAGGACGTGCGGACACGGCCTGGCGCTCGAGCATACCGGTGACCTCTACTCGTGCGACCACTTCGTCGAGCCCGACTACCTGGTTGGCAACATCCTGGACACGCACATGCGAGAGGTCACCGGATCCGAGCAGCAGCATGCGTTCGGGCTCGAAAAGCTGGACGGCCTACCGAAGTACTGCCAGGAGTGCGACGTCAGGTTCGCCTGCCATGGCGAGTGCCCGAAGAGCAGGTTCCTGACGACGCCCGACGGCGAGCCCGGACTGAACTATCTCTGCGCGGGCTACAAGGCGTTCTTCCATCACATCGACCGGCCCGTGAAGCTGATGACCAGGATCATCAGCCAAGGACTCCCGGCGGCGAACGTGATGGAGGCTCTAGCGAAAGAGGAGGCCGCGGCCGCATTTAGCCGAGCGGGACGCAACGACCCCTGCCCGTGCGGGAGCGGGAAGAAGTTCAAGAAGTGTCACGGCGCCGGGGTCGGGACGTCACCGACACCGGTTGCCGGATGATTACCACGCGAGAAGCGAAACATCGAATTGGAGGAGCACCTCCGACATATGAATCAGCGTCCGCATCTGGGCGATGTCGCGCGTGATGTTCGTGACTTCTACGATCGGCACCCGTACCCGCCTTCCGTCACGAATCTGAAGAGGTGTCGGGAGCAAGATGCTAAACTTCGCCGTCGAGTGCGACTGGCTCGACGCGAACCCCGCTGCCCTGCAGAAGAAACCAGGGGGCGAACGAAGCCGTGACCGTGCCAAAAAGATGGCTGCCCTCCTCTCGAGGCAGGTCGGGTTTCACTTCACCGGGCACGACCTGAGGCGCACCGCCACGATCGGAATGGCCGAGATCGGAATTCCCGTCCACGTGATCGCTCTGGTGCTGAATCATGTGGATGGTACCCCCCCAGAGCGACAAAGGTCTACGATCGACATTCATACGATGCTGAGAAACGGATCGCACTCGAAGCGTGGGCGCGCAGACTCGATCAGATCCTGACCGGCAAGAAGGCGAAGCTGGTGCCCTTCCCGAGAGAAAGGCGACGCTTCATTCGGGCGACACGGGTAACACTTCCCCCCTTCGCGGACGAGAGGCATGCCCTGAAACGAGTGTCCCCGTCGTGGACGAACGTCTCCGTCCTGTTGCCCGCCTGCTCGATGGGGAGAAATGGCCGGCCTGTGCCACGGCCAGACGCTCTTGCCGCTCACGTCGTCGAAACACATGCGAACGCGGGTGTCCAGGCTCGACAACGGCGGCCTGCTTGCCATTGGCGAATGGTCAACTACTGGGCCGGGCGCGTCAGAACCCTCCAGTGCGACCTTCTTGATTCAGGGGCCTAGCGTACGGAGGAATATC
This sequence comes from Chloroflexota bacterium, assembly GCA_002730555.1. Classification (GTDB taxonomy): domain Bacteria; phylum Chloroflexota; class Dehalococcoidia; order Lucifugimonadales; family Lucifugimonadaceae. Next base: position 13,863 of record PCAM01000036.1, read on the forward strand.
TTAGCCGACACCAGAAACCGGTGAAAGCGGACGATAATATCCCGCCCGAAGGATCGCGTATTTGATGATAATTCCAGCACCTAACACTTCCGAACAGACATGGAGCCACTCAAGCCCCGCAACAGTTCCCCAGCCTTCCATTCTGTATAGCAATGCCGAAAAAGGAGAGACTACGACGATAAGCAACACTGCGCTCCAGAAAAGCCATGACAATTGTCCACTTAGCAACTGCCTGGCCGAATACCTTGCCGTAGGGTCTGAATACTTGGCGTTCCACATATAGCAGACGATCAAAAAGGTGAGCGCAAGGGGAAGCATAAACACCAATAAGGGATTTCCCGCGTTGTGCAAGTCAGCGCCACCAAAACGATTGCTTATCAGCCCATCAAGCGCTGCTCCGGAGCTTATGGCGCTGGTAAGAAACAACACGGGTAGCATCCCGGAATTCCAAAAAGGAACCGCAGCCACACTACTGAGGGTGAACCCACTATAGGTGGCCACCCCAATAGCGGCTAGGGCGCCACCATATTTGAGCAGAGGTTCCAACGCACTTCCAGGTGCAAACACAGCAAGTGCCAGATAGCCACCGGCAAAGAAAAAGAAGAAGAAGACGAGATATAACCCACGCGAAATCCACGAGGTTTGTGGACGGGAAAACATCCGCCAACATCTCAACGGCTTGCCCAGAAAGAGCAAGTGAAAGCCCCCCTTTGCCACACCCATCAACAGAAAGGCGACGACACTGGAGTAGAAACTAGCCGAAACCATAGAAGATAGGTACAATCCGGCCGCCAACCCGCCGAAGAAAAGTGCCAAAACCAGCCACAGCCCGCTACGGTGTGCCCACTCTCGCTGGGCGGTAGGTAGGATCATCCATTTGTCAGGCGAAAATCGATCGCTAGGATACCGCGTCCCCATTGTGCGATCGACAGCCCGTACTGGTGTGTGTCTGCGCGTCGCAACATAACTGGACGGCTGGGTAGAAAATTCAGTGTGGAAATGGCGTCCACCATTTTCACGAATTGCCCGCGATACGCGTGAATCGGTATCATCTAGATCCCCGAACACCATCGCCTGGCCTTGACACGTATTGACACAGGCCGGTGTTGCCGCTCGATCAACGCCAGGCGTTAATCCTTTTTCCCGGCCTTCGTCAACGCGCTCCTTGCAGAAATTGCATTTGATGGCAGTCCCAGTTTGTAATGGGTAGCGCCGCTGACGCGCCTTCTCGGAAGGCGCCAAGTCCGTCCTTGAGGGAAAATTGCTTTTCTCTCTTGGATGAAAGGAGATCACCTGGTAGGGACAAGCGATCACGCAATACCGACACCCAACGCATTTATTTTGATCGATCCAAACAATCCCATCTTCCTCGCGTTTTTGATTTGCGCCTGTTGGGCACACACGGACACAAGGCGCAGCCGTGCAGTGATTGCACCGCATGGGGTAGCTCAATCGAACGCTGTCAGGATATTCCCCGGCTTCCCATAGCCCAACGCGTAACCATTCGATACCGAGCGGTGTCGCATGTTCAACTTTGCATGCGACCGTGCAGCCATGGCATCCAATACAAGAGTCGAGGTCGACAAACATCCCCAATCTCATTTGCTGTCTCGACGATTCATAGAGGAAGCCCTCAGGTTAGAATAGACGCCTTTCTCGATCCCATATGGCAGAGTCGTCCTCTTGGTCACTCTCGGCAAGAGATATCTTGCACAACATGCAGCGGAAGGATGGTGCGCCCATCGCCGGGTCGCCGGGTAACTCGTTAGAAGCTAGAACATTAGCGCTCGCCCGCAACAATCCACCGTAGGGGCGATCACGCTCCGGGTACCACCACGCATGCTGTGCATGCATACATCGCCTGTCGAGACCAGCAACCAAATGTGCGCGCTGCTTAATACGTCCACGTAAGGTCTCAATCCAAATCCAATCGCCTTCTTTGATCCCGTAGCTCGCGGCTGTCTCGGGGTGGATCTCCGCAAATGGCCATTCTTGAAACGACCGCAGCCATGGAATTTGGCGGTATTGGGAGTGAAAGAAAAATGGACGTCGGCCCCCAGTAGTCAAAATCAGCGGATACTCACGAGCAAGCTCCGGCGTAGAAAGAGGGCTCTCATTGGGTTCAACGAAGTCAGGCAAGGGGTCTAATCCAAGCTTTTCAAAGATCGTAGAAAACAGTTCCACCTTGCCAGTAGGTGTAGGAAAACCGCCACCCTTGCGCCAATAATCCGTCTTGTATTTATAGTAAATCTGGTCTTTGCCTGTTTTGGCTATACAGCCAAGTTTGGCGAACTCTTTCCACTTCATGTTCGCCCCTTTGGCCATTAATTGAGCGTCAAGCAGGTCTTCGACGGTGTCAAACCACCATTTGGGAGCAACACGTTTACCGATCTCGTTACAGATTTTTGCATCCGTCCACGCCTCTCCGGGAGGCTCGACTGCCTTGTTTACCGCAGAAATGAAAAACCGTGGATGGGTATTAAAAATGTCATCCGTTTCTAAGGCGTGAGCAACAGGTAGAACAATGTCGGCCCATTGCGCCATCGGTGACATGAACAAATCGGCAACCGAGATCAACTCCAATTTGCGCAGCGCTTCAGCCACCATGCTCGAGTTCGGCATGTGTTGAAGAGGGTTGCCGCCTTGCATATGCAGCGCGCGAACTTTTGACGTCCCGGCGACCATTTCATTAATCCACGTGCCTGGATGTGCCGCACTTCTATGACCAAGTAGCTTGGCAACTTCCTCGCCTATGACGCCCGTCTTACAATCGTCTCGCAAATCTGGATCCGTACCGAAATCCTCGATGGGTGTGCCCGTTGCGGGAATCCAATTGACCATTCCTCCCGGTCGCTCGATGTTACCTGTAACGGCCATCAAACAAATGAAACTCCTTACCGTCTGGCAGCCATTGAGGTGTCCTTCGACGGCCTGTCCAATTTGAATCGTACTGGGTGTGTCAACGGCAAACATGCGTGCTGCGCGAACAATGTCTTGCTGCGCAAGCCAGGTAATCTGCGACACATACGAGGGCGTATAGGGTTTCACACGCTCTCTTAGCGCATCAAATCCATGCGTCCATTGATCCACAAAAGGCTTGTCGTAGAGTTCTTCTTCGATGATGACGTGCAGCATTCCAAGCGCCAAAGCTGCGTCTGTTCCGGGCCTAATTCTAAGCCACAGCGTCGCCCTATCCGTCAGTGCCGTTGGTCTTGGATCGATCACCACAAGATTCTTGGCGTGCTTAAGAGATTCAATAAACCATACGGCCATTTCTCCGTCAGCGTTGCTGATCTCAAGTTGTTTTGGCCAAACAAACTGAGTCTTAGGAAATTCCCCCCCCCACCCATGATAGTCAACGTAAAGTCTTCCCTGCCCGGTACAAGTCACCTCCGCCATCCAAATACGCGGCAACAGGCAAAAATATCCGGGACTTGTACGGCTACTTCCCCCGAGAGAACGCGCTAATCTGTATGGATAGCGGTTGCACCCTCGACCCGTGCCTTGCCCAATCATTATCCCCAAAGGTTTGTCCTCGGCGATAATGGTCTGCCATTTGTTGGCAATCGTACCCAGGGCTTCATCCCAAGAGATGCGCTTCCATTTACCCGAGCCTCGTTCACCATCGCGTTTCAGCGGAAAAAGCAAACGATCAGGATGGTCGATGTGTTGTATCGCGCTCAGTCCTTTTGCGCACATCGTGCCCTTGGTCAGGGAATCGGGATCTCCCTCTATGTGAACAACCGTTCCTTCTTGTACGGTAACCACAATTCCGCAGCCGCCATGGCAGCCCTTGCAGGTGCTCCGGACCACTTTGCTATCATTCCGTGGAGGATTCACTGTCTCACCGTAGTTCTTCAACACGGTTGATTCTTAGCAATATCACGCGAGCGGCACTCAAAGCCGTAGACGGGTGAACACTGCCTACTTGCGCGCATTGCCATAGATGTCGATAGCGCCATGCCATCCACGCCCGCGACCAAGAATGCACAGAGGCAAACCCTCCTCGACGGCGCTATCGTGGCGTACTCCGTCACGACCACTTCGTCGCCCGGACCGGCGTAGGCGCCGAGCAACAGATAGATGATGTGATCCGATCCGTTCGAGCCGAAGATTCGCTGCGTCTCGATTCCGTGGACGTCGGCGAGCGCATCCCACAGTTCGTGGCCCCCGGCCTCGGGATACCGATTCGGCGAAGGTGTGAGTTCGCCGTAGACCCGCTCGGCCTCCGGGCTCGGCCCCAGCGCCGACTCGTTGGACGACAGCTTGACGACGGTCTGGGTGCCCGTCCCCTCGGACGCGCCGGTCCCGTAGAGGGGAAGCGCGGTGATGTACGGCTTGGGTTCGGGTGAGGGCACTGCGCGACTCCGCTGTGGCACTTGGTCGACGCTGGGTCGGTGATTGGTGCCTGGTGGACGGAGTTTACTGGATAGTAGTTGGGGCCTAGTGGCGTCGCCATCCCACCACTCACCTCGCTCGATGCTTCAGCATCGCGTACGCCGTTTCGTGAAACGGGACGTCCACGTCCAGCTCGCGACCCAGACGCACGATCGTGCCGCTCAGCGACTCGAGCTCCAACCGACGGCCTGCACGAAGATCGATCACCATCGATGGCACTGAATCGGCCGCCATCGTGTCGGCGATCGCCAACGCCCGCTTCACGACATCCGAATCGAGGCGAACGCCCTTGGCTCTCGCGACGGCGGCAGTCTCGTCCATCCCGCGCTGGAGGATCGCACGGGCATCGGAATCCTCGCGCAGCTCGCCGGTCGAGCGTTCGCTGAGACAGCACGCAGCGCTCATGACCGAGAAGAGCACGAATTTCGTCCAGAGCGCCGAGTCAATGTCATCCACGGCCTCGGCGTCAATCCCCGCAGCCTCACACACCGCGGCACAGGCAACCGCCCGCTGCTGCGATCGCGCGTCGCGGCCTCCGAGGCGTAATCGTGCGAGCGTCCCGAGATGCTTCACTCTGCCAGGCTCGATGCGCACCGTATTCCCATAGACGACGGCGCCCAGCACATGTCCCGTCGAGATCACGGGCCCGAGCCGATCGATCGCATCCACACCGTTCTGGGCACACAGTACTGCTGTATCTGCGTGCAGCAGCGGTTCGAGCGTTTTTCCAACGGCCTCGATATCGTACGCCTTCACGCCGAGGAGCACCGCGTCGACCGGACCCACGTCTTCCAGGCGGTCCGTCGCCGAGACGTCTGTCAGATGCGCATCACCGAGCGCACTCTCGATGTGAAGCCCGGACCGGTAGAGTGCCTCGAGGTTTGCGCCGCGAGCCACGAACGAGACGTCGTGCCCGCCGGCCATCAGCCGGCCGCCATAGTAGCAGCCAACGCCGCCTGCCCCGACAATGGCAATCTTCACAGTGGGTGATGATCGCTGGATGGTGAACGGTGGCCACGCTCACGAGTCGAACTTGCGTCGCATCTCGGCCTCGTACTCCTCCCGCGGCATGAAGCCAGGTTTGGTCCGCACGGCCTCGAGCGTCGTGCGCATGATCGTCTCGTTGGTCTGCTCCAGGTCGAGGTCGTCGCCGTGGGGCTGGGGCACGTGCCACGGGGAATCGAGGTAGACCTCGATGCAGTTGCCTTCGGGGTCAAGAAAGTACAAGGACCAGGCATTCCCGTGGTTGATCTTAGCCAGGTCGGCCACGCCTTCAGCCTTGACGCGGCTTGCCATCACCCTGAGCTCGTCCAGCGAGCGGACCCGGAACGACATCTGATTGACAACGCTGTAGGTCGCCTCGGGCGACCGACCCGAGGCCAGCGCGAACTGATGGTGCATCCCCGGCTGGCTGCTCATGAAGACGAGGTCGATCGGGAACTTGAACGCCTTGCCGCGATCGGTGACGACGAGACCCATGACGCGCGTGTAGAAGTCTTCCATCTTCGCCATGTCATGGACGTAGATGGCCATATGGCTCAGGACAGGACGAATGGCATCGGGCATGGGTGATTCCTCCAAAGGTTCAAAGGATTCAAGGGTTCGCGGTGGCTCCGCATCATGATCCGCTCCGTACTTCGTGCTGCAACGTCCCGACTCTTTCTATCTCGACCTCGACCGCATCGCCCACCTTCATGAACATCGGCGGCGTTCTTTTGAAGCCGACACCGCCCGGCGTCCCGGTGACGATAACATCGCCGGGAACGAGGGTCGTCCAAGTCGAACAGTATTCGATGAGCTGGGCGACCGAGAACACCATCTGGCCCGTGCTGCAGTGCTGTTCCACTTTTCCGTTGAGCCGGGTCATCAACTCGAGCGTCTGGGGGTCCGGGATCTCGTCGGCCGTGACCATCCAAGGTCCGAAGCCGCCGGTCGAGTCGAAGTTCTTGCCCGCGGTGATCTGGCGGGTGTGCCGCTGCCAGTCGCGAATGCTGCCGTCAAAGTAGCACGAGTAGCCGCAGACGTGGTCCAGGGCCGACGCGGCGGGGATCGCACGGCCGCCCGTCCCGATGATCACCGCCAGCTCGCCCTCGAAATCGAAGTTATCCGACACGGTCGGCATGATCAGCGGCTGACGGTGGCCAACCTGCGAGGGGGGCACCCGGATGAACCATGCCGGGTTCTCAGTCTTGGCACGCCCGGTCTCGGCGATGTGTTCGTCGTAGTTCAGCGCCACGACAAGAATCTTCTCGGGATATGGAATGACGGGCAGGCACGTCACGTCGCCGAACGCGTAGTCGCCTGGCTGACCATCGGCCACCTGACGTGCCTGGTCGAGTGCTCCGGCGGCGATCACGTCGCGCAGCGTTGCATACTCGGCCGGCAGGCGCTTCCGCAGATCGACGATGCGGTCGCCGGTGACGACCCCGAAGCTGTCCGTGCCCCCGATCGTGTACGAGGCTATCTTCATCTACCGATTCTCCTTGGTTTCGTCTATGGTTAGCGCAATCCGTCTTCGCCGGTGATGTTCGCCGCCGCCAGCCCGCCGATGCGCGCATGCACGCGGGGCCCCGTGGCCATGACCACGGCGTAGAGGATCTCGTCCGGCCTGGGGCCGTCGTGGACGCCGACGTCGGTCGCGCTCATGTGGCTTCGGACGTACGAGGCGTTCACGTGACCAAGCGGTATCATAAGCCTGGCGCCGACGGCCCCGAGCATCTTTGACGACGGCACGACCGCCTTCGTGCCTCCCAGGACTTCACGCATGCCCCATCCGCCAGGCTCGTGCCACAGCGCACCATGCTCGAGTTCGCCGTTGGCTCCGACTATGGCGCCCTTGCCGTACGCTTCGATGCCTGAGGGGTTGTTCCCGAGCGCCGCCACCAGGTCGCTCGCCAACTGCTTCCCGAGCGCCTTGAGCTCCGCCATCATCGGCAGGAGATCCGGCTCGAACCGGCCGGCGTACGGATTTCGTACGAGGGCCAGGGCCGTGCCCACCCGCAGGGGCGGATCGAGCGGCGGTCCACCCTCGTGGAGCGCGGTCTCCACCGTCACCACGGTCTTGCGAACATGAACGAGCGACATTCTCTCTCCTCCCAGCAGCGGTCAGCCGAGCCACCAAGGTTACACCGGTTTGCGCGCCGAGTGGGCGGCGCCTGGTCCCTCGTGGCCGCGGCCATGGTCGCTCTCGGCGTTCTCTCTCTCCAGCACGCGGCCTATTCCCAACCCGCGGTCAACGCTCAGCCCGACCCGCCGACGACCGAACTGCTCGTGAACAGCTTCTGGCCGCCTTCGCACCTCATGCGCAGCCAAGTGTTCGACCGCTGGGCCAGCGAGGTCACTCGGGTCACCGAGGGTCGCGTCGTCTGTCGGTTCCCGAGCAGCACCCTGGCCCCCCCGGGACGCCAGTGGCACATGGTGACCTCGGGGATCGCCGACGTGGGGATCGTGTTCAATGGCTTCGAGCGCAATCGGCTGCACCTCCCGACCGTCTCGGAACTGCCCTTCGGCACGCCCAGCGCCGAGGCCGCGTCGGTGGCGCTCTGGCGGACTTACGAGCGTCACTTCCGACCAGCTGGGGAGTACGAGGGCGTCGAACTACTGGGCATGATGACGCACTCCGGAGGCGATCTCTACAGCCTCGAGAAAGAGATCGAGAGCGTCGCCGACCTGGCCGGCATGAAGATCCGGACTACCGACGGCAGCTCGTCGATCGCGATGGAAGAGCTCGGCGGCACGGCCGTACCCTCCTCGGGAGTCGGAGCCTATCAGCTCGTCTCACGAGGCATTGTGGATGGGCTGATCATGCCAGCAGGAGACATGCTCACGTTCAACATGCTCCAGTACACGGACTCCGCGATCGCCATTCCAGGGAAGATCTACAATGGCAGCTTTTCGCTATTCATCAACTCCTCGAAGTGGCGCGGTCTCGCACCGCGCGACCGGGAGGCTATCCGAAGCGTCTCGGGCGAGGCGTTCGCGCGTCTGGCCCGGGCCTGGGACGAGTCCGATCGGCGAGCGATCCGAGGCATGGCCGACCGCGGCATCCGGCGAACCAGGGCGGGCGACAGCTTCATGGAGAAGATTCGCGCACGGCTTGCCTTCCTCGACCGCGCGTGGATCGGCGAAGCCGACCGGCGCGGCGTGGACGGTCAAACCGCCCTGACATTCTTCCGCCGCGAGGCACGGCGCGTGTCACGCGAGTCCCCCACCCTGTTGTTGGGCGTCACCCGATGACGGCCGTGTTAGGCGTCACCCGTGTGACGGCGGTTCCGGAAGGTTCCCGCTCCCTCCTCGACCGAATCCTGCTCGGCCTGGCGAGCGTCGTGATGTTTCTCATGATGGCCCTGACGTTCGTCGACGTCCTCGGACGGTACCTCGTCCGGTCTCCCGTGCCCGGCACGTTCGAGATGATCCAATTCCTGCTGCCGTGGCTGGTCTTCGCGGTGCTCCCTGTGATCACCAAGGACGAGACCCACATCACCGTGAGCGTGCTCGACGGCGTCTTCTCCGAGCGCGTCAGGCGAATTCAGAGCCTCGCGATTCAGGCCTTCAGCGCCGCCGTCATCGTCCTGGTCTGCGTCGCGCTCTGGCGTCAAGGCAGCGTGCTGTCCGCGGGGCGCTACGTCAGTGGGTACATGGCCTGGCCCCTCGCGCCGATGGCCTACGCCATGTCGACGCTCTGCTTTCTGACGTTGCTCGCTCAGCTTGCGAAGATTCGGATGGCATGGCGGAAGCGCTGATCGGCATCGCCGCGGTCCTGGCGCTTGTGATCCTCCGGGTCCCGTTGGGATTCAGCATGGCGGCCGTCGGCTTCGGCGGTTTCGCGCTCGTCCGGGGCCCGACGGCCGCCATCGAGACAGTCGGTCAGCTCATTCTCGATTTCTCCATGAGCTACACGTTCGCGATCCTCCCGATGTTCGTCTTGATGGGAGCGTTCGTGCACCGCTCCGGCCTCTCCGAGGATCTGTACGACGCCTCGAATGCCTGGCTCGGGCACCTACGCGGCGGCCTCTCAATGGCCACGGTCGCCGCGTCGGCCGGCTTCGGCGCTGTGTGCGGCAGCTCCGTCGCCACTGCGGCGACGATGGGCCGGGTGGCGTTTCCACCCATGACACGTTACGGCTACGACCGCGGGCTGGCCGCCGGAACGATTGTCGCGGGAGGCACGCTCGGCATTCTGATCCCCCCCAGCATGAGCTTGGTCGTGTACGGATTCCTCACCCAGCAAGACATTGGCAGGCTGTTCATCGCGGGCCTCGCCCCCGGACTCCTGACGGTCGGCTTGTATTTCGGGGTCATCGCCTTCGTGACGCGCCTGCGTCCGGAGTTGGGTCCTCCGGGGCCGTCGACATCCTGGCGCGACAGACTCGGCGCGACCAACCGGGTCCTTGGCGTGCTCGTGCTGTTCGTCCTGGTGCTGGGAGGAATCTATGTGGGTGCGTTCACGCCAAACGAGGCCGGCGGCATCGGGGCGGTCGGGGCGTGCGTCATCGCGCTCCTGCGCCGGCACCTCGATTGGCGAACGTTCACGGCCTCGTTGGTCGAGGCGGCCGAGACGACCAGCATGGTGTTCAGCGTCGCGTTCGGGGCGATCATCCTGTCGAACTTCGTCAACGTCGCCGGTCTCCCGGAGTCGCTCTCGGCCCGGATCATCGCGCTAGAGCTTCCGGCCCTAGGCATCATCTTCGTCATCTGTCTCGTCTACATCCTTCTCGGCTGCGTGTTCGACGGCCTCGCGCTCCTGTTCCTGACGGTTCCGGTGTTCGCCCCGATCGTGGAGGCGCTCGGCTACGATCTCATCTGGTTCGGCATCCTGGTGATCATCGTGTCCGAGATCGCGTTGATCACACCGCCGATCGGCATGAACGTCTTCGTCCTGAAGTCGCAGAATCCCGACCTGCCGCTCAAGACCATCTTCCGCGGCATCGTTCCGTTCCTCGTCGCTGACGGCGTCCGCCTCGCCCTCGTCGTCCTGTTTCCGGGTTTTGTCTTGTTACTTCCGACACTGATGTCGTAGAGAGATCATCATGGCACGCAACGTCCTGTTCATCATGTCCGACCAGCTGCGGGCGGACTACCTCTCCTGCGCCGGCCATCCGACGCTCCAGACTCCACACATCGATCGGCTGGCATCTCGCGGCCTGAGATTCACCGAGGCCTACTGTCAGGCACCCATCTGCGGTCCCTCGCGCATGAGCGTCTACACCGGACGCTACATGTCCACGCACGGCTCGGTCTGGAACTGGGTGCCGTTGCCGATAGGCGAGCGGACGCTGGGCGACTACCTCAGACCGCACGGCTATCGCGTGGCGGTTTCGGGCAAGACCCATATGGCGGCAGACCTGGACGGCATGCGACGCCTGGGAATCGATCCGGCGTCGGAGGCCGGATTCCTCCTGACGCAGGGGGGCTTCGAGCCGGCGCCGCGACATGACGGCGTCCACGCGACGCCCCGGACGGCCAAGGGGCTCGCCTACAACGAGTTTCTGCGCGCACAGGGCTACGAATCGGACAACCCGTGGCAGGACTACGCCAACTCCGTCGTCGCGCCCGACGGGACGATCTTGAGTGGCTGGTCCCTTCGAAACTCGGACAAGCCCTCACGCGTCGCGGACGAGCACTCCGAGACGGCGTTCGTCACTGATCGCGCGATGGATTTCATTCGAGAGCGAGGCGACGACCCGTGGTGCTTGCACCTCTCGTACATCAAGCCGCATTGGCCGTTTGTCGCGACACGTCCGTACCACGACATGTTCGATCCGGACGACTGCCTCGCGCCGGTGCGGAACGCAAAAGAGCGGGAGGACCCGCATGCCGTCTACCGGGCGTTCATGAACCAGGAGGTATCCCGAGCGTTCTCGCGAGACGAGGTCCGGCGCGTCGTGCTGCCCACCTACATGGGTCTCGTGAAGCAGATCGACGATCATCTCGGTCGGCTCTTCTCGTTCCTCGAGGAGGCCGGGCGCATGCGAGACACCTTTATCGTGTTCACGAGCGATCACGGCGACTATCTCGGAGACCACTTCCTGGGAGAGAAAGAGCTGTTTCACGATTGTTCGTCACGAATCCCGCTGATCGCGTACGACCCGGATTCGGCCGCTGATCAAACCCGCGGCACGACGAACGCGACCCTCGTCGAGGCGATCGACCTGCTGCCGACGATCCTGGAGGCGGTGTCGGTCGACCCGCCCGCCCACATCCTGGAAGGCCAGTCGTTGCTGCCGCTCCTGCGGGGACAGTCGACCGCACGCGTCCACGATGATGTGTTCAGCGAGCTGGATCACGCGTACTCCCCAACCCGCCACGAGCTTGAGCTCGGACCGAGCGAGGCGCGCAGCTATATGATCAGGACGCGGGAGTGGAAATACGTGTGCCACCGGCACTTCCGGCCGCAACTCTTCAACCTGACGAACGACCCGAGCGAACTGGTGGATCTAGGCGCCGACGCCGGCTATCGGGCGACCGTGGACGAACTGCAAGGGCGGTTGTTTGACCGGCTCGAACGATTGAAGCGGCGCGTGACCGAGAGCGACCCGGTAGTCGAGCAGCGGACCGGACGCGCCGAGACCCAGGGCATCTACCTCGGTCGCTGGTAAGGCACCGCGGCGTCTACTACCGTCATCAGAGTCTCTTGACCAGTCTCTTTCGCCAGTGTGAAAAAGATGCAATGTAACCAATTATTGAAATCAGTCTCGATTTTGCTTCTGGCTGCTGTCGTCTCCAGCGCACAGGACAGCACAGCGCAAGACCAGGTGGCGGAAGAAGATAAGCCGTTCCTGCTGAACTATCCAAACCTGGAAGATTCCGGTGGCAGGGTCGTGTTAACGAATGAACACGTCGTCTTGCAACGACTCATCGTGCCCGCCGGGGAATGGGAGGGTATCCACAGTCATCCCGGAGACCAAATCTTTGTTCATATCCATGGCGGGGAATGGTCGGGGCGCCTCGGTGGCAAACCCGAGTACTCGGGAAGCATTAGTACGGACGGGGGCGTGGGCTGGATGGACGCGATCCCGCTCAGCGCGGGACACAATTCCGGCAATACTGGTGATACCGCCATCGATTTGATCTACGTGACCTTAAAGAACGACGCACCCATCGCCCCGGACACTGACCGCGCACAGCAAGCCTACCCCAACATCTCACCGGAATTGCTGCTGGAGAATGACCGGATGATCGTGCAGCGCGTGCAGGTCGAGCCGGGGCAGTGGACGGGCGTCCACAGTCATCCCGGCAACCAGGTATTCCTCCACATCAAAGGCGGTACCTGGTCGGAACGCCAGGGCGGCGTGCAAACCGAACCATCAGAGTCCGTGCAAGCCGGATCAGTTGGCTGGCTGGACGCCGTCGACATTAGCGAAGGGCATGCAGTGGGCAATACCGGTGACACCACCATCGAGTTTGTTTTGGTAACAATCAAGTAACTGCATCAGCAAATCGCACCAGGGTCAGACCCTCGAGGTTTGACTCTGGAATTCCATCTGCTGCTCGCGAACTTAGTTGTGGGTCTTGAAGATAGGGATGGCGTCCCCAACGGGGATTGGACGCTCTTGGATCATTGAGCGCGAGGGGCTGATTCTGGCCGCGTAGATGACCAGTAACCTATTGAAGAATAAGAAATTGGCGGTGAGGCAGGGATTCGAACCCTGGGTAGAGGTTTAAGCCCCTACAACGGTTTAGCAA
>PCAM01000008.1 GCA_002730555.1 Chloroflexota bacterium
AGAAGAGCGGTGGCCAGCCCGATCACCGACGCCGTGACGGGGGGCGCGTTCCGCATCCAGTTGGGCGCCAGATCGGTCGACTCACCGGACCGCAAAACACGCTTGATCTCCACAGCGAGATAGGCGGCGATGCCGAGCAAGAAGATACCGTAGATGGTCATGTATCGCCACAGAGGACTCAGAATTTCGTTCCGATCGAGTCCGACTTCGACCTCGTATCGCTGGTGGAACGGCAGGAACAGTGCGTAACTCAGAACACCCACGAAAATCACCCTTCCGGTTCCGTGAGCCAACCTTGACCGGATGGTCCCCCCCCTAGACAGCAACTCCCCGGCGATCAGGGCTATCGCGATGAAACCCATAGATGTCGGGAAGTCCCAGGCGTTGATGATCCGCAGCGCGCCCACGCTCAAGCCCAGCACAGCTAATCCTGCGATGGCCGTTGCGGACCCGCCTTTGGGAACAGATGTAGCTCGAAGGAACGCGGAGATAGCCAGCCCGACGGTCAGCAAAGCGAACGGTATGGCGATCAGATGGGCGTGGAGATCCGCGAAGAGGAAGCTGAAGAACGGGAACTCAGTGATCTCGTTGCCGCCGGAATCCCAGGCGTACATACGGGAGCTGCGCCAGAAGTCGAACTCCCCGAACGGACGCCCCTCAAACAGTACGCGGTTCGTCCCGGATACCACCTGGAACAAGCCGTCCATGTTGCCGATGATCGTCACGAACAGGGCGCCGATCAGCCCCGCTACCACCGCCGACGTCGCGCCCGTTTTCACGGCGCCCGGGCGCAACAACTGAGCACGCTCGACGAGCCCGTGCACCACGGTGAACGCTCCCCCAACGGTCATTGCGGCCAGCATCGGGATCGCAAGGTTGTACGCAACGGAAGGCACGATCCCCGTCAGGCGGATCACGGTCGCCACGATGAACTGGCCGAAATAGTAGTAGTTCAGATATCCCCCGGCGAACCAGGGATCGTACGGCGGCATCACGGTGGATCTCGTGACGGCGTTCAAGTAGGCGAAGTCCATGGGCTTTTCGCCACCGCGCCACTGATGCCACAGGTCAGGGTTCGCGAACCGTATTAAAAGGAAACCGATGAAGGCCGCCAGGAAAAGGGCCTCCATTCCGAATATCAGGCGCCAGCGCGTGCGAAGAAAGCCTTGGATTTCAGACCTGAGACGCCAACCGATCACACCCGCCACCAGGGCCCATATGGCGATGGCGAGGAAGACGGAACCGCGGCTGAAGTCGGCGATGCCGACGCTGGCCATGAACCACGTGACGGATGTGACCAACAACAACCCCAACGGTTTGTGGAGCAGATACCCACGGTTGGGGAAGGGGCGAAACAGCACGTAGCCGATCGGCAGCGCCACCAGACCCAGCCCCTGTATCGCGAACAGCCACACGATCCACGACCACCCGGCCGTGTCTGTGCCGAGATCGACGATCTCGGACAGCGTGCCGCCGGAAACCTGGATCACGCGCTCGGCTTCGTTGAGCTGCAATCCGTCGGGCAAACCGTATGTCCGCGAGGTGAACTGGACATCTTTCAGAATGTTGCGTTCGATCCCGGTTCGCAGGTACCGGCCGGAATTCTCAAACACCAGCGGACGGGTGTGGTCGTAGACCGTGAAACTTTCGTCTGCCCAACCGAAGGAGACGTTCAGGCCTTCCGGATCGTTGAAGCCGTCCGGCGCCGGGAGATCGACACGCCCCATCGGGTTCGCGTCGTAACCCATCCCCAGAAAAGACGTCTCCCGGTTGTTTGAGTATGCCAGTGTGTATCCGAGCTCGCCGGCGAACAGTTTTTCGTAATAGACGGACGTTATCGGGTAGCGCTCAGGCAGCCGGGGTATCGTGCCGTAAAGCCTGTTGCTGAAAACAACGAGGTAGTCGGCATCGGCGAGCGAAGCCGACATATCGGCCAGCTTGAAGACGCTGTCGGATTCGTACAGGGGAAGCTCCCGCACGTCGTACTGGTACAACTCCGGCAACCCCTCATCCCAGTGTTCCTTGAGGATGGTGGAGCCGGGAGCGGCGTTGGCGGCTATCCAGTCGGACGCCTCCTGCGCCGGGTGCGGCTGCGCGTACATCGATTCGAACGCGAGCGCGTAGTGGGCGGTAAACAGCAGAAGACCGCCCACCACGAGAGGCGCCGCCGCATGCCGCACGCCGTTCAATCCAAAGAGTCGGGCGACCCACCGCCACGCGTCAGAGAACCCCCACGCAGCCCTGCTGCCGTAGATCAGCAAGAGCGGCGTGACCGGGAGCATGTAGCGCATGAACTTCACGTCGAACCAGCCGACGACCGCCAGGTACGGGATCACCCACGCCAGCACTACGAGGTCAACTTTTCGACTCGACCGCCAGGCAGCGATCACCCCGCCGGCAAGCCCGGCCCAGACGGCGAGGCCAAGCGCCGGACCGAGCCCCCAGGTGGCGAGTTGCCAGCCCTGATACAAATAGCGGGGCGTGTCCTCGTACTGACGCGTATACGGAAAATCGACGATACGACGCACCATCTGGCCTTCTCGACCAAGGTCGGCCCAGTACTGGTCGAAGTCGAGGAACATGTAGGGCTGTGCGACCGCCAGCGCGGCAAAGGTCGCGCTCCCAGCAATCAGCCCGCCGAGGACAAACCGGCGCGCACGTGTCAGATCTGCAGGGGCTAACGCGAACCGGTCACCCGGCACGGAAAAGGTGTAGATCAGGTGCGAGACGGCTATCGCCAATATCATCGGGAACGCAGACGCCTTGGTTGCCACGGCCAGCCCGAACAGCAAACCGGCCAGCACGATGTCTCTTCGGGCGCCGGTATGAGCGACACGGACGGACACAAGGAGCGTCGCCAGGATGAACATGGCGAGGATCGTGTCGACGGCGAAGAAATGACTCAGCTGGATGTGGATGACGGCGAGCGCCGTGAGCGCCGCTGCCAGCAGACCTACCCTGCGCCCGTACCAACGGGCGCCCAGCGCGAACACCAGGGTGATCGTGACCGTGTCGGCCAGCGCCGAAATGACGCGGCCCGGGATACGCAGATCGAACAGATCCCAGTCGGTGACCGGCGACGCCACCGCCTGCACCAAGCGCAGGGTGTAGAGCGGTAGGCTCCCGTAGTTGAACCATCTCGGGTTGAGCGAACTATCTTCGGCCGATAACAGATCGCCGAACTCACCGGTGGTGGATGGGAAATCTATCCCTTCCGCCTGCATCAATATGGCCCGCTCGTCGGGGTGAAACAGGCCGCCGTCGTCCCAGTCGATACCGTAAATGCGCAGCCCGAGGGCCACGAAGACGATCAGCGCCAGCAACCACGCCGTTGTCCGGACGGATTGTCCCGAGTGCGTTTCACCCGTGGGTGTTGGCGCACCCTCGACTGTTCCGTCCGGGGCCTGTTCACTCTGTGGCCTTGGCTGCATGGCGATCGATTTTAAGGGCGGCTGCGGCCGCGAGGCGCGTAATCGGTGATCGACTCGGGGCCGATTTGTTCTTGGATATTGCCGAGATAGCTGTGGTGGTGTTTTACGTGGAGGTGGGCCGGACGGACCTGCCGGTTGCCGCCACGGGAGACACGCATTGACCCGGGCCGGGTCGCCGTCTAACGTTAGAACTTCCCGGCTCCGCCGGGTATAACGAATTCATCCGCGGGCCGATAGCAAACTCGCGTTACCTCCCAAATTGGAGTCTTGATGCCAGAAGTTGGGTCGTTACAGCCGCCGTTTGAACGGACCGTTCTCGACACCGGGGTCCGGGTGTTGACCAGCACCATGCCGCACACCGGAGCCGTGAGCATCCAGGTTCTCTTCGGCGCCGGCTCTCGTTACGAGACCGATGAACTGGCTGGTTCCTCCCATCTTTTTGAACATCTGCTGTTCAAAGGCACGACCAGACGTCCCACCCCGAGGGAGATTTCCGAAACGATCGAAGGCGTCGGGGGAATGCTGAACGCCTACACGGACCGCGAGGCTACCGGCTACTGGTGCAAGATCGCGCTCCCCCACTACAAGGATGGGTTGGACGTTCTGCTGGACATGATCCGGGATCCCCTGTTCCGGGAAGAGGACATTGAAAAAGAGAAGAAGGTCGTGTTCGAGGAGATCAGGGCCTCCCACGACTCCCCGGAAGCGACCGTGGACATGATGATGGATGAGCTGCTGTTCCCAGCACAGCCGCTCGGCCGAGACATCGCCGGCAGCGTCGAGTCTGTTCAGGACGTGAGCACTGAATCGCTCAAGGAGTACTTGCGCACGCAGTACGTCGCCGGTAATACCATCATCTCCGTGGCCGGAGCGCTGCCGCATCAGCAGGTGGTCGCCGACGTCGCTGAGTTGGTGGACGGCTTTCACGACGGGAAACCGGCACCGATGTTCCCGTTCGTGGATAATCTCAGCGGGCCGAGCCTGCGCCTGCAACGCAGGGACACCGAGCAGGCGCACCTGTCGATCGGTCTCCACGGGATCGCCGCCAACGACGACGACCGTTACGCCCTTCGCCTACTGTCAACGATCTTTGGCGGATCCATGAGCAGCCGGTTGTTTGAAGAGGTCCGGGAGAAGCGTGGACTGGCCTACTCCATCCACGCCGGGCCAGCCCACTACAAAGATGCTGGCTCGTTCCAGATATCTTCCGGCGTGGACCCAGAGCGGGCGACAGAAGCCATCAAAGTGATCATGGAAGAAGTCATCAGACTACGTGATGGCGTCACCGACGACGAGTTCCACAAGTCCAAAGAACTCACCAAAGGCCGGATCCTGATGCGGATGGAGGAAAGCCGCTCTGTAGCCGGATCGATCGGTTCCCAGGAGCTGTTGCTAGGCGAGGTGAAGTCGGTCGACGACGTCATAACCGAGTACGACGCGGTCGAGATCGACCAGCTAAAAGCGGTCGCCAACCGCCTGATTGACCAGCACAAACTGGTCTTGGCCGTGGTCGGACCGTTCGACTCGGAAGAGATATTCCGGCCATTGCTGACCCTGTAATTGAAGGCACATGCAGGTCACCAGTGGCGTCCGACTGAAAAACGGATCTTCAAATCCCGTGAGAACAGGTTTCGATTACCGCTAGGGCGTAGACCCCCGGTCTGTTTACGGTGTCTCTCATGGACATGCGACAAACAGGTCACCCGAGACATCGATGGGACGCAGACAGCATCCGTGCTCTGAGGCTGTTCCTGGATGTATCACAAAGCGTATTCGCCAACTACCTTGGCGTGCGCCAACAGACAGTCAGTGAGTGGGAGACCGGTGTGTACCGACCCCGTGGGGCATCTGGGACTTTGCTATCGTTGATAGCGGAGCAAGCCAGCTTCCAGTATTCCGGTTCTCCGGTTGAGCGGATGCCCATGCCCGCCTTCTCCGGCCAACCGGCCGGGGCGCAACCGACGCCCCCGAGGAGTGGTATTCCTCCCCAAAGACCGCCCTCCTCTCCAGGACCGGCGAATCGGGTGACCAGAGTTGTGGGTGACCGTGACAACGGTACACGCGGGTACATTCCCTACGTGCCGCCAGCCCGGCGCCCGTCACCACGGCCACAGAATTTCCGAGGCACGACCGGTAGGAACGAAATAGCGTTCTAGCTCAAGGCCCCAAAATGGGCGTTGTCGCCCTTCAGATCAGCAAATAACGCCGCACGTTTCGGTACTCCGAGGTGCGGCGTTTCGCGTTGACACCCAATTAGAGCGGCCATACCATGACGCAACTTGCCACTACGTGTCTTCGATGGCCCTGTGACCGGGTCAAAAAGCGGCGCCCGTGGTACTGCTGGGACCTGATTTGTCGATCATGAGAGGGCACAGCAAGAGAGACGCATTATGGGCACCCGGGCATACATATTGATAGAGACGGTCGTCGGCAAGACGACTGAAGTCAGCGTCGCTCTTCGTGCGGTCTCGGAAATGACCAGCGTCGATGTTGTGACCGGACCTTACGACATCATCGCCATAGCAGAGGCTGATGACCTGCCCACACTTGGTAATCTTGTCAGCGATGGAATGCACAACGTGCCGGGCATCGTGAAAACGGTTTCATGTCTGGCCGTCGGATCCTAGGCGAACCTCGGATTTCTTGAGATGAAACCTGCCCGGGCATTTGGGCAGCACAGAAAGAGGCCTCGATGAGGTACACGTTCACCGCCGAAGAAGAGGATTTCCGCCAGGAGGTACGCACCTGGCTCACGGAACAACTTCCAGACGACTGGAACGGTGGTGATGAAAGTACCGATGAAGGTTGGGCTTTTAATCTGGAGATGCGCAAAAAGCTGGCGGACAAGGGCTGGCTGACGCTGGCGTGGCCCACCGAATACGGTGGTCAGGGCGCATCGTTCATGAAGCAGGTCGTCTTCAGCGAAGAGATGGCGGCCATGCAGGCGCCCGGTATCGACGGCTTCGGCATCAAGATGCTCGGGCCGACGATCATGGTGCACGGCACGGAAGAGCAGAAGAAACGGCTGCTCCCGCCGATCGCACGCGGCGAACTTCAGTGGTGCCAGGGCTACTCAGAACCGGACTCCGGGTCGGATCTCGCGTCACTCCAGTTGAAGGTCGAGGAGACCGACGATGGCTGGCTGGTCAACGGTTCAAAGATCTGGACCTCCCAGGCGCACCGAGCTGACTGGATCTTCTTCCTCGGTCGCACGAACCCGGATGCGCCCAAGCACCGTGGGATCAGTTTTTTTGTAGCGGACCGTCACACGTCCGGCATCGAAGTTAAGCCGATCGTGAACATGGCCGGAGAGCACCACTTCAACCAGACGATTTTCGAAGACGTGCACATCCCGAAGGACGCGCTGATCGGCGAGCGGGACCGGGGCTGGTACATCGCCGCCACCCTGCTGGACTTTGAGCGCTCCGGCGTACAGTACCCGGCGGGCGGCAGGCGCACCTTCACCGAACTGCTCGAGTTCGCCAGGAGCACCCCGGGCTCGGACGGTAAACCATTGACCGAAGACCCGGATATCCGCCGCCAGTTCGCCGAGCTGGATGTCGATATCGAATGCGCACGTCTCGTGGCGTATGAAGTCGCATGGATGCAATCGGTCGGGCAGATTCCAAACAAGGAAGCGTCCGCCGCGAAGGTCCTCGGAACCAAATTGACCCAGAAACTGGCGAAGTTTGGAACCGAACTGGCCGGAATGTACGGGATGCTTGGCCCAGGCTCGGAGTTCGCTCCGATCGACGGCCGATACCCACAGATGCAGATGTCGGTGGTGGCTCACACCATCTTTGCCGGCACGACCGAAATCCAGAAAAACATCATCGCCACACGCGGCCTTGGGCTACCTCGCGGCTAGTACCACGATCCCCGCGCTGCGATTAGCTGATCACCAGGTTTCCGCCCCACGGAGGGCTCAATGAGATACGCCTTCACGCCCGAGGAAGAAGAGTTTCGTGCAGAGGTACGTGACTGGCTGAAAGAGCAACTTCCAGACGACTGGAACGGAATCGATGAAGACAGCCTGGAGGGCTGGAATATGTCCCGCCTCATGCGGGCCAAGCTGGCGGACAAGGGCTGGTTGACGCTGGCGTGGCCGACCGAGTACGGGGGCCAGGGTGCATCGTTCATGAAACAGGTCGTCTTCAACGAGGAGATGTCCTTCGCCCGCTGCCCCGGTATCGACGGTTCGGCGATCAAGATGCTGGGCCCGACCCTGATGATCCACGGCTCAGAGGAGCAGCGCCGGACCCTGTTGCCGCCCGTGGCGCGTGGCGAGGTTGAATGGTGCCAGGGCTACTCCGAGCCTGACTCCGGGTCCGACCTAGCCTCCCTCCAACTTCGTGTCGATGAGACCGACGATGGCTGGGTGGTCAACGGAAGCAAGATCTGGACCTCCATGGCCCACCGCGCAGACTGGATCTTCTTCCTGGGCCGCACAAACCAGAATGCGGCCAAGCACCGCGGCATCAGCTTCTTCGTGGCAGATATGCGGACGCCGGGAATCGAAGTACGGCCCATCGTTAACATGGCCGGTTCCCACCACTTCAACCAGACCATCTTTGAAGACGTGCACATCCCCAAAGACGCGCTCGTCGGCGAACGCGACCGTGGCTGGTACATCGGCGCCACCCTGCTCGACTTTGAGCGCTCCGGCGTCCAGTACTCCGCCAACGGCCGGAGAATCTTGAGCGAGCTCACCGATTTCGCACGGGAACAGGTCGGGTCCGACGGCCGGCCCATGTCGGAAGACCCGCAGGTACGGAAACAGTTCGCAGAGTTAGATGTCGATATCGAGTGCGCCCGCCTGGTGGCATACGAAGTCGCCTGGATGCAGTCGGTCGGGCAGGTTCCGAACAAAGAATCGTCTGCTTCCAAGATCCTCGGGACGCAACTCATGCAGAAGCTCGCCAGATTCGGGACCGAACTCGGCGGCATGTACGGCATGCTCGGCCCCGGTTCTGAGTACGCGCCGATAGACGGCAAGTACCCGAAGATGCAGCTCACATCGGTGTCCAGCACCATCGCCGCCGGCACCACGGAGATCAACAAAGGAATCATCGCCTCACGGGGTCTCGGACTGCCGCGAGGTTAACCATCGCATACGGCCCGGCCGGCCAATATCAACGAAAACATAAATACACAACTGGAGTAACCCAACGTGGACATCGGCCTCTCCGAAACGCAGCAACTGATCCGTAACTCCGCCCGGGAATTTCTGGAGGAGAACTGCGACACGCAGTACGTGCGTGCCATGGAGGAAGACGAAGTCGGCCACACCGATGAGTTGTGGAACCAGCTGGCTGAGCTCGGATGGCTCGGGCTGACCGTGCCTGAGGAGTACGGCGGCGCGGGCATGACCTTCAGTGAGCTGGCGATCCTGCTTGAAGAGACCGGCGCTGCCATGCTGCCGGGCCCATTCTTCTCGACCGCGGTTATCGGCGCAGAGGCGCTGAAGCTGGCCGGGTCTGATGACCAGAAATCCGATCTTCTTGCAAAGCTGGCCGATGGCAAGCTCAAGACGGCCCTGGCCTTCCACGAGTCCGGCGCCGCATGGTCGGCCGAGAGCGTCTCGGAGATGACGGCGACGGAGACGGAAGATGGCTGGATCCTGAACGGCGAGAAACGCTTTGTGCAGGACGGCGCAGCGGCGGACATGCTGATCGTCGCAGCCAGGACCGGGGAGGAAGCCGAGCATGGCCTCACCCTGTTCCTGGTCGAGACCGACAACGCCAACGTCGACTCACGGGAGCTCAAAACGACCAGCTCGGACCGCATGTCGGTCATGAGCTTCGGCGAGGTATCGGTTCCAAAGGCGTCCGTCCTCGGCGAGGTCAACGGCGGCTGGCAGATCCTCGAGAAGTTGTTCCAGTACGGCGCAGCGGGCAAATGCGCCGAGATGGCTGGTGCGGGCCAGAAGATGCTCGACACGACCGTCGATTACGTACAGAACCGGGTTCAGTTCGGACGCTCGATCGGTAGCTTCCAGGCCATCCAGCACCACGCCGCAGACATGGCGATCGAAGTCCAGGCCGGTCGACAACTGGCGCGCCAGGCGGCCTGGTTCCTCGGTGAGGGCCTGGACGCCACACGGCAGGTGGCGCTGGCAAAGGCGTACCTGAGCGAGGCATACCCGCGTATCTGTGCCACGGCCCACCAGTGTCACGGCGCTATCGGGTACACGCACGAGTACGACCTTCACCTGTGGACCCGCAGGGCCACCGGACAACGTCTGGCTTTCGGCGACACGAAACAGCACCAGGGCACTCTGACAGAGTCGGCGGGCCTCTAGGGCCAGTAACCCGGACCATGAAGGACATCAGGGTTGGACGATCGCCTGATCCAGAGACGGCTAACGGCGGCGCTCCAGAATTTGACCGATGGCCCGTGGGAACGCCGGTTCCCGTGGGACGATGAAGGTTTTGCGCGCCGTTTCGCAAGCGCCACCGACGAAAACTCCCAGTGGTGGGGTCCGCCCGAGCCCGATGTGTCGCGGATGCTTGAGACCTGGGATTCCCGAAAGACAGGCGCCCTGCCCTCCGTCCTGGACCTCGCATGCGGCGCCGGCAGGCACTCCATAGCGCTCGCAGGGGGCGGCTGCAACGTGATCGGCGTGGTTATCGGCGCACCGGCGATCGAACGGGCATTGATGAAGGCCGAGAGGCAACGGGGCGGAGACCTCGGGTTTGTGCACGCCGATATCGAGAGCTACGACCCGGGGCGAAGGTTTGACCTGATCGCGCTGTTGTCAGAACAATGCGTCAACTTCCCAGCGGCGGAACTGGCGATGATGATCCGGCGTTATCTCCAGTTATTGACACCGCACGGATGTCTGATTCTTGAACTTCCCGGGCTGCTGCCCGATCCAGCCGTGAAGTACCGAAAGCCGGACGAACACACTCTGGTGTTCTCCGACGACCGAGACTGGGAAGTGCAGTTCACCGAGGTTGATACGGCTACGCGGCTGATAGGCGACAGGTACGCCGTGTTGACAGAATCGGACGACCGGGTGACACCAACTGACGGATCCACTACCCCGCTCACTGGATAGCGCAGATGCTTCCGTCCTCCGCTACTCTGGCGGTTCATCGCAGTCCATCCCGGTCGGACTGGGCATTGATCTCAAGCAATCTCGCTTCACCCAGATAACCGAATCGACCCAGGAGGCACCTACATGGATCCGGATTGCCTGTTCTGCAATATCGTCTCCGGAAATATACCGAGCACGGAGGTGTACCGGGATGATCGCGTGATGGCGTTCCTGGACATCGTCCCCGCCGCCCCGGAGCATATCCTCGTGATCCCAGCCCAGCACCTCACGTTCCTCCGAACCGCCGATGAATCGCACGAGACGTTGATCGGCCATATGGCGCTTATGGCGGACCGCATCGCATCGGAGCGAGGTATCCGGGATTCCGGATACCGGTTGACGGTCAATCAGGGCCCGGACGCCGGCCAGCAGGTCGATCACCTGCACATGCACCTGCTTGGCGGCCAGAAGCTCGGCGGGGTCGCCTGAGGGATCCCCGGCATATGGGATATCGAATGGCTGGTACGATCACCGAGCAACTTGCCCGGGTAGAAGCTCGCGTATCTGAGTTGCCGAAACGGTTGCAGGCGCACATCGCCCGCGCCCGCGCTGTTGGGCGTGGGCTGTCGGCCGTACTTGTCGCAGACACCGGGCGCGTTGACCTGGCACTGGCCGGCCACGATCTGTACCGGGCGGCGTCCGATGAGGAGATGCTTGCGATAGCTGACCGGCGGGGCATCGTTCCCGGTGCGTTGGAGATCGAACAACCGCTCCTGTTACACGGCCCTCTGGCGGCGATCTGGATGGCCGACGAAGGCGGGGTCGCCGACAAAGAGGTCCTGGACGCCGTGCAGCACCACACGACCTTCGCACCCGGCCTCGGGGCGCTGGCGGCGACGGTTTTCCTCGCCGACAAGATTGACCCGAACAAAATCCAGCGCCGTCCGTGGTTGTCAGAGGTGGAACAATTGGCCCGAGACGGCAAGTGGAAAGCCGCCGTTCGCTCCTATATCCAGACGCTTGACGCCGACTTAAAACGTCAGGGCGTCACGCCGCACCCGCTCGCACAGGAAGCGTTTGATTTCCTGAATCCGTAGAGGAAATGCTCGTCCCGCCCTGAATTGCAACAAGGCCAAATTACCCGTAGCGGCGTCTGGCAATACGCCCGGATCTGCTTACGTCATCCCGAGCGTAGCCGAGGGACCTTCACCGACACGCGTTCCGACAAATGGGCGCCGTTAGCGCACGAACCAACTTCTCCCTCACCCAACCCTCTCCCGCCGGGAGAGGAGGCCAAATGACCGCACCGGACATGAACCTAACGCCGTACGTACTTCCGCACCCGTTGCCCATGCCCAATCAACCCGATCTCGGCCACATAAAGATCGCCGTTGGAATCGCCGCATATGTCGTGCGGCGCCTCCATGCCATTCTCGGGCCCGCGCCATCGGGACACGAGTTCGCCATCAAGCGTGAACACGCTGATCCCGGTCGGCTGTCCCTGCTCCACCACGTACATCAACCCGTCATGGCCGTACCAGAACGCGCCCGGGTTGATGACATCTGTCCACTCGGTGACGAACGTTCCATCCTGTTCAAGAACCTGAACCCGGGAGTTCGGCCGGTCCGCTATGTAAATGCGGCCGACGTTGTCGATACCGATGTTGTGGAGCATCCCGAACTCACCCGGCCCCTGGCCTGCCCGGCCCCATGAACTCACCAACTCGCCATCGGCCGAGAACGTGTGGACATTTCGGTTGGCGTACCCGTCGGAGACAAGGATCTGCCCTACATCGTTCACCACCACGCCGGAGGGCATGTTGAAAGGAAGGCCGTGGTCCCCGGTCTGTGACACGGCGACGTTGGCGTAATCGCGCCGCCCCAACTCCATCAGTTTCTCGCCGAGGCGGGTGTGCTTGGTAACCGTGTGCGTTTGTGTATCGGTCAACCAGATCGAATCGTCAGGTCCTACGAAAATTCCATGCGGATCACGAAACGTGCCGTTATAGCGATCTGCAGGGTCCAGGCAGGACGCCTCACCCCAGGACGTGATGAAGTCGCCATCGGTGTTCCACATCGTGATCGGGTGGACGCCCCGGGAAAAAACGTAGACCTCATCATGAGAGTTGACCGCAACCCCTGACGCCAGCGTGAACTCCCAGCCCTCCGGCATGCCTCTCGGCCAGTCGGGATCCAGTTCGAATTTGAGGTCTCCGGTGCCGACGGTTGTCATTGCTGTACTCCAACTTATTTCGGGGACTTCATCTGATGGCCTGAACCGATTTCCAAGGCTGGCGAGAAGCTACGCTGGAGCTATCTATGAGTCAACCGCCTGTAGAGCCGATCCCTAGTGAGGAGCCGTGTGACATGCGAAGATGAGGCGCACACGCAGGACATTCGTTCGTGATGCCGCTCAACCGGATCAACCAGAGGGACACATTGATTAAAGAACAGGTACGGGCTGCGGTCGACGACTCCTGGCGGTCGTTCAAGCGGGCGCTCGAACCGCTTACATCGGCAGACATGGAGGTGCCGGGAGTGTGCGGCAACTGGTCGGTCAAGGAAGTGCTAACGCACGTCGCTTCATGGGAGACACGCGCAACGGCGTCGCTGTTGGCAGGGGTCCCGAGTCCCGTGCCCGAGGACTCGGATACGCCGGACGATACGAAGCCCAACCGGGGCGCGGATATGGACGTGGCTGAAGCAACCATGCAGCTCGACGCCACCCATCGTGCGTTACGGGACGCTATCGAGGTGTCACCTCCAGGGTTGTTTACAAGCGGTACGCCACTGCGGCGTGAGCTGGACGATGGGACAGTGTTCCACTACGACGAGCATGCCGACGGTATCCGCGTCTGGTACGCCACGTATCGCCGCCAGCGGGTGAACCGCAGCAGGTACACCGGCTAAGCGTCCTCTACGTACCTCGGATGCCAGTCCCCTCCGGCCCAGGAGACGATCGATTCCGGGGTGACGGCGATCAGGCAGCGCGGGCGATCCGCGGTGCGCCGTATGTACATGGGGCCGTCCTGACCCATGTAGCGCACCGCCATCTCTTCCGCGATCTGAAGCATGCGCCCCGTCATCGGGGCAGGGCCTTCAACAATCTCAGCCCGCCCCTCTATCAGCACACGCGTGTGCTCCGGGTTCACGTCATCGGCGCAGGAGACCGCCACACGCGGCTCGTTTCGGACGTGATCGACAAATCCTGAGCCGGCGCGTCCGACGATGTACATCCGTTCCCCGTCCCACGCTTGCCAGACCGGTGCTATGTAGGGCGCTCCACCCGGCTGCACGGTGGCCAGTCGCGCAATGATCGGGCCGCGCAGAAACGCGTTGATCTCATCTCCGGTCATCAAGCCTGGCATGCGAATCCTTCCCATCGTCGGTAAGTTGACCTAACAGGCCACCTGATCAAGCGTCGATACCGGCTCGCCCGCGTTCGACATCCATCCAGCTGACAAGAATCCACGACGGTAACCAGGTGGATATCGGTGCCCAGTCGAGCAAACGGCTTGACCAAGTCGATCACGCGCTCGGAATCGGCGGTACCGTCCGGTGGGACCAGTATCTTCTTGAACATTCTTCTGGTTTGCTCCCCCCGACCGCGAAGTCGTTCACGTAGGTGCGCCTTCGACTGGCGCTGGCCTACCGAGTGGCGTAAGTTTGCGTCGACCCGGTTGTCCTGCAACCAATTATGACCGCTCCACACAACATAAAAGCGAGAACATTGTGAAGATCACAAAGGTCGAGGGAATTCAAAGCGCCCAGCCGATTACCGACCAACGAGGGAACCGGCGCAATTTCGTCTACGTCAAGATAGAGACGGACGAAGGAATCACCGGCTGGGGCGAATCGACCTGCGGCCCGCTGATAGTGGCCGGTATGGTGGATGAGATCGGGGCGACCCTGATCGGTAAGGATCCCGGCAGGATTGAAGAGCACTGGCAGCGGCTGTACCACCTCTACCACAACGTTCGTGGCGGGGTGATCCAGATGGCGGCGATCAGCGGCATAGAGATCGCTCTCTGGGACATCAAGGGCAAGGCGCTCGGCGTGCCGGTGTACCAGCTGCTGGGCGGCGCCATGCGAGACAAGATCTGGACTTACGGCCGATGGGACGGCGCTTCGCCGGAGGAGTGCGTTGAGCACGCCTTACGTGAGGTCGCCACAGGTTTGACGGCTCTCAAGGGCGACCCGTTTGGGCACCAGGGGCTGTTCAGCTCGGTTCAGTCCGAGCGTGACGCTGTCGCAAAGTTGAAAGCGGTCCGGGAAGCGGTTGGCGACGACGTAGAACTGCTCGTCGAAACGCACGGTCGTCTTGCCCCCGCTGCGGCGATACGTGTTGGCCTTGCGATCGAAGAGTACCGCCCCTTTGTATTTGAAGAGGTGGTCCCGCCCCAGAACGTCGCCGCCATGAAACGCGTGGCGGATGCGATCAACGTTCCGCTGGCGACAGGCGAACGGCTTTACAGCAAGTGGGAGTTCACCGATCTGCTGGAGCAGCAGGTTGTGGCGATGATTCAGCCGGACATCGGACACGCTGGTGGGATCCTTGAGCTGAAGAAGATCGCTGCGATGGCAGAGGCCCATTACGTGGGCTTCCAGCCGCACAACCCTTACGGGCCGGTCAACTCGATGGCGGCAATCCAGGTGGACGCCTGCACTCCTAACTTCATGATCCAGGAAGGCGGCCATGGCAACTGGTTCGACCGGGTCGTGATTGGCGAATTCCCGAAGCAGACGGACGGATTCTTCGTCCTGCCGACGGCGCCGGGAATAGGCATCGAGATGGACGAGGCCGTGCTACGGGCCAACCCGCCGGTCGAGAACATCACCCCGGAGGGTTACGCACGTGCGGCGTACTGGCCCTCGATGCAACAGACCGAGTGGGCGTAGGCGTCCGGACATTTCAAGTCACACCGATAAATTCCTGGCAGTTCTCGGGGGAACAAGTTCATGAAAATCACCAGCGTTGAGGCGATACCGAGCTCGGCAAAGACGCCGTTCGGGAGTCGCAACTACGTTTACGTCAAAATAGAGACTGACGAAGGGATCACGGGCTGGGGCGAGTCGACCTGCGGCCCGTCCGCCGTCGCCGACATGGTCAACGAGTTCGGAGACACCCTGGTCGGCAAGGACCCGCACCGGATTGAAGAGCACTGGCAACGCCTCTATCACCACTTCCACGTGCGCGGCGGCGTGATCCAGATGTCGGCGATCAGCGGCATTGAAATCGCCCTGTGGGACATCAAGGGCAAAGCGCTCGGCGTGCCGGTGTACGAACTCATCGGCGGCAAGATGCGGGACAGAATCTGGACTTACGGCCGATGGGACGGCGCAACGCCGGAACTGGCCGTGGAACGGGCGATGGGCTTTGTCGAACAGGGTTTGACGGCGCTCAAAGGCGACCCGTTCGACCACACCGGTATCTTCCTCCAGCGTGACGCGGAACGACACGCCATCGCTAAGATGAAAGCTGTCCGGGAGGCGGTCGGCGACGATGTGGAGTTGCTACTGGAGGTTCACGGCCGGCTCGCGCCTGCTTCGGCGATCCACATGGCCAATGAGATAGAGGAGTACCGTCCTTTCGTGATGGAGGAGCCGGTGCCCCCACAGAACATAGATGCCCTGCAACGTGTCGCCGAAGCCGTGAATGTCCCGCTGGCCACGGGAGAGCGATTGTTTACGAAGTGGGATTACACGGACCTGCTGCAACGCCAGATAGTGGCGATGATTCAGCCGGATATCGTTCAGGCGGGCGGGATCATGGAGCTGAAGAAGATCGCAGCGATGGCGGAGGCGCATTACGTGGGCTTCCAGCCGCACAACCCGTATGGACCGATCTGCACGGCCGCCGCGCTACAACTGGATGCCTGCACACCGAACTTCATGATCCAGGAGGGCGGGCTCCACCCGTGGTTCCAGGATGCAACATCGGGAATGGCGCCGATCCAGAAGGACGGGTTCTTTGACCTGCCCGAGTTGCCGGGGCTGGGTGTGGACCTGAATGAGGAATGGCTTGCGGCAAATCCGTGGGACCCGAACGGCGCCGTGTGGCGCGCAACCGACGGCTCCCCGGTGACCGGTTGGGGCGGCATGGGATCGCTGCAGGAGACCTACTGGTCTTAGAACGGCGTGAGGGGTAAAGGTGCTGACCGTGGGATGAATGTACTCTGGCCGAAACACCGTAGGGGCGGGGCTTGCTCCGCCCAACGCTAACGCACTGAGGCTCACGAAGGGCCGGGTCCAACAATCACACCATCGGTCATGAGGCGCGTTTTTACAACGACACCGTACGGGCGTACGGCAATACGCCCTACGCGGTTATTCCTACAATTTACGGGGCGTACCACCGTCGATATTAATGATCTCTCCGGTCAGGAAACGCGCGTCACTAGACGCAAGAAACAACACAACATTTGCGACGTCCTCTGGCAACCCTGGACCGTCCAGGATTTGCGTTGCGTCAAACACCGCTTTAAAGACGTGGGTGTCGGTGCCGCCGGTCGCTCCCGGCGTGATGATCTGGCCGGGTCGAACGCAGTTCACCCGGATGTTATGCTCCCCGCCCCTGCCGGCGCAGTAACGCGTGAAGGCGTCGATCCCGGCCTTTGCGACGTAGTAGGACGAGGACGGCACTCCCCGCCCGCTGAGGTCGTACATGTTCTTGCTGAAACCGATCACGGCGGCGATGGACGACATGTTTACGACGGCGCCGGAACCGGACTCGATCAGGTGCGGCCACGCGGCCCGGGACATGTAGAAAGTCCCGTTTAAATTGACCTGGATCACACTGTCCCAGGCGTCGTCCTCCTCGTCCGGGAAATTGCCGCGAGCGCCATGACCGGCGTTGTTGAACAGCACGTCGACTCCGCCGTAGACCGCCACGGTCTGTTCCACCGCTGAGTCGACCATCCCTCGGTCGGTAACATCGCACTGGATGTATGTAGCGTCGCCGCCATCGGCACGGATGGCATCCTGAACACGAACGCCCTGTTGTTCACGTCGCGCCATCAAGGCAACCTTCGCCCCCTCTCTTGCGAACAGATGCGCCGTGGCCTCCCCTATCCCGCTGTTACCGCCGGTGACGATCGCCACTTTGCCATCAAGTCGTCCTGCCATATGCGCTTCCCTTCAAGTGATCGAATATGTGATTACCCACGTCAGATATATTTCAGGATATCCTGCCAATCATTTATCAGAAAGAACGCGAGAAAAGATAAACAAACGCAGAGAATTGATCTCGCACGCGTCTGGCAATCGAAACCGAAATCACCGCCGGTGCTGGATCGCGCCCCCGGGCCATCAGCTGAGCGCCACGTTCACGTGCTCATGAAGATCCGTCAGGCACGCGTTGTACTCGTCCAGCCGGAAACCATCCACGTATGCCCGGTGCTCCCCGGTCGGACCGTCCACGGCACCCGCTTCGTACGTCGCCTGAACCCAGGCGTTTTCTGTCTCCAGACTCGGCAGCAGGTTAGCGCCCTTCTTGATCGACAGCGCCGCCGCCAGGCCGTAGCCGCCCCAGTTCGAGACGGACGCGATCATCAGCTTGGTCGTCTGTGTCACACACGGGTCATCCGGCAACCGGTCGATACCCGCCGCCTCGTCCCGCAGATTGCCCATGCCGATCTCATTGCCGCCGTCCCCGATCCCCACGCTGTAGGGATGCTGTTCGAACAGGTGGTCGATCTTGGCGTTGTACTCGGAAATGTCCGTCCCATGCATGTTCCGGAACGTTCCGTCCCCTACCAACCCGGCACGCTCAATAGCGATCACGAGAGACGGCTTCTCCGTCTCAAGGATCTTTCGAGCCGCCTCTGCCGACTCCATGTGGTCGGCAACAGGGAATTCGATCACCGGTGAATCACCGGCCACAGATTTCATGACATCGCTCGAGTACTTATCGGTCACGTACGCGACTTCGTAACCGATACGTGCCAGCGCTTCACCGATAGCCACCGCTCCGGGAGGGCCGTCGGTCTCCGGCGCCTCTGCGTAGACGATGTAGAAACCGGTGACGATCAGGGCCTTCCCGGGGTGATCCAGGATCAGGTCGGCCGCCTCTTCGGCATAGTTAGAGGGCAGATACGGGCGGAGAGCTGAGATATTGCGGCCGTCCTTCTGGAGGATGATGTCCTCGATAGTGGTCATCGTTGTCTTACTCCATTGCGTTTGCCGGACCGGTCTAGGAAGCAGCGGTCCGTTTGTGGATCGTGTGTATCAGCCGAGCGTGGCGATCAGTGCCGCCAGTTCGCTGTTTTGTCGGTCAGCGGAATCGCTCCGCGCCCATTTGGGCCCATTGTGAACCTCAGAGATTCCGTCCATCACCGAATCGAACCCGTCAAACAGGGATCTGGCGGCATCGGGCGAAATGCCCGGGGTGAACTCCGACGTAGTTCCCCCGTTCAACTCGAGAACTTCAGCGTTCGGCGCTGCATACTCAACGCTGCCCATCAGTTCAAGCATCTCTCCGCCGTCCGCGTGGGCCATGTAATCGGGAAATTTCCGACCTCCGTCCAACAGCCGCGGCAGTCTGTCAACTGGGTCGGTGAAGTCCAGCGCCTGCGTCATAGCGACCGACCGCGTCTCGGCGGCCACAGAGCGTACCCCGGCGAAATCGCCCGTAAAACCGGCCGACGCGCCGCTCACCGTACGCAATAACACGTCACGGCAGATGCGTGCAGACGTAATTAACCCGACCACCTCACCAATGGGGTCACGATAATCGTCTTGGTGGCCCACTAAAGAACCGCCAGGTCTTCATCTTTGAGGTCCGTGAGAAACATGTGACCGGGCGCGTGGGTGATCATCATCGGGGGTTTCGACGCCATCGCCACGGCTTGCGGTGTCACACCGCAGGCCCAGAACACGGGGACGTCAGATGAATTTGCCGGTTCCCATGCATCGCCGAAGTCCGGCTTCATGGGATCGGCTACGCCGATAGCCTCCGGGTTGCCGACGTGCACCGGGGCGCCGTGGGTATTCGGGAAGCGGGTCGTGGCCTGAACGGCGCGAATGACCTTGTCCTGCGGGATCCAGCGCATCGATACGACCATTGGACCAGAGAAAGGCCCGGCGGGTGTCGTCTGGATGCTGGTTCGGAACATGGCAACGTTCTTGTCGGTCTCCCAGTGCGGGAGCGTGATGCCGTTTTCGATCAGGGCGTGCTCAAAAGAGAAGCTGCAGCCCAGGAGGAAGGTCACGAAATCATCCCGCCAGACCGATTTCAGGTCCAGTAGCTCGTCCGTAACCTCGCCATTCCGGTAGACAAGATATCGAGGCCCATCGGTGCGGATGTCAGCGCCCGGAGTGCTGATCACCGGCTCGACGCTGCCCGCTTCGATCACATCGATCACCGGACAGGGCTTCGGGTTGCGCTGGCAGAACAGCAGGAAGTCGAAGGCCGATTCTTTCGGCAGGATGGCCAGATTGGCCTGAACGTACCCGGGCGCCATGCCGGAAGTGGGCTGGGCGAGCCGATTCTCTCGAAACTCGGCACGCGCCGCGGATGCTGTTTCCGGGACTTTCGTGCTTGCACTTGTCATCGGTGGCTCCAGTGGGTGCGCCAGATCAGATCGGAGATATGCGCATGGTAGGAGCGCGACGTTGTCGGGTCAACGAGTCAAATCGTTCAGTGCGAATTGCGGGCGCTTAGTATGTCAGCCTGAATCTCCCCAGGTGTAATCCAACCGAAGAGGTGCGCTCTCGATGAAAGTCCTTGTTACGGGAGGATCTGGCCTTGCCGGTTCGGCCATCGCTGAAGAACTGGTTCAACATGGGTACGAGGTTCTTAAGGCCGATCATGTGGCCCCGGCGGACGCACCGCTCACACGGGGACGGGCGGGCACCGCGAGTTTTAAGTTTGTGGACATGACGGACGCGGCACAGGTGATATCCGCGACGGGAGGCTGCGACGCCGTGATCCACATGGCGGCGATACCGAACCCCCTTATGGCGTCCGAGTTCGAGGTGTTTCGGGTGAACATGCTGTCCAATTGGGCGGTTCTCGAAGCGGCAGAGATCCACGGGATCGAGAAAATCGTGATGGCGTCGTCCGTGAACGCCATCGGAGCGGTGTTCTCCAGAGGAGTCACGCCACGGCCCTACTTCCCCATCGACGAGGAGCAACTGACTTACGCCGAGGACGCCTATTCTCAGAGCAAGTGGCTGGGTGAGGAGATGGCGAAAGCGTTTGTGAGGCGCCGTCCGGGTGGGGTACAGATCGCATCGATGCGATTCCACGGGCTGTTGACAGAGGAGCGCAAGGCGGAGCTGCGGTCACGGGCCAACGGCGACGATACCGACGAGAACGCGCCGAAACACTTCTGGGGCTGGACCGACCTCAATGAAGCGGCCGTGGCCTGCCGATTGGCGTTCGAGACCAACTGGGACGGCCATGAGGCATTCTTTATCAACGCAGCCGACACCAGCTCCAACATCCCAACGATCGACCTGATCCGTGACGCTTACCCGCACGCCGAGATCAAAGGCGACATGGAGGGTTTCGCGTCCGCCATCAGCATCGAGAAGGCTCGCCGTGTGCTGGGCTGGGATCCGAAGGCGACCTGGCGCGAGTTATAGCCAGGGCGCGTCGGAAGTAAGCAGAAAGACTCGTTCCTGCCCATATGACCCTGACTAAAGAGCCAGCGCAGTAGAGAAGTCCGGGATACCTTCCCAGCGTCCGACGTCGGTCGCTCGCATGACAGCGATCCGCTTGATCACCTCCGGATTGCCGAGCCCATGCGGCGGCCGCCCCGTGAGCACCAGCAGTACGTTCTCGGCCTGTTTGCGACCACCCTCAACGCCAGACAGCGGCGATGCGCCGGCGATGTGCGGAGTGACGATCAGGTTGTCGATTCCCAGCAGTGGGTCCTCGGCGTCGATCGGCTCAGTCTCCGTGACATCCAACCCCGCCGCCTCGATCTGTCCGCTCTGAAGCGCAATCTGAAGCGCCACCGGGTCCACGATCGGTCCACGGGCGCAGTTGATCAGGATGGCGTTTTTCTTCATCCGAGACAGCGTCTCGGAGTTGATCAGGTGGTGCGTCTCGCCCGTAGAAGGCGTGTGGATCGTTATGTAGTCGGCCGTGCCAAGCAGTTCCTCAAGAGACACCAGCTGCACGCCATAAAGGTCCGCCGTGGTCTGCGGAACATAGGGGTCGTACGACACGATTCGCTCGGGACCAAAGCCACGGATGCGGGACGCGAACGCCCTGCCGATGTTGCCGAGTCCGATGATGCCGATGGTACTGCCGGCGATGCGGCGCAGGTTTGGCCGGAACGCCGCGATAGACGCAGGGTCATCACCCCATTTCCCGGCCTTCACTGCGCCATCCGCCTCACGCACGAGCCGTGTCAAGGACAGCAGCAGTGCCATCGCATGGTCCGCAACTTCAGACGTGTTGATGCCCGGGGTGTTGCAAGCCAGGATCCCGAGTTCGGTCGCCGCAGGGAGGTCGATCGAGTCAACCCCCACCCCGGACCGGCTCACGACCTTCAGGTTCGGGCACGACTCAAGGACCTCACGGTCCGTCAGCGGGAGGGTTCCGATCATTGCCCCGTCAACGTCCCGCAGGATGTCGATGTAGTCGACCCTGGACGTTGTCGAGTCGACCGGAGTCTGGCTGAACTCGATTCCCGCGGCCTCAAACATGCTGGTGTCGGTCATTGGACGAGAGACGTTGACGACTTTGAGGCCCATGTGGGATTCCTTTGGCTGGAACTGGCGATCGGTGTGCCGGTGATGTGGGGGGTGCTGAAGAAGGCCGAAGTATAAAGCGAACTCCACCGGAGAGCGGGATCGAGCGATAACTATGCGGGGCGGCGCGGCGCCAATCGAGACGACCAGAAGGCCGGATCTCCTGCGCCGGGGAAACCCACCGGATCCATCAACCCAATCGGCGTATTGCCGGACTCGACCCGTTTCAAATTATCGGCCACCAGATCGGCCACGGCCTTCAGCACAAATTCACGGTCAGTCGCATCTTCCAGTTTGGCGATCACCCGTGGATGGTTGGAGAGCGGGCCATGTTTACCCTCGGGGGATGTCTCCATCACACCCAGGCCGACGGCTCCAAGTTTGCCCGTCGCCAGTGAGGACAACAGCGCCTCTTCGCCCACGGCCTCCGACAGGCTCGTGTTGATCAGCACTGCGCCGGGCTTCATCAACTTCAGCTCACGAGCACCGATCATTCGTCCGGTATGTGGCGTGTCACCCACGTGCAACGTAACTACATCGGAGTTGAGGAGAAGCCGGTCAAGGCTGTGCCTGCGGATACCCACTCCGTTCACATAGCCCTGCGCGGCCGTACGGACATCGTGATAGACGATCGACGCGCCCTCATTGCGCAGTAAACGGGCGACCTCGATGCCGACGTTCCCGAGTCCAACCACTCCCACCGTGAGTTTGCCGAGAGCCCAGTGGTTCGGGCTGGCGAGCCCCAGGGCGGCCTGAATCAAGGACATCGTCTGTTCGGTCACGAACGGCGCAATCGCCGGCCCCGCATTTGCGACGATCAATTCGTCCGCCTGCAGTTCGTTGACGGTCAACGACGACTGCCGACAACCGGTGAACTGGACGAAGCGGATATCGCCATCACCCGCCCCCAGCTCCCAGGCTGGCTCCGCACCCGGCCCCAGCACCAGAGCCTCCGAGCGATCGGCCAGCTCAGAGACGTTATCTGAGGGGGACCAGGAATCAAGCATGGTCAGGTCGGCGTTTGGCCCGAGCGCACCTCGAAGGCGTGGACCGAGGACGTCATCAGGGCCCGGAACGAAGAGTGTCTTCAGGGTCAAGACGTTTGCCTGACGCTTAATCTATTGATGTTATGTATAACCATTAATTACGTTTGAACAGGCGCATATCCAGTGATCGTCTCCGAACGCCCGCCCGACCTGTCAGAAGATCAGTCGGCGAGGCAACCGAGTCTATGGCGACCCGGGAATATCGGTCAAATTGAAGTCCGACGCTCGCATGCCCCTCCCGGTCCAGCAGGGTCGATCGTCCGTCGCCTCGCATCACAGGCGTCCCGGCCACATCCAATTTGCCAACGGAGTCAGTGGGACACAACGGGCGCGATTGGCGTCTGAACACACGAACTGTGATGCACGAACGGGTGCGACATATCGATTGGGATCCTGGCGCCGCTGTACTGGCCGACCTGGTTGCAACCGGCGTAATGACCGCCTAGCTCTAATTGGGCCAGGCGATGGCCCTCGAAAAGATGACGATGAACATCCTCCAGACGGAGGGAACGATGATGACACCCGCCACCGGCCCGTCCTACGTGACGAGACCCTAATGCACCTCATGATGGGCGTGGCCTTCGCCATCATTCACACCTTGCTGTTCCAGACGTTTGATCTGGACAACGACCTCGTCATCTGGGGGATCGTGTTCAGGGTCGGCCATTGGGTAATCGCAGGGATGGGCCTCGGTATGATTGCCGGGACCCACCCGATGATGTGATCCAGAGAGATGATGGCCCCGGGCGCTTTCGCCAGGAACCTCCCAGAAATAACGGTGATCGGCTTCTTCATGCTCCACATCGTGCACGGGCTGGTAGTGGGATTGGTGTAGGACGCAGCCTGGTAGTGGTGTCGGTGACGGTGATCCCCCTCCCGAACAGGAGAGGGTGAATGTCCGGACAGCACCGTTATCGCAACTAATCATCCTGAGCCCGAGGCGAAGGATCTCACCGGTTTTCGTGCTTACGGATGTATTCGTTCCACCCGGCCCTTCGAGAACCTCAGGGCACATCGTCGTCGTCGCTCCACCAATCTCTAAGCGAAAACAGTCGCTCCGTAAGCAGAGCCCAACAGGTCATCCTCCGCGAACCGAGTAAACCGCAACGGCGTCATGTCGATGGTGGTCGCACGCCCATCGACCGCAAGCTCGGCAAGCGCACGCCCGATGGTCGGAGACAGTTTGAAGCCGTGACCTGAAAAACCAGCTCCAACAACAAGATTCTCCAACCCGGGCACTCGGTCGATCACCGGATGGTGGTCGGGCGTGACGGTGAACAATCCCGACCAACCGCCGTCCCAGCCGGCCTCGTCGAAAGCCGGATAACGCTGCACGAGGTACTCAAGCGAATCGGCGGCGCAGGACGGATCGACCGACTGGTTGTAGGTGTCCCGGTCTGTCGGGTCCTCCCTGATGCCAATCAGCGTAAGGTCGTCCACGTCCGGTCGGAAAGAGATGCCGTTTGAGGTGTCGGCGATGATCGGGTGGGTCGGGATTTTGTTCAGCGGCCT
This sequence comes from Chloroflexota bacterium, assembly GCA_002730555.1. GTDB lineage: Bacteria > Chloroflexota > Dehalococcoidia > Lucifugimonadales > Lucifugimonadaceae. The sequence continues at coordinate 24,732 of PCAM01000008.1, forward strand.
GTGGAGTTTGACGACCTGGTGGCGCACCCATGAGAGCGGCAATGGCGCGCCAACCGACGCAAGGAACTCCGGGATCCACGGTCCCGCGGTCAGCACGATCGCCCCGGCGTTGATGCGTCCCAGATCAGTCTCGACAGCGACCGCGCGGCCGCGTTCCTTCACGATACCGGTCACGTTGCAGCCCAGTGTTACCCTGGCCCCGGTCTCCCGAGCGCTCAGCGCAAACCCGTTCGTTACGGCTGAACTGTCCGCGTACCCGGAATCGGGTTCGTAAGCGACCGCAGCGACACCTTCAAAGTTGATCTCGGGCCATTGCTTTGCCGCCTCTTCCGGCATGAGTGCCCGGGAATCGACGCCGTGTTCACGCTGGAGCGCAGCGTTGGTCCTGAGCGCCCCTTCCTGCCCGGGCACAACCAGGAACAGGTAGCCGGTGTTTACAAAACCGCCCGGATGACCGGTCTCCGCCTCAAAGTCGGCGATCACATCCCGACTCTCTTTCGCCATCCGTGTCGTGATGGCGTTCGAGTAGTGCATCCGCAGGATCGTCATCGACCGTCCGGTCGACCCGGAAGCGAGCGTGTCCCGCTCAAGAAGCAACGTGTTCGTAATACCCATCTTCGCTAGATAGTGCAGCGTGGCGCAGCCCATAACGCCGCCGCCGATCACAACGACATCGCACGAGTCAGTCACAGAATGCGTCCTGACGTTCGTCAAAAATTGCCCCCACTAGTTCATCACCGCCCCGCCGTTCACGTTCAGCGCCTGTCCGGTGATCTCGGACGCGTCGTCTGACGCCAGGAACGCCACCGCCTTGCCGATGTCCCGGGGCGTCTGTTCCCGCCCCATCGGCATCCGGGCCTTGATGCTCTGGTCAAATACCTCTCGGGGTGTGAGCTCCGCCAATTCCGGGTTGTTGGACTTCTGGTTCTCGGCGATCGTCTCCCACATCGGGGTCCAGAGCACGCCGGGGCAGACGGCGTTGACGGTGATGTTGTGCTGCGCCAGCTCGATCGCGAGAAGGTGTGTCCACTGGATCACGGCCGCTTTGGATACCGAATAGGGCGTCTGCACGCTGCCAAGTGTCGATCGTGCACCGCGCGGCTTCCGGCCGCCGTGTGAGGCGATGTTGACGATGCGGCCGGCGTTTCGGGACCGCATGTGAGGGGCGACCGAGTTCGTCGTGTGGACAAAGCCTTTCACGTTGACGCCAAAGGTTGCGTCCCAGTCGGCCTCCGTGTGATCGCTGCGCTCCTGGTAGCCCGGAGCGCCGATTACACCGGCGTTGCAGACAAGGATGTCGATGTGCCCGAACTCCTCGATAACCGCCGCCGCCAGCGCGTCCATCGACTCTTGAGACGTCGTATCACCGCCAAATGGAACCGCCTGCGCACCGCCTGCGTTGAAGGCGTTCGCCGCGACCGTCGCCGAATCGGGGTCCAGGTCGGACACGGCGATCACCGCTCCCCGCTCGGACAACACCTCGGCGATCCCCAGCCCTATCCCGCGTCCGGCGCCCGTTATCAGGGTTACTGCGCCGTCCAGATTGGTAGCGTCGGTCATTCCTCACTCCGATTCTTGATCGTTCCTGCCGTGCAACTTATCGATGTCGGGCGGCTCCCTAGTTCATCCGGGCCCCGCCGTTGACGTTCAACGCTTGGCCGGTGATCTCGGCTGCATCGTCAGAGGCGAGGAAGGCAACGGCATTGCCGATGTCCCTCGGCGTCTGGCCTCGGCCCAGCGGAACCGTGTTCTGCATGGCTAGGGCGAAGTCACCACTTATTCCGCCTCCAGAAAGATCGCGGGAATGGTCGATCGTCAGGTTGCGACGATTCGTGTAGATTCCCCGGATCATGTGCGTCCACAACTCGCCAGGGCAGACGGCGTTCACCGTGATATTGAACGGTGCCAACTCGATGGCGAGCCCGTGCGTCCACTGGATGACGCCCGCCTTTGACACGCTGTACGGAAATCCAAGAGTCCGGCCGGTCGCCATGCCCCTTGGCTTCCTGCCACCATGGGACGCGATGTTCACAATTCGGCCCGACCCGCGTTCCTGCATGTGCGGGACTACGGCCTCGGCCGAGTTGACGACGCCGCGAACGTTGACCGAGTGCGTTATTTCCCAGTCCGCATCGTTGTAGTGAGGGCGCTCTTCGTAACCAGCAGACGCCCAGACGCCCGCGTTCGCCACGAGGATGTCGACCCGGCCAAACGCCTCTATGACACGCGATACAGCGGCGTTCAGGGATTCAGGGACTGTGACATTGGTGGCGATGCCGATTACGGAGTGGCCATCGGACAGCAGTCCATCGGCGGCTGCCGAAGACGCCTCTCCAGAGAGATCGCAGATAGCGACCTCTGAACCGCGCTCGGCGAGAACGGTGGCGATGCCAAAACCGATGCCTCGCGCGGCGCCCGTGACCAGGGCGACTTTACCTTCCAATTGTGCAGTTGAATGTCCCACCATGTTCCGCTCCGGTCATACAGGTGAAGTTGCCGGGAATGTAGGCAGCGATGAACCGTGTGTCAACGCTGAGCGCCCGTTTTGCCCGGGAAATACGCTCATAGTCGTGAAAATACGCGCCATGGATGGCCTAAACTTATCTTTCGGCCCCCCAGCCAGCGGGGCCGTCACCCTTAATTCGCGTCGCCCATTTGATCAATCCTGCCTCGTGGCGCGTCCGGAAAAAAGATGTCACCGATCTCTCGAACCATCGAAAATACAGATCTAGAAACCATCGTCGGCCTCGCCAAGCGGCGTGGCTTCGTCTTCCAGGCGTCGGAGATATACGGCGGTCTTGGCAGCACATGGGACTTTGGACCGCTCGGCGTTGAACTCAAGCGCAACGTGAAAGACATGTGGTGGAAATCGATGGTCCGGGATCGCGGCGACATCGTCGGCATGGACTCGGCGATCCTGCAGAGCCCGGAGGTATGGAAAGCCAGCGGGCACATCGACAGCTTCACCGACCCGCTCGTGGAGTGCGGAAGTTGCCACCGGCGCTACCGTGCGGACCACCTAGGCGACACCTGTGAGCACTGCGGCGCTTCCGAATTTTCAGAGCCCCGCCAGTTTAACCTGCTGTTCAAAACCTTCATGGGCCCGATCGAAGACGCCGCCGGGGTGATCTACCTCCGGCCCGAGACGGCACAGGGCATTTTCATCAACTTCGATAACGTTCAGACGACCACCCGCAAGCGCATCCCCTTCGGCATTGCACAGATCGGCAAGTCGTTCCGCAACGAGGTCACGCCGGGCAATTTCATCTTCCGAACACGTGAGTTTGAGCAGATGGAGATGGAGTTTTTCTGCAAGCCCGGGTCCGACGAGGAGTGGCACCGCTACTGGATCGATTTCTCGGACGATTGGTTTAAGAAGTTTGGGATCCGTGGAGACAAGCTACGGGTTAGGGAGCACGAGGCCGACGAGCTGCCGCACTACTCCAAAGGCTCCGCAGACATCGAGTACAAGTTTCCGTGGGGCTGGGGCGAGCTTGAGACGATCTCGAACCGGACGGACTTCGACCTGAAGGCCCACATCGAGCGCAGCGGTCGCGACCTGTCGTTCTTTGACGACGATGCCAAGGAGCGCTTCGTGCCCTTCGTTGTTGAGCCGGCAATGGGCGCAGACCGGTCGGCGCTGGCTTTCATGGCCGATGCCTACGACGAAGAGGGTGAGGGCAAGGAAAAGCGCACGGTGTTGCACTTCCACCCGGACATCGCCCCGGTGGCCGTCGCCGTGCTGCCCCTTTCCCGCAACGAGAAACTGGCCCCGACGGCCCGTGAGGTGTACGACCTCGTCCGGGACAACTTCAACGCACAGTTCGATGACACCCAGAGCATCGGACGTCGCTACCGGCGGCAGGACGAGATCGGCACCCCACTTTGCGTAACGGTCGATTTTCGGACCGTCGAAGAAGACAACGCCGTGACCATCCGGGACCGGGACTCGATGGAACAGATTCGTGTGCCGATCGACGGCCTGAGAGAGGCGTTGGACGATCAACTCGCGGCACTTCGCGAGGCGTGTCACGGTTAGGAAGCTTTGTATACGGGAATCACGCGAAACCGAGTGGGCACGTGGCGGCGTACCGGTCATGACGTGAGTTGCGAAACTAGTCCCGGCTGGCTGACGAGCACGAACAGAAACGTGGGATCGACTCCAGATCTTACGACGGAGACCAGCGGAAAATGATCCAACCGAACCAACCCGGGGGAGAGGCAACACCGACGGCTCCCCGGGGCGTAATGGCTCTTCGTGACGCAGGCTTTTTGCGCCGACTACTTTCGATCCCGTTCGCCGCGGTGGCGATCGTCGCCGTGGCGTGCGGAGGTTCGAGCGACGCCGCTGCGACCGCGGAAGGTGACCCGGCGGCAAGCGCTCCCGCCACCCTCGCATCCGTGGGTGAAGCATCGGACTTTGAAGTATCCACGCCCCACGACGGCGTATTTGATTTGAATCGTCTCGAAGGCCAGCCCGTGCTGTTGAACTTCTGGTTCCCGTCGTGTCCGCCATGCCGCGCCGAGCTACCCGACCTCCAGGCCGCTTACGAAGCGTCCGGGGACGAGATCCAATTCCTCGGGGTGTCGCTGCTGGGGTTGGACTCCGCCGAAGAGGCGCAGGAGTTCTTGGAGGAGTTGGGTGTCACCTACCCCTCCGGACCAGATGCCGAGAGTCAGATGGTTCGCAGCTTCAAGATCGTCGGCTTCCCGACCACGATCTTCATCGACAGCGACCACAACGTCGTTAAGAAGCATGCCGGAATTCTGAGCGCGAAGTCGTTGGAATCACTTATCAACGCCACCGTCGCCTCGGGCGGCGGGCTCGACGTTTCCGGCTCGTAGACCCGCCCGGGCTGCGGATTCATTCAGGCAACCCGATTCCCTCCCGGCATCCATGGAATGAATGCACTGATACGGGCAGGAGACCTGGATATGAGAATTGGCGCAGGGTGTGAGCAAGAACGAATTCGCTCGACAGGAGTCACGAAGTCTCAAGGAAGTGGACCGGAATCCTTGATAACGGTCGGCTAGAAGACGACATCGTCGCCGTGCTTGCCCGGTAAGCGGGACACATAATCCCGGCCCCCGGTATCCCCTGCGTCTGCGATTTAGAGCGGCGGCCTGAGATAATCCCGCGATGGATACAGGGATGATTTCAGGAATGCCTCTCGCCGCTGCACTTGGAGAGGTTGGGGACCTTGGCGACGGGCTAATCGTGCTGGTACGTTGGTTGCACGCGCTCGGCGCTGTTGCGTGGGTCGGCGGGAGTGCCTTTTTCGCGTTGATCCTCCGCCCGGCCCAACGGTTGGACCCCGACGGCGTTGGTCAGGCTATCGGACGGTTCACCGGGCCATATCGTGAACTGGTCGATGCATCAATCGTAACGATCATCGTCACCGGCCTCATCCTGATGTTTGAGCGACTCACCGACGACGACGCCACGGTGGCCTACTTCATTGTGTTGAGCGCTAAACTGGTGATCGCCGGATGGATGTTCTACATGGTATGGAGCCTGCGTCGCGCTGGGTTCATTCACGAGGCGCGATCCGGTCTGACGGACCGGCTGTCGTGGCTGTTTGGGTACAACGCCCTGCTCGCCGGGGGCGTCATGGTGTTCCTGATGGCAGGACTGCTGCGGTCGATCTTCGAGACAACCCTATCTGGTTAAACGGGCGTTCGACCCGGGCCGAACAGCCTCACACCTGAACTCCCGATAGCACCGAGAAGCTCGGAGATGGTCGCCCCGAGTCCGGGATGCACAACCTCTGGAGCGATCTCTGCAAACGGCACCAGGACGAACGCTCGTTCGTGCAACCTTGGATGCGGGACCGTTGTACCTTGTTGGTCTACGACGGACTCTCCCAGCAACAGCACGTCCAGATCGATGATCCGCGACGCGTGCGGCGCCGAGCGCACCCGGCCGATATCCGATTCGATTTCCAACAGAACCTTGATCAGTTCGGCGGGCCCTAGCTCGGTATCCAGCGCAGCAACCTGGTTCAGGTAGTCCGGCTGCTCCTCGTTGACGCTCCACGCCAAGGTCTCGTAGACCGATGACACCCGGGTAACGACCCCGGCAGACATCATCGCCTCCAGCGCCAGCTCAAGATGGTGTGATCGATCCCCGCGAGGCGACTCAAGGTTGGAGCCAAGGCCGATGTATGCCGTGGCCACGCGGTCCGTCAATTCGTTCGGCTCCAACCACGGACGATCGCATCACTCATCCGGACGACCCGTACTATCTCTCTGACGTCATGCACGCGGACGATGTCCGCCCCACGTTCGATGGCCAGAGCGACAGTCGCGGCGGTGCCTTCGAGTCTCTGGTCCGGGGGCAGCCCGAGCACCTCTCCGATGGACGATTTACGCGATGTTCCCACCAGCACGGGATATCCAAGGTCCACAAGCTCAGATAGCCCGCGTTGCATATCTATGCTCTGCTCGGTCGTCTTACCGAACCCGATACCCGGATCCAGTATCACGTGGGACTCTGGAAGTCCGGCGTCCACCACCAACGCAGCCGACCGCCGGAGATCCTCTATCACCTCCGGAATCACGCCCGATGGATAGACCGCACGCTCCCGGGCGTGATTGATGACGACCGGAACACCAAGTTCCGCTAACGCACCGGGCATATCGGGGTCCGCGCCAAACATCGACACGTCGTTCGCCATCGCCGCCCCGGCTGCCACAGCCAAACGGACGGCCGACGATTTCTGGGTATCAATGCTGATGGGAATGCCCAGGCGGCCTGAAAGGGCTTCGATCACGGGAAGAACCCTGGCGGTTTCTTCGTCCGCGGGAACAGAACGCGCGTCCTTATACACAGACCGGGGTCGACTCGACTCGCCGCCAATATCGATGATGTCAGCGCCTTCGTCTTCAAACCGGAGCGCTTGGTCAACCGCGCGCTGCGAGTCGTCCCCCGTCCCGTCCCCGGAAAAAGAGTCCGGAGTGACGTTCAACACACCCATGACGTAGGTCCGCGAGCCCCAGATGAACGTGCTCTGGCCGATCAGGAGTTCCCGGGAGTCGGTGCTCATGGCGTCACGATTGGTCACTATGGCGTCGGTCCCTCCCGAAAGCCCGAACATCGCCCGGCAATCCCGGAACTCCTCGAGCGTGAAAACGGTGTCCTTGATGCTATCACCGGGTATGCGTGTGTATCCCGTGAGGCGTCGTCAAATCGATTGCGAGCGTCCCTATCGTGCGCTACGATTGCGACCGCGACCCAGAACCTGCAAGGAATCCGACCCGTCGTAGAGGCGCGCTTTTCGAACGCGTCCACCGCCCCTGACGGCGAACGGAATCACATCAAACAGCCGGAGACCACAGCAATCTCTACCGATACGACGAACACAGATTCGCCAGAGTCCCCGGAACCCCCGAAATCCGAGGACGCTCGCAATGCACGAGTTGAACTTGAGGCGAAGCGAAAACAGGCCCAACTTGGCGGCGGTCAGCGGCGCGTAGACGCCCAGCGCGAGCGCGGCAAGCTGACGGCGCGCGACCGTCTCGAATTGCTGTTCGACCTGGGAACCTTCAACGAGATCGACACCTTCGTCACCCACCGTGCGTCAGACCTCGGTCTGGACAGCCAGAGATTCGACGGCGACTCGGTGGTAACCGGCTACGGGGAGGTCGAAGGACGCACGGTCTGTGCGTACGCACAGGACTTCACCGTCCTCGGCGGATCCCTATCTGAAGTCGCCGGGTTGAAGATCGCAAAAATTATGGACCACGCCGTGCGGATCGGCGCTCCGATAGTGGGCATCAACGACTCGGGAGGCGCCCGCATCCAGGAAGGCGTAACTTCGCTTGCCGGGTACGGCGAGATCTTCACACGCAACGTGATGGCGTCCGGCGTCGTGCCCCAGATCAGCGTCATCGCAGGCCCGACGGCCGGCGGCGCGGTCTACTCCCCCGCCATCACCGACTTTATTTTCATGGTCGACGGCATCGGACAGATGTACATCACCGGGCCGGACGTCGTGAAAGCCGTAACCGGTGAAGACGTGTCCGTAGAAGAGCTCGGCGGCGCCCAGACGCACGCGAACCTCAGCGGGGTCGCCCACTTCATCTCTCCGGACGAGCATGAGTGTTTCCAGTCCGTCCGGAAACTCCTTTCATACCTGCCCTCCAACAATGCCGAGGACGCTCCGCGGGTTAAATCGCCCGACGACCCGACCCGGAAAGAAGAATCCCTGGCGACGGTCGTGCCAGACAACCCGAACCAGCCTTACAGCATGCTGGACGTCATCGGCCCCATCGTCGACGGCGGAGAGTTTTACCAGGTTCAGGCGCAATACGCGCAGAACATCCTGGTTGGGTTCGCCCGCATGAACGGCGAGACCACCGGCATCGTCGCCCAGGAACCGGCGCAGGCCGCCGGTGTATTGGACATCAACGCCTCCGAAAAGGCGGCGCGATTCATCCGTTTTTGCGACTCATTCAGCATCCCGATCGTCACGCTGGTCGATACGCCCGGATTTATGCCGGGGACTGCACAGGAACACGCCGGGATCATCCGCCGTGGCGCCAAGCTGCTGTACGCGTACGTCGAGGCCACCGTCCCAAAGGTGACCGTCGTGACCCGGAAGGCGTATGGCGGGGCCTACATCGTCATGAGCAGCAAGCAC
>PCAM01000009.1 GCA_002730555.1 Chloroflexota bacterium
CCCCTTCTGGAAACGTCCAGTCTCTAATTTATTGACTGGTACCGTCTGAGGGGGTCAGGTCAAAGTTGATCAATGCTTTCGAGTCAGCCACAAATGGTTTTGATCAACATATGTTCGCTAGTTGAAGGATTGGTGGGCCCTGTCGGATTCGAACCGACGACCTGCGGATTAAAAGTCCGATGCTCTACCAACTGAGCTAAGGGCCCCACCCGCGCACTGACGGCCGACCCCGGGGGCCGGGACGGCATCGCGACGCGTACGCTGCCTACCATTGAATCCGTGCCGCCAACCCGTGTCAACGATTCCGGGCCCCATTCGGCATTTTTTGCGCCGGGTCCCCTGGGCCTGACGTAGCAACATTCTGGACTAGCGGCTGCGCTGCTGGAGGTTTACCCTCCCGGGGTTCTCACTCGAGAACACCGCCCGTCCAACCCGGGAGAGCAGTAAATGGATCCGAACCGAATTCACGAATGGCTGCGTGGGCCCATGGTCGCCGTCGCCACCCCGTTCACAGAGGACTTTGAACTCGACCTCGACGCGTTGCAGGACAACATCAGGTTCATGGTCGATGGCGGCGTAAAGACCGGTCAGGGCAGCCTGCTGGTCGGCGGCGCAGGCGGCGAGCACCCCGTCCTCAACGTGGAGGAGCGCAAGGCCGTCATGAGCGCGGCGGGAGAGGCCGCCAACGGCGAGGCGCCCGTCCTCACCTCGATCCAGCATACAGACCACCGCGCAATCCTCGATATGGCGAAGCACGCGGAGACCGTCGGGGTCGACGGCGGCCAGCTCGGCCCGACCTACTACTACGACTCCACAGAGGACGACGTTCGGCGCCTGTTTGAGCGCATCTCCTCCCGGACCGGACTCACGCTGATGATCTATCACACGTGGTGGGACGGTCTTGTGATGAGCCCTGAGCTGTTAAGAGACCTCGCCTCTCTACCCACGGTGAAGGCGCTCAAGTGGAGCCACCCGGACCCCACTGCCTATCGCGAAGGGTTGCAGGAGCTCTCCGGTGAGCTGGCGACGATAGACAACTCCAACAACCATGTCCTGAGCCACATGTACGGGGCGACGGGCTTCATCACCCACCTGTCAGGCTTCTGGCCGGAGTACCCGCTCGATATCTGGAACAAGCTGGAGGCGCGCGATTACGAAGGCGTGCGCGACCGGCTGGCGGACTTCAAATGGCCGTGGGCTACGTGGCGATCCAAGGTCGCCGCAATGACCGGCGGAGAAGGTCCGTTCATCAAGGCCGCGATGGAGGCCGTGGGGCTGCAGGCCGGGCCGCCAAGACCGCCATCGATCCGACCGCCCGAGGAGCTGCTCGCCGAACTGCGAGCGCTTCTCGCCGAGTCCAAGGTGCCGATGGTCGGCGCCGGGGCAGTTTCCGCCGACTGAAGACAGACCACGGCAAAACGGGGAGGAACACAAAGAAAACGGACAGCGAGCGCCACGAATGACCAGCACGGATCGCCCGAACTATTTCATGTACTTCCAGGGCTCATCCCCCGCCCACTACCGGTGGTCGTCCGGGATGGCCAGCGTCCTGGGTTTCTCGCCGTGGGGTGGCTCGGAGATAGGGGACGCCGACCGCGTCGGCCGCAGGCTCCTGGACCATGTCGGCGACGATGAGCGTTGGTTCCAGGAGTGGACGGCGATGGGCGACGAGTTGCGTGGCATCGCCGAACGTGAGCTTGGAAGCGGGCACGATCTGACGGCCGCCGGGGCTTACTTGCGCGCCTGCAGCTACTACCTCATAGGTGAGAGGTTCCACACACCGAAAGACGAGGTCGGGCTGGCCGCGTTCAGCAAAGGCGTCGATAGTTTCCGCCGCTACGCCGAGCTGACAGACTGGCCGCGCATAGAGTGCGTTGAGGTTCCGTACGAAGACGGCAGCCTCCCGGCATACCTCGTCCACGCCGACCGCTCAGAACCCGGATCTGCGCCCTGCGTCGTGTACTTCGACGGTTTGGATATCACGAAAGAATTGCAGTTCGTGCGCGGCCTCAAAGAGATCGTGCGGCGGGGTGTATCGGCGCTGGTCATAGACGGGCCCGGCACCGGCGAGGCGATCCGTTTCCGCGGCTACCCGCTCCGGCACGACTACGAGGTCGCAGGCGCCGCCGCGATCAACTACCTGGAGACCCGGCCAGAGATCGCCTCGGACCGCATAGGTGTAATGGGCGTCAGCCTTGGCGGCTACTACGCTCCCCGATGCGCCTCGATGGAGCACCGCTTCAAAGCCTGCGTCGCATGGGGCGCGATCTGGGACTACGAGGCCACCTGGCGCAAGCGGATCGAGTCGGAGTTCAACACACCGCTTTCGGTAGCCGGCAACCACATCTCCTGGATCTTCGGTGTAGACACGTCGGAGCAGGCGCTCGAGGCGTTGAAGGGATTCCCGCTGGATGGCGTAGTGCAGAAAATGCGTTGCCCGTTCCTGCTGTTGCAGGGCGAAGAAGACCTTCAAATCCCGATGGCGGACGCAGAGGCGCTTTTCGCCGCGTCCGGCTCGGAAGACAAGACGATGCGCGTGTTCACCGTCGAAGAAGGCGGGGCGCAGCACACCCAGCGCGACCACCAGACGAACGGCATCACCACCATCGCCGACTGGCTGGCGGAGAAACTCTAACCGCCGCCGACGACAAGGGAGGACGGCGAATTGACCACGACACCGAAGACCTTCAGCTTTCACCGGGGCGGCGGCATCGTCGCAGAAGAGGCTCAGGTGAGGACCGAACGTCGCTGACCTGCCCGAAGATCGAACGCGGAGCGATAACGATGCGTCGCCTGACAAACGTTGCGGCGTTACGAACGGGCGCTTCTACGCTGATCGAATCCGAAATGATCAACCGCAAACGGTGCGGAAACCCGATTACTTCCGAACGCGTGCTTTCGAGGCTGGCGAGCATGCTCGGGAACGACGGATCGACGGACTGGATGCGGGAACTGTGCATCGACAGTCGCGCCGTCGGCAGCTGACGCACGGCCAGAGTTCATTTCCGGATTGCACCGGCCGCAAAGCTCACGCGATCCCGCGAGCCCGAGCCGCTGCCGTGTGGTCCCATGGGCTGATCCACTCAGATTTGATCTCCATGCCGAACCCCGGCGCGTCTGACGGTGTCACGTAGCCGTCCTTCGGCATCGGCATCCCGGGGATCGGGCACACCTCGTCCAGCGGGATTCCGGGGTCCGTGCCGATCCAGTATTCGGCCATCGGCGACTCGGGCGCGGCGATGGCGAAGTGCTGCCCCCAGGGCGTCCCCGCGCCCGTGTGCGGGATCGTGATGAGCCCGGCCGATTCGGCGATGGTGTAGATCTTCATCGTCTCGGTCAGACCGCCGGACCACCGCATGTCCGGCTGGAGTATGTCCGCCGCCCGCCGCTCCACGAGCTGCCGGTACTCCTGCCGTCCGTGGTGGTGCTCTCCGGTGGCTATCGGCACCCAGTTGATCGCCTTCTTCAGCTCCACGTAGCCTTCAAGATCGCCCGAGATCAAAGGCTCCTCGAACCAGCGCAGCCCGTACGGACGTAGCCGGTCCGCGACCCTGATGGCGAACTCGACGTTGAACGAGCTGACCGGGTTGTACATAAGCTCCGCGTCCGGGCCGACCTGTTCCCGGGATTTGGCGATAAGCTCCTCGGCCATGTTCACGCCGTCCAGCCCCATACGGTAGTGGGCCGGGTTGCTGACCTTGAACGCCTTGAAGCCAAGCTCCTGGCACCAGTCCAAGTCGTCACATGTTGCATAGAGCGGGATCTTGTCCCGGCAGGGACCGCCCAGCAGGCTGTACACCGGCACGTCGAGCAGCTTGCCTTTCAAATCCCAGAGCGCCAGGTCGATCCCGGATCTGGCGACCGTCGCGAGGCCGCTCGCCCCGTAGTTCTGTACGGAGCGCCACATCAGATCGTTCAAGAGTTCCGTTGCCAGTGCGTCCCGGCCTTCAAGCAGCGGCGCGTAGTGGTAGTCGATAAGCGCCGCCACAGGCTCGCCGTAACTGCAAACGCCGAGCCCGAAGGTGCCGTCTTCCGCGATCACCTGCACCCACACATCGGGCGTCGCTGAGCCCGGCGTCTTGTGGTACTCAAACGTGAATTCCGGGTAGTAGTTCATCGGGAATGCGCGCGGCGACCCGATCTTGTACGCGACAGGCCGCCACGGCTTCGATTTCGGCGGCGTCAGCGGGATGTCCAGACTGACGACACGGATCTGCTTGATCTTCATGGGGTTCTCCCGTCCTCAACCGTCTAACGAATCACGCAATGCCGCGGGCGCGGGCGGCAGCAGTGTGGTCCCAGGGGCTGATCCACTCCGGTTTGATCTCCATGCCGAACCCGGGCGCGTCTGACGGCGTCACGTAGCCGTCCTTCGGCATCGGCATCCCGGGGATCGGGCACACCTCGTCCAGCGGGATTCCGGGGTCGCTCCCCATCCAGAACTCGGCCATGGGCGATTCCGGCATGGCGGCGGCGAAGTGCTGCCCCCAGGGCGTCCCCGCGCCCGTGTGCGGGACGGTAATTAACCCCGCCGCCTCGGCGATGATGTAGATCTTCATCACCTCGGTCAGCCCACCGGACCACTTCATATCCGGTTGAAAAATGTCCACCGCACGCCTCTCGACGAGCTGCCGGTATTCCTGACGGCCGTGGTGGTGCTCTCCGGTGGCTATCGGCACCCAGTTGATCGCCTTCTTCAGCTCCACGTAGCCTTCAAGGTCGCCCGAGATCAAAGGCTCCTCGAACCAGCGCAGGTTGTACGGCCGCACGCGGTCCGCAACCCGGATGGCGAACTCAACGTTGAACGAGCTGACCGGGTTGTACATAAGCTCTGCGTCCGGTCCAACCTGCTCCCGGGACTTTGCGATGTGCTCTTCGGCAAGGTTTACGCCGTCCAGCCCCATGCGGTAGTGGGCGGGGTTGCTGATCTTGAACGCCTTGAAGCCAAGCTCCTGTGACCAGTCCAGGTCGTCGCAGGTCGCGTAAAGGGGGATCTTGTCCCGGCAGGGACCGCCCAGGATGCTGTACACCGGTACGCCCAGCAGCTTGCCCTTCAGGTCCCAGAGCGCCAGGTCAACGCCGGACCGTGCGGTCGTCGCCAGGCCGCTGGCGCCGTAGTTCTGCACCGATCGCCACATCAGATCGTTGAGGAGTTCCGTAGCGAGCGCGTCCCGGCCCTCAAGAAGTGGCGCGTAGTGGTAGTCGATCAACGCCGCCACGGGCTCGCCGTAACTACAAGCGCCGAGCCCGAAGGTGCCGTCTTCTGCGATCACCTGCACCCAGACGTCGCCGGCGGTTGCACCGGGCATCTTGCCGAACTCGGTAGCGAACTCCGGATAGTAGTTGATGGGGAGTGCCCGTCGAGCTCTGACCTTGTTCGCAGCGGGTCGGGTTGGCTTCGATTTCGGTGGCGTCCGCGGGATGTCCAGGTTGACGACCCGAATCTGTTTGATCTTCATGCACGCTCTCCCGTTCAACGGATTTGTCTGACCGGCAACGGCGTGAACAATACACGGAGATCGGCGCGTTTGGCGCGGTCGGTTGGGCGCCTGGCCGTCGATCAATATTCAATCTTCGGCGGCCTGAACTAGTCCCCCGCAAACCAGATCAGTCCAGCGAGGCACGCGGTGAGGACCGCACTCAGCACGAGCGTCTTTTAGTGACCGCCGAAACCCGTCAACAACAACCCGAAGGCAAGCGCGCTCAACGCAGCCGCGCCGGCACCGGCCAATGATGTGCAGCGCAACAGAAACGCCATCGCCTGCCGTTCCGCCAGTTCCAGCGCAACGTCCCCGCCACGGGACGGACATTCGAGATCGGTCTCATCGACAGGCGGTCGACCGTGGAAGCACTCGATGAGCTGGCACCGGTTCATCACTTGAAGCTATTCAAGCGTGGCCAGCACCTGCTCAGCCACCTCGGCACCGATCGCCGGACTGAATGAACCCTCGAACGTGCCCGGGCTCTGAACAACGATCAAATCGTGCTCACGGTCCACCCAGATGAACTGCTTTCCGGCGCCCACGGCGGCGAAGGAATCTCGCGGCAGATTCGGCCACAGGATGCCCTGGTCGTTGCACCAGAAGCCCAGCCCGTACTGCCAGAGTGAGGGGGGTTCGTGCTGCAGTAGCATGTCCGATACGCGCGTCGCCTGACGGATCCACCCGGCCGGCACGACTTGCCTTCCTTCCCAGTCGCCGTCGTTCAGCCACAGCAGGCCCAACCGGGCCATGTCACGCGCCGTCATCTGAAACGTCGTGGCGTAGCCGAACACGCCTAACTTTGCTTTTGGCTGTAGATCGAAATTGGAATAGGTCCATTTCCATGAACCACCGATCAGGTTGCGCACCTTGCGCTCCACCAGCCTGCCAAACCCGGCACCACGCTCTGGATCAGACGTACGGTAAAGAGAGTACGCGGACGCCAGCGCGTGGGTAACGACGTTCATGCCGAAGGTCTGGTAGTTGAAGGTCCGACCCGGTAATTCGCCCGGCTTCATATAGCCGGAGGTGTTGCCGGTCAACTGCCGAAACGTGATCCCAGCGTCCTCCGGGAAGGCGTGCCGATTCTTCTTCGGCCCCTCGTCCGGGGCGACATCCAGGAACTCCGGATAATAGTCGACCACCAGGTCGTCCGCCGAGTCGATCACGCCCTCATGAATGGCGATGCCAAGGACCGTGGAGTAGGTCGACTTCGAAGCCGACGCCTGCCCTTGCAGATCGTCCGGTCCCATGCCACCGCCGTGCCACTCCGCTGCGATCCGCCCGTGGCGGACCACCAGCAGCCGGTACGGCGAGTCGCCGGCATGTTCCGTCTGCCAGTTGCCGGCCGCGGCAAGGCGGGCGGGGTCGAACCCAAGCGCCTCCGGGTCGCCCCGTTCCCACTCATTCTCCGGGTAGATCGTGGCGGGCTCCAGGCTGGAGGTCACCCTGCCAACGCGTCCCTGACCATCTGGGAGAAGGTCTGCAAACGCGGGTCGTTCACTTCGTCGGGCTGAAGCCCGGTGGTCACGATGGCAACACCGGCCTTCAGATCAGGGTCGCCCCAGCTGATGCACGTTCCGACGCCGCCGTGTCCAAATACGCGTGGGCTCGGACTATCGCCGAAACGTCCCGGTCCTTCTTTCGCGAGCTGCAGGCCGAGTCCAAATCGATACTCACTGCCGGACACCGGCCCGATACCCTCGGCATGGAGCGTGGTCACATCGGCAATCGTCTCCCGGCTCAACCACTGTTGGGCGTCGACGGATCCATCATCCACGAGAACACTGTAAAAGCGCGCGAGGTCCCTCGCCGTTGATGTGCCATTCGCTCCGGGGCTCGGGTTGAACTTGAACCACTCGGCGTTCCCAATCTCGGCGAGTTCCGCACTCTCGAAGTCGGGCATCGACGTCAAGCGTGCAAGCCGCGGCATTCTTTCCGCATCGAGGGTGTACGTGGTGTCGACAAGTCCAAGTGGCCCGGCGACTTCAGCCTGGAAAAACTCCTCGAATGGCCGACCGCTAATCCGCTGTACGAGTTCCACGATCAACAGCCCGAAAGTCAATGCGTGATATTCGATCGCAGAGCCGGGTGCAAACTCGGCCTCTGTGGATTCCAGAACCGAGGCGACCGCCTCCCAGTTCGGTTTCTCATCGCCCATCATGCCGTTGATCACATCCGGCGTAGTCGGAACGCCGGCCTGATGTGTCAGGACGTGACGGACGGTCGTGCTCTCTTTACCGTTGATCCCGTAGCCCGGCCAGATGTCGCCAACAAGGTCGTCCCAGTCGACTTTGCCTCGCTCCTTCAGAACCCAGAGGCATGCCGCCGCCATCGGCTTGCCGCAGGACCAGATACTGAACAGCGTGTCGGAGGTGACTTTTGAACCGTCTCCAGAGTTGATATCGCCTCCGTACAGGTCGAGGACGAGTTCGCCGTCTTTATACGCGGCGATGGCACAGGCGGGGGGAACTCCGAGCGCCAGGTGGTGCCATAGACGTGAATCGACGATATCTACGGCGCGTCTGCTCAGGGCGGCCACGGACGTTTCCTTTCGATCCCTGGAAACCGGTTCCTAATAACCGGTTCAGAGTCAAGCGTATCTGGAGATTCCGATTATAAGTTCGCCGGACGCGAAGCATCCAAAGCCAGGACTCAGAAATGCGAATGCGAGGGCAAGAGTCGTTGAATAAGCCCGGTTATCCGCCGGAATTACCTTTACCGGATGGCGCGTTCAGCGCCACCCCGGGGGCGCTCGCCGCGACCCGCTTTCGGCGCTGCGCCAGCCCGGCCCCGATCGCGACAAGGAACGCACCAGCCCAGAGAAGACTCGTGAGCGGCTCGTCCAGGATCAACCAGGCGAGAATGATCCCGAAGATCGGCTGGCTCAGGTTCAGGACGCCAACCTGGGATGGCAGGTAGCGCTGGAGAAGCCACAGGTTGGCGATATATCCAAAGCCCGCGATCACAGCGCCCTGGTAAAAGATCGAAAGCGCAAGCTCTTTGTTCATGAGCCACAGCTCGTCCTCGAAGATCAGTCCGGCCGGGATGAACAGCGCAGTGCCAAACGCCGCCTGCGTGAGAAGAAGTTTGTTGGGGTCTACCTGTCCGGCGAGTCGGGCGTTGAATATCAGTCGCGCTCCCAGCAGGAAGCCGGCGATGATCGATAGTATGTCGCCCAGCAGCACGTCCCCCGACGACTCCCCGCCAAGACCGTCCAGCGAGATAACCACCACGCCGATGTAGGCCACCACGATCCCCACGGCCCGGAACGGCGATAGCCGGTCGCCCGGAATGAAGAAGTGGGACAGGATCGCCATCCAGATCGGAAAGGTAACGGACAGCACGGCACCGTGCCCGGCCGTCGTGTACTTGAGCCCCAGGTTCATGAACACGAGCTGGACCGAGAACAGCAGACCGAGAATCGTCAAAGTGCGTAACTCACTCCGGCGCACTCTCAGATCCGCCCGCGTGTACAGCGCCCACACAACGATCACCACTGCGCCGCTGACGAACCGGTACCAGCCCAGTCGAAGTGGCGGCGCGTACTCCAATCCTGCCTTGATGGCGATGGAGTTGCCAGACCAGAGCGCCGATACAAATATGGCGAACGCACCGGCGCGCGGGGTGATGCTGCGGTGCTTATTGGGTGGCATGCGGGGGGAAGCTAGCACCGCATCCGGCGTCGGTCAACGCGCAACAGGAGCGCTGCCGGGACCGCAGGCGATCAGTCGGTCGCCGAGCGCTCCGACGCCGGCCGCGAGTCTGTCATTTCCCGGGCGTGTTTCCTGCGCTGCGCCAGCCCGGCGCCGATCATCACGAGTATCGCCCCGGCCCACAGGTTTGAGGTCGGGTTTTCGCCCAGGACGATCCACGCCAGGATAATCCCGCTGATGGGAGATATCAGCCCGAGCGCGGCCAGCCGAGACGGGAAGTAACGGGAGATCAACCACAGGCTTGCGATGAAACCGAATCCTGCGATGACGATGCCCTGGTAGGCCAGTGACGCCCATAACTCCCAGGCCCATGACCACGGCTCGGTCTCGAACATGGCGCTTATCGCCACGAAAAATATCGAGCCCATGATGAACTGCGTCAGCAAGATCTTGTTCGAGTCGATTCCTTCGACAAGCCGGGCGGCAAAAATCTGTCGCGATGCGAGGAGGAACGCCGAGATAAGGGAAAGTGCGTCGCCCAGCAATATGTCCCTGTTCACGCCGGATCTCAGTCCGTCCAGGGAGATGACCACGATGCCGGTGTAGGCGACGAGGATGCCGAGAAATCGGGATTTTTCGAGCCGATCTCCGGAGATGAAGAAGTGCGAGAGCAGGGCGGTCCAGATGGCTGTCGTGACGTTGAGGGAAAGGGCGTGGCCAGCCGTTGTGTACTTGATCCCCAGGTTCATGAATATGATCTGCACGGTGAACAACAGCCCGAGCAGGATCAACGGCCTCAACTCCGCCCGGTGGACCCGGAGGTCGGCCTTCGTGTAGATCGCCCACACCAGCGTGACAAGGCCGCCCGCGACGAACCGCATCCAGCCAATGCGCAGCGGTCCGGCATGATCAAGACCGGCTTTGATGGCGATCGAATTGCCGCTCCAGAGGATGCTGACAAGAATTGCGAACGCGCCGGAGGCCGGGGACAGGGGCTTGCGTTGGGTGTCTGCCATTACGCCTGCACGACACCGCCGGTGGAACTCTTCTCAGATGACGGCATGGGAGCGATCGACGAGGCGCGTTTCTGGGCGAGCAGCGCTCCCCCCATCACCAGAACGCCGCCGATCCACAGCAAACTGGTCGGGTCCTCATCCAGGATCAGCCATGCGAGCAGGATGCCAGTCACCGGCTGCGTGAGCGAGATGGCGCTTACACGGGACGGGAAAAAGTGCTTGTGCATGAGCATCATCGACAGGAAACCGAAACCTGCAATCACGACGCCCTGGTAGACGAGTGAGGCGGCCAGCTCCCACGTCCACAGCCAGGGATTGGGTTCAAAAATGGCGCTGATGATGACGAAAGCGACCGAACCGATGCCCGCCTGGAACAGCAGCATCTTGGCGGGATCGATACTCGCGAGAAGCCGGGCGCTGTAGACCAGCCGCGCGCCCAGCAGGAAGCCGGAAATGGCGGAAAGGATGTCGCCCAGGATCATGTTTTCGCCGCCGGGCGCACGCAGGCTGTCCGCGGACAAAACGATGATCCCCAGGTAGGCAATCATGATTCCCGCAAGTCGAATCGGCTCCAGACGGTCTCCCGGGATGAAGTAGTGGGACAGGACGGCGACCCAGATCGAAGAAGTGACGATCAGGACGGTTGCGTGGCCCGCCGTCGAGTACTTGATGCCCAGGTTCATGAGCATGATCTGGACGGCCAGGAACACCGACAACGAGATCAACGGTCGCCATTCGCTCCGGCGAATCCGTAGATCAGCGCCCGTGTACAGAGCCCAGATCAGGATCACGATCGATCCAACAACGAACCGCATCCAGCCGAGTCGCAGCGCAGGCGCGTAGTCCAGGCCGGCCTTGATAGCGATCGAGTTTCCGCTCCACAACGTGGAGACGAAGAAAACGAACACTCCGGCCTTCAGATCGAGCGGCCGGCGGCGCAGGTCTATCGTCGGCGGTGAGGGAGGTCCCGTCTGCCCCGGCGGCGATGCGGCATCGCGCTGGTCGGCGACGTTGGATGACACTGAAGGAGATTACTGCCGTGCGGGCCGCGGGTCAACGAGAATCAATAGCGGCCCGGGATCAGATGATTTCCGCCGTCATCCAGGTGACGCACCAGCGTGAGCTCTTCCGCCGTCGGCGGGTCCATGTACGAAAGTTCCGAGGATACTTTCAGGTCCCACGGCACGATCGCCTGAACTTCTTCAAGCGCCACGCCCGGGAAGAGCTGCTCAAGGACCATTTCACAGGAGCCGGTGACCCCACCGTCCTCCGTGTCGAATCCGAAAACGCACATCGTCGTCGCGCACGTGTTCGGGCCCTGCGGGGCGAGTCCGGCTTCCCCACGTCCGCCAGGTCCATCAATGTAGCCGGCCGTCGTCCGGAAGTCTGCGCGCTCTTTGAAGCGGCGTTTTTCCAGCGGCATCGTGGAGATCACGCGCCCCACGGAAGCGCCGATATCGGCGTTGCCCCCGGTACCGGGAAGCCTCCGTATCGGGTCCTCAAACGTGCCTGCGAGCATCGTGTTCAGATTGCCGAACCGGTCGATCTGCGCGGCCTGCAGAACAGCCGACTGCGCCCAGCCCCCGTTCACGAACGCGCCCAGCGCATCCACCATGTCCCCGGACATCGCTGAGCCTTGGACCAGGCTGTGGTCCGCGATACCGAGCGGCGCCGGCAGATCCCGGCTTGTGGGAATCCAGTCCAGCGGGCCGGACTCCGTGCAGTACCACATATTCGGCGCGTGGTGATACTTCGCAAGGGCCGCAGACAGGAGCGGCGGTCCCATACCAACGATGGTGGACTCGCCGTCCCGGACCTGGCGGGCGGTGGCGACGATCATCATTTCGGCGGGCGTGTATTCGGCTGGATTGGAAGTCACGTTCTTATCGCCACCCGTACTTCGCCGGTTGTTCCGGGACCATGAAATCCTTCACCCGCAATGCCTCAAGCATCTCATCGCCGAAACGTTCCCTGTACTGGGCGATATAGGCGGCGCGCTCTTCCGTGCCGTACACCCAGTCATCCAGGTACTTTCGCGCCGAGTTCCAGTCCGTCATGCTGGCCCCGGTCAGCTCTCCCCAGGCCCGGTCGGCCCGGTAATGTCCCAGCAGGCCGCCCGGGTGGGCGCCCCACGGATCGTGGATGACGGCGCTGACCTTGAATCCGGGGACGACCGTGAAATGCGGTTCGGTGGAAATGACCGAACGAGGGACGATTTCCTCTGCCGTCACGAGGACGTTTCTTGAAGACCAGAGACCCCACTTCGTATCCGCCCGTGGGCCCCAGACCTGTACGTTGCCTTCTTCATCGGCCCGCTGGCAGTGGACGATAGCCACGTCGGGCTTCAACGCCGGGTACAGCAGCGCTTTACGGCCATCGAAAGGCGAATCGATCACGGCGTACGGCGGCGCGATGCTGCCGTCTTCGCGCCGCCGATCCTCTTTCAGGCTGCGCGAGTGGTTCATCGTCTCTTCCAGGAGATAGTCGGTCCCCAGGAATGAATTGGCGCAGATGAACGGCATGCCAAGCCCGCCCGCCATCAGGCGAAGCGTGATGGTCATGTTCGTGTAATCGTTCCACTTGACGCGCCCGTCCCGCATCATCTCCTGGAACGGCTTGCTCCGGAGCGTGCCGCTCAGGTAACCGGTCTCGATCCTGTCCACACTGCCAGCGATAGACATCATCGTGACGTTCGGCGTCACCGAGCCGGCGACTGCCTTGAGGTGCTGTTTACCCTGTCGGATGATCTCGTCCGTCAGAGCGAACGAGATGATGTTGAAGCCGGAGTAGATGGTGTCGCCATCGTTCACGAAGCGATTGACCGCCTCGCGCGCGCTCATCAGTTTTGACCGTCCGGACGGCCACGAGTTGATTGGCTCAGCCATCGTTTAAGAGGCGCCTACGCTTCCAGCCGGCTCGTGTACTGGGACACCCAGTCAAAGTCGACGAAATCAACGTAGGCATCCATCAACGCCTTCGTGATCGGCCCCGGCGTGCTGCCGTCTGCGATAGGTTTGCCGTTCACGGTCCTGACGCCGCAGATGCAGAGGCTGGTGGAGGTCAGGAAAACCTCGTCGGCGACGTAAGCGTCAAACGGGTCGATGTCGTCCTCGATCACCGGGATGTCCAGACCGGCTGCGAGGTCCATCACCGTTTCGCGGCTGATCCCGCCCAGCACAAACTGCGACCTCGGCGTGCGGATAACGCCGTCCTTCACGGTAAAGAAGTTGGAGCCGATCCCTTCGGCAAAGTTGCCCTGCATGTCCAGCAGGATCGCCCATGCGGCCGAGTTGTACGCCTTTGCTTCAAGGTCTCCCATGATCAGGTTCAGGTAGTTGTGCGACTTGGCACGGGGGCTGAGCGACTCCGGCGGGGTTCGGCGGACCGACGGCACGATCACGTCGATACCGTCCTTGAACAGCGGCGCACGCGCCTTCAGCGGAAGCGGCGTGCACTCGATAACCACCGTTGCGCCCTCGTGCTCCCACATGTCCCCACCTACGATATCCGTGCCGCGGCTGACGCGCTGGCCCACCCAGTAGTCCTCGGTTTCATCGATCAAGGGCAGGTTCGCTTCAAGTACCTCTATCGACCTGTCGATCATCTCTTTCTGGGTCATGCCGGGATCGAGCTGGAAGTACCTGAGGGTGTTTGCGAAACGGGCGATGTGCTCTTCAAGCTTGAAGATCTTGTGGCCGAAGGTGCGTGTCATGTCAAACGCGCCATCGCCGTACTTGAAGCTGCGGTCTCGGAATGAAACGAGCGCCTTGCTTTCGGGGACGATCTCGCCGTTGAAATAGGCGACGCGTTCCTTCGTGGTCGTGGTCATCGGACCCCCTTTTTGCCGGTCTCAGGACTCCCGGATTTTCCGGAACTCACGAATACTTGGGATGCGGGTAACGCGCGCCATCCCGCGCGCTCCCGTATCAGCGGCGATCTTAGTGGGGTTGCGGCGCACGGGCAACTGACCCTCGGTTTCAGTATCTAACGCTCGTGGAACAGATTGAGGCGATACCCGACGCCGCGCTCGTTGGCGATTGGATCGAACCCGGGAGCGACGGTCCCAAATCCTGAGTGAATCCGCTGCACGTGAACCTTCAGGTAATCACTTTCACCCGCGTAGGTCGGTCCCCACACGCTCTTCAGCAGTTTTCGTGTGGAACTACTCGGGGGTAACCCTGGATAAACTGGGTGAGCAGTTTCGTAATGTAGTCGTCAGCACCAAGCTCCAGGCCTTCGACCTTATCCACATGTCCGTCTCGTGCCGTCAGCATCACGATCGGAACTTCCGACGATTCGCGTATCGTCCGCATAACGTCGAAACCGGTCATGTCGGGAAGGCCGAGATCGAGTACAACGATATCCGGTTCGGTCCGAATTGCGTGCTCGATGGCTGAGTTGCCATCGGCCGCCTCAATGATTTCAGACTCGGGCCAGCTAATGCTGACCACCGCAGTTACCGCCTCAACGATGTCCAGGTCGTCGTCGATTACCAGAACCCTCATGATCCCTCCCGCGTTCAAGGATCACGATAATCCCCGGTAACCCCGGGGCGTACGAAGTAAAACCAACACGAACGGCAAATCTGTATCTGCTTCAGATGAGATATTCATCTATTTCGAGTGTTTTAACTGTGTTTGTCTAATCCCCAGGTCTGACATCCCCAGACCTGTGTGACCGCTCGTTCCAGCGCCTTCAGTCCCGGTCGATCCACCGGAACGTCCATAACAGGCAAGCACCGCCGCAACCGCTCTATGAATCCGCAGCGCTTTGTGAATCCTTCAATGACGTGGCGGTCGCCGCCGATCGCCAGTCCGTCCAGTTCGCGCTCAAACGGGGCGATCCGATCCGATGCCGTCTTGCACACACGTTCGTACAGACTGGCGATCCACACCTCGCGATTGCGCTCGAACCGGCGTTGTGACTGGCCGCCGGCACGATGCCGACCCTTCACGTAACGCGTCCCGGTCTTGCTGGCGACAAGCCTTTCGTCGTTCGCGACGCCAACCGCGTACGCCCCGAGTCTGAGCAGGATGAACGCAATCACGCGCCGTTCGGCGAGCGATGCCACGAAGGGACCAAAGTTCGGCCCGTCCGCAACCCGATCACCGTCTTCGATTCTGATTCCGAAGGGCGCGCCAAACGCGATCTGTCCGGTCTGACCCTCGACAAGCATCAACCCGTTAGGGGATCGAAGCGCATTCGGCGGCAGCCACTCCCAGCCCGGGATCTCGCCGGGTTCCGGCGCGATGTACAAGGTTTTGTGTGCCGCGCCCGGGACCTCCAGATTCCGGAGGCAGTCGATCGTGCGTGAACGGGTGAGAAAGCGCTCTTGATACCCCCGGTTTGACATCGTCATCGTTCACGCGCCGTCCGTTAAAGCGTCCAGCGCTGGCCGCGCGCTTCGACGGTCGGCCGGTCGAGTCGTGCGCCGAGGCCGGGACCTTCCGGGATGTATATGCGGCCGGACTCGATGCGCTCTGCAGGCTCCAGCACAGACGGCCGCCAATCGACCTCGCCCCACGCGTGCTCCAGCGGCCGCGTGCCCTCGAACGCCGCCGTGACGTGTGCGCTGGCGAGCTGTGATGCTGGACCCGATGGCGAGTGCATAGAGACGGACCCGGGCGCGATACCTTCCAGCACCCGACCGATTTCCACCGCCTCGCCAGCGCCGCCGCAAAACTTGATATCCGGCATCACGACATCCATCACGCCGCCCTCGATGATCCGTCGGAAGAGCGCCACACCGTACCCGGACTCCGCTCCCGCCACGGCCATCGTTGCGTGCTCACGGATGCGTTTCATCACCTCCGGATGAGCGATGCCGTCCACCGCTTCTTCATACCAGCTCACATTGGATTCCCGCAGGATGATCTCGAGCGCTATTCCGGAATCCAGGTCGAAGCGGCTGTGGCAGTCGACGAACAGCGGGATATCCGGGCCAATGGCGTCCCGAACGGCGGCGATGCGGTCGATCCCTGAACGGGCAGCTTCCGGCAGACCGGGTTCCTCGAACGGGGATCGTACCTCGTCAAAAGGCGCGCATTTCACAACCCCATATCCGCGCCGGATCGCCTCATGCGCAGCCCTGCCGAACGCCTCCGGAGACCTGTCACGGGGGCCGTCGTCGTCGGGCAACATCGATCGATTCAAGTTGCCGTACAGCATCACGGAGTCCATTGGCTGCCCGCCGAGGAACTCAGTGAGGCCCACTCCATCGCGCCGCGCCTGAGCATCTGAAATGGCCGTACGGAGAGCGCTCACGGCCGTGGCCTTTGCGCGGTCGGCTTCCAGATCCGCCCCCGTCAGTCCCAGCCGTGGCGTTACATCGGCCTCGTTCACCGGCGGCGACAACCTGAGTTGCTCTGCGTACTCGGCAGTCAGTTTCGCGATCTCGGTAGCGGCGCCTGAACCTGCAAGCTCCGCAAGGCCTGTGTGCCCGTCGCCGTCCGACACCTCAACGAACACCCACTTGTGCGGCCCGCGGACGTGGATGGAGGTGAACTCAACCTGTGCGATGTTGAACTGGTCTTTACTGACGGCACTCAAGGGCTGTCTATGCTCCTTCGCGACCCTCCAGGGCCTCTGATCCGGGGAATGTTCCCACAACGGACAGACGTGTGAGATCAATGAATTCGGAAGCGTGCTCAGCGAGCGAGTTTAGCAGTCGGTAACGCCTTCGATTACGTACTGCCGGGGGTGCATAATCCTGTTTAGCCTGACGACGGCAACGCAAATCAAGGAGAAAAAGTGAATCAGACCGGTGGCCACGACCCGCTTCGGCCCGGCCTCATGACGTCGCCGCGCCTCATATTCGGCCTGCCCTTTGGCGCCGGAGTCGTGTTGCACGTCATGACCGGAGCCAACATCGAGCCGGGTGAGCACCTCCTTGCCGTGATGCTGGGAGGGGTTCTCGTAGCGATCGGCCTGGTACTCGCCGCGTGGGCGACCATCGCACTCCGGCGGGGCGGACAGCACCCCGATCCGGCGCGCCCGACGACCGCGTTAGTAACGGATGGGCCGTATCAGTACACCCGGAACCCGATCTACGTCAGCTTCGCTTCCATCGGTTTAGGGATCGGTCTGATCCTGAACTCGTACTGGGTGCTCGGCTCCGTGACGATCGCCGTTCTGGGGCTCCACTTCCTGGTCGTGCTCCGTGAAGAGCGATACCTGGAGACGGTGATCGACCACGCGTACGCCGGCTACCGGGAGAACGTCCGCCGCTGGCTTTAACCCCCGGTCAAAATCGCGCCCAAACGCTGCGACTCACGTTCCCGCAGGTTCACGTTGATCCGTAGCCGCTCCAGGTGCTGCGATAGCGACAACGCTCCCTGCGGCACCTCGTGCTCTTCAAAGAACGCCAGCACCTCGTTGGCGATTTCCGGCCTGGAAAGTGACCTGATCCCCGACAGCATGCGGACGATCGAGTTCGACGGGAACACTTCGTTCATTTGCTCCCAGTTATCGCGGATGAAAGCCCACGCTTGTGGCCCGTTCTCCCGGTTTACCATGCAACCCGCCAGTAAATAAGGCGCGTCTTGCGTCCGGATCTCACCGCTCAGCGTCATCGTCAGGGTGCGCGACATCTGCTCGGACGTCGGGAAGCCCACCAGCGTCCGCAGGTAGCGCTGCTCCTCTTGCGGATCCAGTGGCGACTTGAAGCGTTGGAAGAAGGTATCGTAATCGCCGTCCGAGCCGCCGTTCGCCACAACTCCGGTCACGGCAGCTGCCACGTTGGCGTCGATGCTTCCCGGGTCCTCCAGGTAGCGGGCGTGCAACCCACGGGCGCGCTCACGGGCGTCCTGGTCGTTGCCGGTGATAGCCAGCGAGCGGATCAACGTACCGCGCAACTCAAGGTCGCGGGCAGACTGCCCCTCGGAAGGCTCCCATCCGATGCGATCAAGCGCCGGAGAGACAAGTTCCCGCACGATGGTCCGCATCGCATCACGCCCTTCGCCCTCAAGCAACCGGTCCAGCGCGGTCAGGCAACCGGTGAGCTGGCTCCACACCTCGGCATCCGTCTCATCGGCGAACCCGCGGGCGAACGCCACGAAATCGCTCGCAGCGGTGTTCCCGGCTACGACCGATGCCCAGGCGTCATCGATCAACATGTAGCGCTCGATCGCCGAGAGGTCGCCCTCCGCCGGGTCGATCTTGGCCAGCAGTTCGGGAGAATAGCGGACCCGGTAGAAACCGTGGCCGCCCGCGTTCACGATCACAGACTCAACAGGACCGTCTAGCTCTACATCGAAGTCCCCGTCTTCCAGCAGCACCCGCTGCGACTCGCCGTTCACCCGCAAGATCACCGGCACGGACCATCGGCTGTTCGCGCCCTCGGGGTCGTCCACGAACCGGAATCGACGCTGGGACAGCCGCAGGGTCGTTTGTCCGACCGTCTCAACGCTCACGACCGGGTAGCCGCCCTGGTAGATCCACGAATCCATGATCCGGCGTGCCGGCTGTCCCGTCGTCTCCTCGATGGCGTCCCACAGGTCGTTCGTCTCGGTGTTGCCGTAGCTGTGCTTCGTCAGATAGTTACGGATGCCGTCCCGGTACGGCGTGTCACCCAGGTACTGCTCAAGCATCCGCAGCACCGAGCCACCTTTTTCGTACGTCAGCAGGTCAAACATGCCCTCGGCGTCTGAAGGCGAGTTCACCTCGATCTCGATCGGCCGCGTCTTCTCAAGCGAGTCCACGTCGAACGCCATCGATCGCTCCATGCCGAACTGCACCCAGCGCTCCCACTCCGGCCGGAAAGCGTCGGTGGAAAGCGTCGCCATGAAGGTGGCGAATGCCTCGTTCAGCCAGATGCCGTTCCACCAGCGCATCGTGACCAGGTCGCCAAACCACATGTGGGCGATCTCGTGGGCGATAACGTCCGCCACCCGGAGAAGCTCCGGTTCTGTGGCGCGGTCACGATCCAGGAGCAGCAGGACTTCGCGGTATGTAATCGCCCCAAGGTTCTCCATCGCGCCAAAGGCGAAGTCCGGCACGGCCACCATGTCCAGCTTGTCACCCGGGTAAGGGATGCCGTAGTAGTTCTCGAAGAACCTGAGCGCGTGCTCCCCGGCCTCCAGGCTGTATTCCGTCAGGTGGCCCTTGCCGCGCGGGTAGATGATCCTGAGCGGCGTGCCGTTCACGTCCACCGGGTCCGTCGCCTCAAACGGCCCGACGATAAACGCGACCAGGTACGTCGACATCACCATCGTGTCGGCGAAGCTGACCGTCCTAACCCCGCCAAAAACCTCGTTGGAGATCTCCGCCCCGTTGGACATCGCGAACTGGTCTTCCGGAACTTTCAACGTGATCCCGAAAGACGCCTTGAACTCCGGCTCGTCCCAGCACGGGAAGGCGCGACGCGCGTCGGTGGATTCCATCTGCGTGGTTGCGATGGTGTGCTCGACCCCGGCCTCGTCCTTGAACGTGGATCGGTAGAAGCCGTGAAGCTGATCGTTGAGCGTACCGCGGAAGCGTGCGTGGAGTACGTAATCGCCCGGGTCGATAGCTGAGCTGAGCGTCAACGTCGCCCGTTGCAGCTCTTCGTCGTACTCGATCCCCGACACGTCCGTACGCGAGCTGTCACCCCCCGAGACCCACGCCTCGTCGATCTCGATCTCGATGGCGTTGACGACCATCACATCGGTCGGTTCGACGACGGCGATATTCACCGCCTCGGTACCGGCGAACGTGAAGTTCATCAGGTTCGGCTCAAGCGTCAACTCGTAGTGGGACGGCGTGACGGTTTTTAGTAGTCGGTACGGGGACTGCGTGACGTCTGGCATCTGGTCTCCGTGGGCGCGAGCGCCCGCCTCGTTATGTGTCAGGGATCGTGTCGAACACGAGTAGATGAGGCTACCAGCGATTCCGCGTGTTGCGCGCTGCACCGGCCATCCATTGCTATGAAATGGGCAGTCCTTGACCGCGTCGTAGACGCCACGGTGTACGAGGTTGTCGCCCAGGTGAAGCGATCAAATCCCCCGAGGTCGAACACGATGCGCGGGAGCGTCGTTCCAACGATCGTCTGATCAACGGACGAGAGAAACAGTGCGAGAATCACGCCCGCTAGCGTGAACTTGACCTGGCGCGGCGTCAGCCCGGACTCTACTCAGCCTTCGTAAGAACGCGGAGCTTCAGTTCCCTTATCTTGGAGTTCGTTTAGAGAATTCGCATCCGTCATGTCAGGGACTGACGACTTCCCTGTGATGTCTCACTCACCCCGTAAACCGGGATTAATCCCCACTCCCACCCGCCGTCCCGGGCGTCGCGACCGGTTCGACGGTCGCCGGTTTCTGCGCATCCGCAACCCCCGACGATCTTCGCTGCGTCGTCCCCTCGCCTCTGAATGATCGGAACCCGGGCGTCATGACCAGCACGGCCAACCCGCCGACGATGCAAACGATGCCGAAACCGATCTGCGTGACCTGCACACCGTAAGCGCCGGCCAGGAAACCGCCGGCAGCGCCGCCAAACGCCATCATCGACCGGTCCAATGACACAAACGATAGGATTCGGCCCCGCATCTCGTCGGGAGCGGCCTGGACCATCAACGACCGGCTGAGCGACATGAAGGTCGTCTGGAGTGCGCCGATGACCAGCATCAAGGCCATCGGTATGGCGAGCCCCCACGTACCGGGCAGATAGGTCGATCCGGTGAACAGAATCAGGGCGATCCCGAACCCGGCGACATCGAGCGGCAGGATCAGGCCGAGGCGTGTCGGCTGTTTGTTGGCGACGAAAAGCGCCGCCCCAAGGGCGCCCATTCCCGTGATCGACAGCATCATACCAAGCCCGCCGCGCCCGATATCAAGGACCTCGACGGCGAACAGCGGCGCGAACACCTGCATGTACGACATGCCGAAAGCGAAGTAGACCAGTGAGGTCAGCAGCACGCCGCGAATTTCAGGCCGTTTGACGGCGAACTTCGCCCCCTCTGCCATTCCCCTGGTCATGGCCCGCAAACCCGTCCGGTCCGGGCGTGCGTGATCGGCAATCCGAAGCATATGGATCGCAATCACGCCGGTCCCGTAAATCGCTGCGATCAGGATGAACGTCCCGGTTAGCCCTACGAACTCGGCGATCAGTCCAGCGCCCGCTGCGCCGACGATGCGCATCACATTCTGGGTAGAGCTGAGCAGCGCCATGCCGTTCGTAACCAGGTGCGTCGGGAGGATGGTCGGCACCATCGAGTACCGGGCCGGTTGATCGAACGCCTGCGTAGAGCCCCGTGCTACCACCCACGCGTACACCATCCACAACTCCATCCAACCACCGACAAGTAAGACGGCGAACAGTACGGCGAGCAGGAACGAGCCCCATTTGGTGGCGATCAGGATGGACCGTCGGTCGAACCAGTCGACCACCACGCCGGCCCAGACGCCGAGTACGAGTGTCGGCAGGGTACGGGCGGCCATCACGCCGCCCAGTTGCGCTGCGCTGTTATCGGTGAGCTCAAGAACCAGCAGCGGCAGAGCGATCATCTGCGCCCACAACGCCAGCGCGTGACTGGTCTGCCCGAGCCAGATCAACCGGAAATCACGAAATCGCAGGGACTCGAACATCGCAAAGCGGACCGCTTGTTTGCGCCCCACCGCTGCGTTTGGTTCTTGAGTCTCGTCTGCCATTCGCCGGTCGGTTCCTCCCTGCTGTTCCTACACTGACGGCAGTCTACTCCCGTTCCGGGCAACGAGAGATTTGGTCGATGTTGACCCGAGTCCTGACCCGAATATCGTCCTGAATTCGATTCAGGATCCGCCCGTCTCCTTCCTCTCCCGGCAGGAAAGGGTTGGGGTGAGGGAGAAAGCTTTCTGCCAAAAACACCGTAGGGGCGGGTCGCTGCCCGCCCCTACGGTGTCACCGCCAACTACGCGTGAATGGCCGAAGGTGCGCGATCTCGTCATCCTGGGATTAATGGCCAAATGACAGGAGCCGTATACCGACTCGCCAACAGTCCTGAAAATGAATACGAAACCTTCTGAATCAGGCCGCGTCGGCCTTCCCGTGATAATCTCCGCCCTGCGACGAGGTCGAATCGAAACAGCTCAGCACCAAACAAGGGATTATCAACCCGCCATGCCTAGCTTCAAAAACGACAACCCACCGATGGATCGCGCCACGCTCCGGGCTAATATCGCTGCCATTCCGCGCGTCAATATTGCCCACCTGCCGACCCCGCTCGAAGAGCTGCATCGGCTCAGCGCCGAGCTAGGTGGGCCGCGCATTCTGATCAAGCGGGACGACGCCACCGGGCTGGCGATGGGCGGAAATAAGGCGCGCCACTACGAGTTTGAGCTGGCCCACCTGGTTGAAGGGGGCTACGACGCCTACGTCAACATGATGGACTACCACTCAAACAACGCTCGGATGACGGCGGCGGCGGCCAACAAATTCGGCATCAAGTACTCCTGCGTCCTGCGATATGCCGCTGGACGTGAGATCCAGGGCAACCTGCTCATAGACAAGGTCCTCGGGGCCGATCTTCACCTGCTCGACGGGGCACAGTCTGAGCAGGGCGCGGCGGAGGAGTACGCACGGGGGCTGGGCCGCAAACTGGAGGCAGAGGGCTACAAGCCATACGTCCGGGTCGACCACGAGTTCCCGACCATCGTCGGTACCCTCGGTTACCTGAACGGCGCGCTGGAACTGCTCGGGCAGCTAGAAGAGCTGGGCATCCATACCGCCAAAATTATTGGCGTCGGCGGCCGCTCCACAGGAGGGCTAACGCTGGCGGCCAAAAACCTTGGGCTGGACTGGGACATCACGGGCGTGATGGTCAACTACGACATGCCGATCGACTCCTACCTGTACGAAGTCATTCCCGGCGCAGCCCGGATAGCGAACCTGGCCGTTGGCTTCGAGCCCGGCGACATGAATATCCTCGACCAGTACATCGGTGAGGGCTATGGGATACCGACCCAGGAAGCTCTGGACGGCATTCACATGATGGCCAAGACAGAAGCCATCCTGACCGACCCGAACTACACGGGCACCGTAATGGCGGCATTGATCGACCAGATCAAGCAAGGCAACTTCACGAAAGATGACACCGTAGTAATCCTGCACACCGGCGGCCTACCGGCGCTGTTCACCTTCGCAGATGAACTCTGGAAGCACGAATACACCGGAGTGTGAGGGGCACGCACTCACTGTCATCCGGAACTCGATTCAGAATCCGCCTCTCGTGCTAAAAGAGAGTGATCCAGCCTCGACTGGAATGACAACATGTGTGCCCGTCACTCTGATGTGCGGGGCAATCGCAAATTGGAGCCAGCATACGGTGCCGGAAAAATTTACGACGATCCGGTGTTTTTCGCGTCTTACAACCGAACGCGAACCCACGGAATAGCGCTCGCGGAAGCCCTGGAAGAACCCGCTATTCGCAATCTCCTCACCGACCTCAACGACATGAATATTCTCGATCTCGGTCGTGGCACCGGGGTCATGTCTCACTGGGTGGCGGAACATCGCTCCGACCGCCCGTAAACCTACCCCCGCCCCGCGGCCCGCTCACGCGCATCCAGCGCACGTGCCAGCGCCGTCTCGACATCCGGCGCAGTCACGTTGATGTGCGCCATCTTCCGGTCGATGCGCGCCTCCGCCTTGCCGTACAGGTGAAGTACAGCCCCGTGCACTCCCAGCGCCGCGTCCCAATCTGGAGTTCCGCCCGCGGCCGCCCAGGTATCGCCAAGCAAGTTAGCCATCACCACCGGGCTCAGTAGTTCCGTGGAACCAAGCGGAAGCCCGCAGATCGCACGAACAAGCTGCTCGAACTGAGACGTCGCGCATGCGTCCTGCGTGTAGTGGCCGGAGTTGTGTGGGCGTGGTGCGATCTCGTTCACCAGCAACTCGCCGGCCGTCGTCACAAACATCTCCACCGCCACCAGCCCAACCACGTCCAGCGCCTCGGCAATCCTCGACGCCAGCTTCACCGCTGCGTCTCGCACCTCGTCTGAAATGCGGGCCGGGACAATGCTCACGTCTAGGATCCCGTTCACGTGCTGATTCTCGGACGGAGGAAAACAAACCACGTCGCCATCCGGTCCCCGTGCAGCAATTACCGAGATCTCCAGGTCGAACGGCACAAACGACTCAAGAATCAGCGCCACGCTCTGGCGTCGCAGCTCCGTGTGCGCCTCGCGCATATCGACCGCAGAGCGCAGCACGATCTGGCCTTTGCCGTCGTATCCGGACGTAGCGGTCTTCAAAACCGCCGGCGTTCCGATCCGCTCCACCGCATTCACCATGTCCGTCATCGTGTCGACCCCGGCGTACTCGGGCACGGGGAAGCCGTTCTCCGTCAGAGCGCCCTTTTCGATCAATCGGTGCTGAGCGATCCGCAGGACGTGGCTTCCAGGCCGCACATGCCCGGAGCCTTCGGCCTCGGCCACAGCATCGGCGTTCACGTTCTCAAATTCATACGTGACCACATCGCAGCGTTCGACCAGTTGCCTGACCGCGTTCGCATCCGTATACGGCGCGACGACGCGGTCGTCCGCCACCTGCCCGGTCGGCGATTCAGGATCAGGATCTAGGACCACCACTTTATAGCCCATGCGGCGTGCGTCCAGGGCGAACATCCGCCCAAGCTGGCCCCCGCCGACAACGCCGAGAGTGCCACCCGGCAGAATCGGGCCGCTAACGTTCACTTCCCCTCCAGTTCGACTGACTGCGCTTCGACGTCACGTGCCGTTTGCGCCCGGTGCGCTTCCAATTTGGACCGAAGATCGGGCCGGCTGTTCGCAAGAATCTGTGCCGCTAGCAACCCGGCGTTCGTGGCGCCCGTCGACCCGATGGCCACGGTCGCAACAGGCACGCCGCGCGGCATCTGCACGATGCTGAGAAGCGAATCCATGCCCTTCAGCGTTCGGCTCTCAACCGGCACCCCGATCACCGGAACAACGGTCTTCGCAGCCACCATACCGGGGAGGTGCGCTGCGCCGCCTGCTCCCGCGATGATCACCTCGATGCCACGCCCCCCCGCGTCCTCGGCGAACCGAAACATCCTATCGGGCGTACGGTGGGCCGACACGATCGAAACCTCGTGCGGAATATCGAACTGGTCAAGCACGTCCACGGCGTTCTGCATCGTCTCAAGGTCGGACGTGCTGCCCATGATCACGGCCACGATTGGATCGGGCATCAACTGGTCTCCTGTTCAAAGTGCCTGACAACAGATATTTCGGATCCGATGTTCGCAGTGCTGCCCCCCCGTGTCACGCGTTTGGCTTGGCCGTAGTGATGCTGAACATGAGCGGCAGGGGAACCACCCCCGGGGGAAGCCGCCACAACCCGTCCTCGCTCTGGACCATGCCTTGTCTGGCTTTATACGTGACAAAGGGATGTTCAAGGAAGCGCTCAAGGACCAGCCCGGCGTCGATCAGCGCCCCGATGACCTCCGAGATCGGGTGGAACCACTCAAAGGTGGTTTCCTCACTCGTGAAAGACGCCTCTGCGTAGTCGCTGTCGTCACCCTCGGGGTCGAACCTGAGTGGTATGCCATCTCCGAAGTACGGGTAGCCGGGGTACGCGGCGCTGCTCTCCGTGATCGGCATCGACTGCTGCAGGGTGTCCATCACCGGGTGAAACTCGGCGATGTAAAACACGCCGCCCGGTTTCAGCGCCCGTGCGATGGCGCGGCCCCACTTCTCCAGATCGCCGATCCAACACAGCGCGCCGATGGACGTGAAGACGCGGTCGAACGCCGCGTCGAATCGATCGCCCATCTTGAGGACATTCGCCTGGACGAAACTCGCCGGGATGTTCAGATCGGTAGACAGCTCCCGGGCACGTTCGATCGAAGCGCCGGAGATATCCACGCCGGTGACCTCCGCGCCTTTGCGCGCCCAGTTCAGCGTGTCCAGTCCAAAATGACACTGCAGGTGGAGCATGGACAGGCCGGACACGTCGCCGACCTCCTCAACGATGAAGTCATGCAACACGTCTTCGCCGCGCCTGAACTGGTCGAGCCTGTAGTAATCGGACGCTGCGTGGATCGGCGTTACCTCGTCCCAGAACGCCTTGTTGTGGGCGTATGCATCCCTGAAACGATCAATTGCGGCGGCATCATGCCGGCGTCCCGGGGCCATTTACTCGACCTCGATCAGAACTTCGGTGTTATGGGTCGCCGCCAGCAGCGGGTAGATCTGTTCGAACACCTGCGTGATGGCCGATGTGGCTCGCACACGTTCGCGAGAGGCATCGTAATCGGCGAGCGAATCCCAGGGCTGCTCGGTGATCAGAGTGCCGTGATCCCCGAACGCGGTGCGCAGGATGCGGGGCTTACCGAACCCCGCGCTCGCCATCTCCTCCGACGCCTGCCTGACCAGGGCGAGGAGGCTGCCTCCGGTGCCAGGGTTGGGGACATAGGTACGCCGTACAACGATCAAGGTGTGGTCCTTTGTGCTGATTCGATGATTGGTTGGCGACGGGAGAAATGAATCCCCCGCCAGTTAGCCCGGGGATTGTCGCGCCACTCACTGACGCACTGGCGTGGCGCTGAACTCCACACACTAAACAACCTCGACCAGCGCGCTCTGGAAACCCGGCAAGCACCCGACGCCCGCCAGAACGGCGAAGTTGCGTAGCGGGACTACCGACTCGCAATCCAGCGCTCCGTCGCCCGTCAGCAACGGGCGGGCGCTATTGGTACCCCGTACGGGATTCGAACCCGTGATCTCCAGCTTGAAAGGCTGGCGTGCTAGGCCGCTGCACCAACGGGGCGCTATTTGCGGTCGTTTGGCCAGAGGCCATCAACAAGCATATCAAGCGGGGCACCCGATTCCGAGAGCGATCCTGAATGAATCGACTGGTGTTTCTACCGTGGAAGGACAGAGAACGGGCTGGCGTACCAATCAGAGCGTCTGCCCGGCACGGACCGGACGCCGGTACTTCGGGGCGTCAAACGCTCTCATGAAAACTGACTTCGCTGCGCACAGATCGGCCATCAGGCACTCACCGCACAAAGGCCGTTGCGCTTTGCAGATCTGCCTCCCGTGCGTGATCAGCAGGATGTGATACCGGAATATCTCGTCCGGCGGGATTTGAACCTCCATGATGTCGTGCGCTGCGTCGACGTTGTCCTTGAGCCCGATCAATCCAAGCCGCCTCGCCACCCGGTAAATGTGCGTGTCCACGGGCATCGCAGGCATCCCGAGCGCGAAGTTGAGCACGATCCCTGTGGTCTTCTTGCCGACCCCGGGCAGTGATATCAGCCATGAGCGGGCCTCTTCCAGCGGCATCGTCGCCAGGAATTCAAGTTCCAGCCGCCCGGTCCGCTCCAGGATGATTCGCAGCATCTCCCTGATCCGGGGCGCCTTCTGATCGGCCAATCCCCCATGTCTGATCGCATCCGCAATCTCGGCCGGGCCGGCCTCTATGACGTCCATCCAGGTCGGGAAGCTCTTCCGAAGCGAGTTGTATGCGACCTCTGCGTTGGTGTCAGACGTGTGCTGCGTGAGGACGGTGAAGATCAACTCTTCGAGCGCGTTGAAGCGAGGCGCCCAGACCACGGGGCCGTACAGTGGCTCGAGCCGCCGCATCGCCTCCCCCGCTAGCGCGTTGCGGCGGGCGACGCCCCGGAGCGCTGAGAGTCCGTCGGCGGTTAATCGGAGGGATGTCATGTGAGGCCGGTATTCTAGCAACCAGGTAATACGTAATACTCGGACCTTATTTTTCACCGCACACTGATTTACACGATGAACAACGCCGGACCGGAAAATGCGTTCCTCTTCAACGGCAATGTCCTCACTCTTGACGGGCGGGACACGGTCGCTACCGGACTGTTGATCGAGGGCGGTCGGATTACCAGCGTGGCCGCGGCGGACGAACGGCTCAAAGCCGGGTATCGGACGGTCGACCTGGAAGGCGCGACGGTGCTCCCCGGGTTTATCGACCCCCACGCCCATCCTCTGTCGCTCGGATCGGCGTTGCGTGCCATTGATTGCTCGCCACCAGCAGTGACGAGCATCGCCGGCATTGTTCGGCGGATTACCGAGGTGGCCGGAGATCCGGAGGGGTCTTCCGAGGCCTGGATCAGGGCGCGCGGTTATGACGAACTCCGCCTCGCCGAAGGGCGTCATCCGACGGCCACCGATCTCGATAACGCCGCGCCGGGGAGGTGCGTTCGGCTATCACATGAGGGAGGCCACGGCGACGTGCTGAGCACGGCCGCGATGAACGCAGTCGGTATTAACAGGGACAGCACACCGCCCCCCGGCACCACGATCGAACGTGATCCGGCGACCGGTGATCCGACGGGCGTGCTGTTCGAGATGGGCGGTTGGCTTCGCGATCGGATGCCGTCGCCGTCTAACGATGCTCTAGGCGACTACGCCGCGGCTGCTTCTCGGGCGCTTGCGGCCGCGGGCGTGACCGCCGTGACCGATGCCGGCCGGGACAACACCTCCGACCGCCTGTCGCTCTATGCAGAGCTGATCGCAAAGGCCAGTTTCACCCCGCGACCGACCGTTATGTTGTCGGCAGACAGTGACTACCCGGACCCGGAGAGCACCCCCGGAGTGAGAGCGGGCGCAACGAAAATAGCGATCACCTTCTCAAGCGGGCAGATGCACCCGGACTTCGATGACCTCGTGGCGTTGATCTCTGCCGCGCACCGGATCGGTCGGCAGGTCGCGGTACACGCGATCGAGATCGAGGCGGTTGTCATGGCATGTCAGGCGTTTCGCGCCGTCGGGCCGCGTGATCAGATCGCAAATCTGCGACATCGGATAGAGCACGCTTCTGAATGCCCGCCGGAGATCGCCGAGATGGTCGCCGATAACGGATTGTCCGTCGTGACGCAGCCAGGATTCATTCACGACCGAGCCGACCGCTACCTGAACGCCCAGAGTGACGGCGGCGCCGATCCCAGGCACCTGTACGCAATCCAAAACCTGCTCGCCGCGAGGGTACCGGTCGCCGGGTCATCCGACGCCCCGTTCGGGCCGACATCGCCGCTGATCGGCATCCAGACGGCCGTGACGCGTGCGTCTTCAGGCGGACAACAAATCGGACCGGAGCAAGCGATCTCCGTTGGCGAGGCGCTGCGCCTGTACGGCCCCGGCGCCGCATGGCTGGACCATCAGGAGGCCGAGGCCGGTTCGCTGGAGTCCGGCAAGCGCGCTGATCTCGTCGTGATTGAACGCGACCCTCACAAGATTGACCCGAAAGAGATCGGCGCGATCTCGGTGCTGGCGACCGTGATCGGTGGCGAGCTTGTGTACGGCTCACTGCCGGGACACCCGGGTAACTAGGAGCGCCGGGCCCCGGTCAAATCGGCAAGCTTCTCCAGTGCGGCGCGCTCCTCCGTCTGCGGCAGACCGCTCAACGACTCCCGTGCCTCGTCGATCCAGCCCAGTGCGACCTCGCGACTTTCGTCGATGAAGCCCGACGCCCGGACGGCCTTGAGCGCCGTTACCAGAGCATCCATGTCGATCTCGACGGGGCCGTCGTCACGAGAATTCCGCGCTGCTTTGAACCAGTCGAACACCGCGTTGGACTCCGGCTCCGCCTCGATGAGCATGACCGCCGGCAGAGTTAGGACACCCTCTTTGAGGTCGTTCCCTGCCGGCTTGCCCAACTCTTCAGATGTGGAGTTGTAGTCAAGCACATCGTCAAGCACCTGGTACGCCATGCCCAGCTTGTAGCCATAATTTCGGAGGAGTTGGATTTCCGACTCGTGCGCACTGCCCAGGACGGCGCCGCTCTCCGAGGCCGTCATGAACAGAGACGCCGTCTTATCGTAGATGCGCTGATAGTAGGATTCACGTGTCACGTGCGAATCCTGACCGTCCAGGAGTTCATTCAACTCGCCCCGTGCCAGTTCCATGATCGTTTCAGAGAACCGGCGCACCAGCCTGACGCTGTTCGTATCGCACACAAACCGGGCGGCGGCGGCAAACACGTAATCGCCCAGCAGCACCGCCACGTTCCGGCCCCACAGGTTGCTCGCCGTCTCACGCCCGCGTCGCGTGTCCGCGGCGTCGACCGTGTCGTCGTGAATCAGCGTTGCGATGTGCAGCAGCTCCACCGCCGTGCCCATCATCACGTCCAGTTCAGACGGATTACGCCAGAGGCGGGAAGCCAGCAGCGTTATCGCCGGACGGAGGCGTTTTCCGGGAGCGCTCAGAACATGCTCAAGGCGCTCCGCCATCGCACCCTCGTGCGACCCCTGTTCCTGCGCCAGCGATGCGAGGTTCAAAATCACGGCCTGGAGCTCCGGCCGTATCGGGTCGTAAATCTCTTCGTACGGGCTGGCAGACGTCATCTGTTGCACATTGGATCCCGTCATCGTGCGCTGGCCGCTGCGAGCCGCTCAGCCTCTTCCTCAACTATCGAATCATCCAGCTTCTTGAAAATCGGCGTCGGGTCGGGAAGCGCCGTGCCGGCCTCCGGCGTAATTC
This sequence comes from Chloroflexota bacterium, assembly GCA_002730555.1. Taxonomy (GTDB): domain Bacteria; phylum Chloroflexota; class Dehalococcoidia; order Lucifugimonadales; family Lucifugimonadaceae. The sequence continues at coordinate 30,552 of PCAM01000009.1, forward strand.
GTTGCCACCCTCCAGCCAGCACATCACCCTCGTGTCCCAACAACTCGTGAAGCGTTTGCGTTGAGTACGGCAGATAGGGATAAGAGACCGTCCGGAGCGTTTCGACAATGTTCAAGGCCGTCCAGAGCGTCGTGGCCGCGGCATCGCGATCCTCTTTGACCTGCTTCCACGGGGCGCGTGCATCGATATAACGGTTGCCGTGCTGGGCGAGCACCATAACCGACCGCAGACCGTCTCTGAAGTTGCGCGCCTCCAGATGTTTCGCGACATCCGCCAGAGCCGTGTCGCAGGCCTCAAGCGCCGCGATCTCGTCCGGGCCGAGTTCCCCCGACTCCGGCACGGCGTTATCGAAATTACGCGTGGTCAGCGTGAGCACTCTGTGGACCAGGTTCCCGAAGGTCGCCACCAGCTCGTTGTTGTTGGCCAGCAGGAATCCGCCCCACGTGAAGTCGGAGTCGGAGGTCTCCGGCATGATCGACGCCAGGTAGTAGCGAAGCGGGTCGGGGTCGTAGCGCTCCAGGTAATCCGGGACCCAGACCGCCCAACCCGTACTCGTCGAGAGCGGACGGCCCTCAAGAGTCAGGAACTCGTTCGCCGCGACATCCTCTGCCAGGTTGAGACCCCCGTGGCCCATCAACATGGCCGGCCAGATGATGGTGTGGAACGGAATGTTGTCTTTGCCCTGGAAGTAAAACGCACGTGCGTCCTCCTCCTCCCACCAGGCCTTCCAGGCGTCCGGATCGCCGGAGTTGGCGGCCCACTCGATAGAGGCCGAAAAATAGCCAATCACCGCCTCAAACCAGACGTAGATTCGCTTGTCTTCAAAACCTTCGACTGGGATTTTTATGCCCCAATCGATGTCTCTTGTGATGGACCGATCCTTGAGCCCTTCACGCAATATGCCCATGGTGAAGTTGCGCACGTTTGGGCGCCAATCGTCCTTACCGGAGATCCACTCGGTGAGTCGGTCCTGAAACGCGCTCAGACGAAGAAAGAAGTGTGTCGTGTCCCTGAATTCCGGGGGCGAGCCGTCTTCCTTGCATCGGATATTCCCGAGCTCAGATGGATCGACGGTGTTCCCGCAGTTATCGCACTGGTCGCCGCGCGCACCATCAAATTCGCAGTGCGGGCAGATTCCTTCTACGAAGCGGTCGGACAAGAACCGCCCTTCAACCAGGCAGAACGGCATGCTCTGCACGCCCTCAACCAGGTAACCGTTTTCGAGCAACCTCGTGAACATGCCCTGAGAAACCGCATGGTGGTTGTCTGTGTCCGTGTGCGTGTAAAGGTCAAAAGCGAAACCCATCTGCCGGTTCATTTCGGCGAAGGCGTTGTGATAACGCTCGACCAGTTCAAGGGTCGAAATACCTTGCTGTCGCGCCGCCAGCATCGTCGGCGTCCCGTGCATGTCGCTGCCGGACACCATCAATACGTCGTTCCCGGCCAGCCGGTGATAGCGCGCAAAGATGTCGGCGGGCAAGACGTTACCCGCGATATGTCCAAGATGAGGCAGTCCGTTGACGTAGGGCCACGCCACGGCCACAAGGATCCGTTCGGCCACGTTCGCTCCGTTCAAAGTGCGGTACGCCCACGTCGGCCAAATATCCGGGTAATTACTGCGGGCGCGACGCTCAATTATACCCAGCGGCTACGAGTCGTCAGCATGACCCGCCTGCGATTCCGTCACGAGACGATAAACGCGCCGCCGCTGCGCGCCCGTCGCGTTGACAACGGCCTCGACCAGCGAGCGTCCAGACAGCCCGTCAACGCCGAGCATTTTGATCGACTCGACGATGGTTTCTTTTGAAATCTCCGTCGCCTGTTCCGGGGCGCCTTCGATCACCAGAACGAATTCGCCCCGGGGCCGTGCGATCGAGAAATGCGCCGCCGCCTCGGTAGCGGTCCCGCGAAATACTTCTTCGTGGAGCTTTGTCATCTCACGACACACGGCAATCTGCCGGTCGCCCAGCGTCGAAGCGATGTCCTCAAACGCCGACAGCACCCTCTGGGGAGTTTCAAACGCGACAACGGTGCCCGCTTCGTGCGCCGCCCCGGCCAAAACCGCACGGCGCTCCGAGCCTTTCCGGGGCAGGAATCCCAGGAAAAGGAAGCGGTCGCCTGGCATGCCTGCTATTGATAGGGCAGTCGTGATGGCAGACGGTCCGGGGGCGGCGACCACTTCGTGCCCTCTTGCCACGGCCGCCACCACGAGGGATGCGCCGGGGTCGCTCACTGTGGGCGAACCGGCGTCGGTTACCTGCCCCACGTCGCCGGACTCAAGTGCGGTGAGGACGCGTTCCAGTTGTGCCGGGTTCGAATGTTCGTGATAGCTGATGCAGGGGGTACTGGCGTCCAGGTGGTTCAACAACTTGCGCGTGACGCGCGTGTCTTCGGCGACCAGTAGATCGACGGATCGCAGCAGTTCTGCAGCCCGAGACGATAGATCGCCCAGGTTGCCGATCGGGGTTCCGATGATGAAGAGAGTTCCCATATGAGTGAAGGCCCGGCAAAAAGGGAAATTCCAGATAGCTCCTTAATCTTGCGTCTCAGCCCACATGTTTGGCTATACTCGGTCGGTCAATAATGTCAACAAACCCGCGCCCGCTTCGCCCGGTCGTCCAGAAGAAACGTCATGTGTAACGGGAGAAACGACGATTAACCTCTCAACCGGACAGCGCCTCATATCCACATCCGGAGGCGCTGAGTTCGTCGTCACAAAGGGCGGCGAAGCAGACCTGACCTGTAACGGCGTATCACTCGAAGAAAAAGCAGCCCAGTCACCCGTCGCGGGTGATGGACCTGACATCCAGCTCGGCAAGCGCTACCAGGCCAGCGGCGACGGCGTGAGCCTGCTGTGCGTCAAGGCCGGCAAAGGTGAACTGGCCTGCGACGGCAACGTCATGGAACTACAGGGCGCCAGAAAACTCCCCTCCTCCGACTAGGATCTGGACCTGCTGATCGGCCATTTGGGATCGGCCTCTAATAGCAGAGCGTCAACACCCGTAGGGGCGTATCACCATACGCCTTCACCACGCTGCTAATCCGACCAGGGGTCTGTCCGTCCGCAACTCCGTCATGCCCACGCAGGTGGGAATCGAACGACGCCATCCTTCGGCCACGTGTGACCAGGACGGAAACCAAAACTGGATTCCCGACGACTCGGGAATGACGCTTGAAACATGTGACCGCGCTGTCGGGGTGTATGGCAATACGCCCTCTTACCAGACCTGATCCGGAGCGTCAGTTTTTACGATTCGGTGTCTAATTTGCCCCCTACGGCGTTTTGCCGATACATCCCGAACTACACCACGTAAAGCTCGTTTGCCACACCCGCCGTCAGCGTCTCGCAGCCGTCGTCCGTGACCAGCACCGTATCGCTGCACCCGATCGCTCCCATACTCGGCAGCCGCATCGTCGTGATCACGTGGAACGTCATGCCCTTGTGAAACACGCGCTGCTCATTCCCGTTGATGCTGAAGATGTGCCCTTCATCCCATCCGGGCGGAAACGCCGTTCCAATTCCGTAGGCAATCCGCCGACCCTGCACATAAGGCACATCGGCATCGTCGATCCGCTGGCGCACCGCCTCAAACGCCTCCGAAGCCCGCACACCCGGCTTGATGCGCTCCTTCGCCAGCCTTAGCGCATCCCGGTTCACCTCACTACCCCGGAGCAGCAAATCCGGCGGATCGCCGACAAACGCGCCCCGAGTCAGCGCCGAGTGGTAGCGGTTGACCACCCCCGGGACCTCGAAAAACACCACGTCGCCGTCCTCGATCACTCGATCCGACCACGTGGAGTGGACCTGCATCGAGTGCTGCTCTCCGGACGTGATGAACGGCGGCAACCCGCTGTACTCACTGCCCGCCAGCACCTGGGCACTCACCACAGCAGCCCCCAGGTCCCGTTCCGACGCCCCCACGGCTATCGCATCCATCCCGGCCCTAACGCTGGCCACGGCGATATCGGCCGCATCCCGCATGTATCCGATCTCACGGTCCGACTTGATTAATCGGCCGTTCTCCACGACCCCGGAACCGTCATGGAGCCGGGCTTCCGGCAGCGCCAGCCGCAACCGCATATAGTCGCGAATCTTGAGGAACCATGACTCGTATTCGACCCCGATGCTTCCGCTCGCCGCCCCAAGTTCTTCCAGGACACCGGCGATGCCGTTGATCGGATCCTCCGTATCGTGGAACAGCCGGTAATCCTCCACCACGGAGTACGAGGCAACGAGCGACTCCTCATGTGGCGGCGGCACAAGCACCGGGTCGCCCGTGAGCGGCACGATCAGCCCGATGAAGTAGTAGTAGCCGGGCGTCTGGTAGCCGGTCAGGTAGTAGATGTTCTCCGGGGTCGTCAGCAGCAGCGCATCCAGCCCGCGCTCATCCATGCGTGTGCGCACCCCGTCCAGCCGAGCCTGGAACTCCTCATGCGGGAAGAACTGGTGGAGGGGCGTTCTCATGCGATGTCCTCTGTCTCGGGATTGCGACAGCCCGTATCGAATTTCCGGTCGGGCGACAGCATAATGCCGTACCGCTCTGAATTCATGCCGACGGTCAGGCGGAGGCTAATTGACCGAATCACTTTCAAAACTCGAAGCCAGACGAATCGCCCTCACGGCCCAGGGATTCGCTGAGCCGCGCCCCGTAAATGCAGAGGCGGACGACGTGCGTGCTGTGATCGACCGGTTAGGTCTGATACAACTCGATTCGGTAAATGTATGCGTGCGCGCTCACTTCATGCCGTTCTTCTCACGGCTCGGCTCGTACCCGATGGAACTGCTCGACGATGGCGCGTGTAAACGCTTCGACATGTTCGAGTTCTGGGGCCATGTGGCGTCCCTGATTCCGGTGGAGCAGTACCCGCTTTTCAGGCATCGCATGGAAGACGGAAGAAACCGTCGGTCTCGGACCCTGCGTAGCGCCGACGCTGAGTATCTGGCGTTGATCCTTGATGAGATCCGTCAGCGTGGTCCGCTGACCATCGGCGAACTTGAGGACCCGGGAAAGCGGAGCGGCGGAGGCGCGTCACCCGGCTGGTGGAACAGGGCGCCGGGCAAGGTGGCCCTTGAATACCACTTTGCCACCGGCGATCTGACCTCGGTAGAACGCCGTGGCTTCTCCCGGGTTTACGACCTGCCGGAGAGGGTCATCCCGCCCGAACTCTTGGACTGCGAGCCCGTCAGCCGGACAGAGGCGCATCGTGAGTTCCTGCGAATAGCTGCACGCGCATACGGAATCGGCACGGGAGCCGATCTCGCCGATTATTACCGGATCCGAATGCCCGAGGTCCGTCCGCGGTTGGCCGAACTGGTGGAGGCCGGGGAGATACTGCAAGTCGATGTTGAAAGCTGGGATCAGCCCGCCTATCTCCATCCGGACGCATCGACCAACGGCGCGGTCAACGCCCGGGCCATCTTGAGCCCCTTTGACTCGCTCATATGGGAGCGTGACCGAACGAAGCGGCTGTTCGACTTCTTCTACCGCATCGAGATCTACGTCCCGGAGCGCAAGCGTCAGTACGGCTACTACGTGTTGCCGTTCCTGCTGGGCGAGGAGCTCGTGGCGAGGGTGGACGTGAAGGCGGAGCGGGAACGCGGCACGCTACGCGTCCGGGGGGCGTTTATCGAAGAAGGGCAGGATCCGGTAAGAGTCGCACCGGAATTGGCGAGTGAGCTCGTACTGATGGCGGATTGGCTGGGGCTGAAGCGTGTCCGCGTGGGCCAGCGCGGTAACCTGTGCAGCACCCTGCGAGAGGCTCTGCGCTAACCACTTTGCGATCGGGTGACGCCGATAGCTGTGTCGATCGCAACGCCAACGGCGATCCACAACCCGATGTTGCCGGACGCCACTCCGGTCACGGCGCCCATACCGACGCTGACGCCTATCGACTGCTCGCCTCTACAGAACGGCTTTTTCATATAGATGAAATTCTTGGGCCAATGCGCTCTGAATATCCGCCTCTCTCCGGGGGATAGGCCCAGCCCGCCAAAACAACGTAGGGGCGGATTGGTATCCGCCCTTAGGTCGATACCAATCGATCCCGACAGATGTTGCGCCCTAAACCTGTAGATGTACTCCGGATTCCTCACCACGGGAGATGCTCAAAAGTGAGTAGAAGATTGTCATGCGAGCGCACCCCTCAGATCGTCACTACTTCCGCTTTTTCTTCCCCTTCTTCTTCCGTCCTTCCCGGCTCCGGGAACGCTTCGCCGCATCACGCGCCTGCTTCGACTGCGCACGCTTTGCCTCTCTGGTGACAGCCTTTCCACGAGAAGTATCAAGGATCGATTGAGCATCGGCGATTATCGAATCAGCAACCTGTGCCCCGCCCGGAATCTCAGGATCAAGTCCTCGCCTACGCTGCGCGGCAAGATCGCACGACCAGCAGGTGCAGGCCGGGGGGTGCTTCTTATCGTTCTGATAATGACGTTCACGCATTTTGGTAACCGCTACCCGGCCCTCTCCAGTCTCGCAAGATAGCCACGAGCCTCCCGGTACAGGCTGAGTAGCTCTCCGACTAACTGATCCTGGTCGAGTTCCACACGCGCGCGAAGCGTTTGCCGTTCCGTCTATATTGCCCGCTGTAAATCCGTCGGATTGGAATAAACCCCGCCCTTTTCCGCGTGGTTACGAGTCAAGAAATTCCGCGTGTCACCCTGGTGGCGGATTCTAAGATCCCGAAATCAAGAGACTTCACGTTTGCAAGATTTGGATCATTCTTAACTGAGGAAAACAACTCCGAAGCCAGGTAATTGTCCATGTCAGACTTACTCTCCCACGTATAAACCCCACCGAACGTTCCTGTTTCGGTGTTACTCAACCACACTTTAGAAATTAATCCTGATATCTCTGCAAACAGCGGCGCGAATATGTCATCGCATGCCTGTTCGTACTGATCCGCGGTAATTCCGTTCAGGTTGAAATTTACTACTTGGATATGCACTGCTTTGTTCTCCCCTGTGGGTTCCGTAGATCTGCGAAACTAGACTCGCTTCCGTCGTTCTTATCTGCAAACATGCCCGAAGTATATCGAGAGACAATAGTCGCAACAAAATCTACGACTTGGTACCTCGACTTCCAGCTTTCCGATCCAGTAACGACTACTCCCACCCCCTTCCTTTGCTTCCACACAGCGTTACAGTGACTCACACGATGGCCTGTAGGAACTGGCAGCAGCAACCTTCGGACAGACGAGAGTTAGCGATGCTATGGCAGGTGGCGGACTACCGACGCTAAGCGGAAGTGTGCGCGGGTGATGCTGGACGCGGAACGACCCCTCCGGAGTGCAGAGAGGCCGTTTCTAATTCCGGTTACTGTCAAATCTGCTGTCAAACCCAGGGTTCTGGAGATTGACTGCACGATGACAGCACGTTTAAGTGCTAATGGTCGGGGAGCCGGGATTCGAACCCGGGACCTCTTCGTCCCAAACGAAGCGCGCTACCAAGCTGCGCCACTCCCCGTATCAGTGCGTGCCACGTGTCGAACGCGGTCAGGCGGACGCGACACCTTCAAGTCTATTTGAACTACAGCCGCGCGTTCCACAGGATTCGGCGCGGTTCGCCGTGTGCGAGGGTGATTCGTGGCGACAAGAAAAGCCCGGTCACCGACCAGCCGCCCTAACCGACGCTGACTTCGTCTCCCACGTTCACGGTGCCGCTGAAGAGAGGTGTTACGAAAAGGCCACGCTGGCCTTCGATCTTCTCCCGTAATCCCGGCTTGATGTGATCCATGTTGTCGCACGGGTCACATAGTTCGCCGATCTTGAACTCCAGCCCGTCGCCCACCTTCAAGGTCTGACCTTCTTCAAGGCCGAAAAGCGATACGCCCGAGATCGTGATGTTCTCCCGCAGCTGGCCCGGCTCGACTTCCAGCGTCTCCAGGATGGCGCGATCCATCATCAGAATTTGGCGGGTGCTCCCGGCCTTGGAATGACGATCTCCGACAAGTCCCTCGCCGGCCTTCACCTCTGCGCTCTCGACGACACTCATCGGTTGTCGGCGTTCGACGTTCAGACGGATGTCGACGATTTTTCCGTTATTTGAGTCGCTCATGATGGGGCCTCCGGGAGTGGATGGTCGGTGCGCTGCCTGTAACCAGTCTAATAGGGCCAAGTCCGAGGCTAGCAGCATCAGCGGGTCCGTCAACCGATGAGAGAGTTGTCACGAATGAAACGTCACGGCTTTCTCATTCCGACACACTGGTTGTTGCGGATCGGAATTCAACGTACTCATGCGGGCGGATCCGTTAGAACTCCAGTAAGCCGCAGGTGAAGCAGTGGCCGCCACTATCGCCTCGGTGCGCCAGGGCGACGTGAAGATGGAGCCCGGCTACGACGGCGTGTACGGCGTGGTGGCAGCGAGAACCGTCTGAGCAGCCCCCCCGCGGGCTTCATACGACCCGGTGTACGTTGGAATCGGCGCCGCATCGGCGCATGACGCCAACTCCGATGTACGATTACTGTGGCTTATCGAGGCTCCATGAAGAAGTCGGCCCCGGGAGGAAACGTCCTTGATCGACCTTACCGACGAGATGAAGACCGCTCTCAACAGCGCACTTGCAGACAAGGTTCCGTGCCTGCTCGCCACCGCTTCCGCACTTGGCATGCCGGGTATCGGCTACCGTGGCAGTGTGATGGCCTACGACGGTCAGAGCCTAGCTTACTGGGAGCGCGCCAAGAGGGGCGGTCTGAGCAACATCCAGTCCAGCCCCTAGGTGATCGTGCTGTACCGGAACCCGGAGACGCGCCGGGCTTGGAAATTTTTAGAAAGGCGACCCTGCACGAAATCGGTGACGTTCAAGAAGCCGTAAAAGCGCGCACCGTTCAAACTGAACTGGACCGAAACGCGGCGGAAACGGCTTGGCCGTCATCGTCGTGCTCGAAAAAGCCGAGACGATGGCCGACGAAGTTCTTCAATCCAAAAACTGAACATCTCAGAGTCCTCACAAACCGTGTCAGATAGCGAGATTGTATTCCTCGGCACCGGTACGTCAGAAGGCGTGCCACGTGTTAGCTGCCTGACGCGGGAGCCGCAGACCTGCGTGGTGTGCCCGGACGCGATACTGCCCGGCTCGCACAACCGCCGCCGCAACACTTCGCTGCTGATTCGTTACCGGGCGCCGGACCGTTCACAGAAGAACGTGGTGATCGACGTCGGAAAATTCTTCTATCACTCGGCAATCGAATGGTTCCCGAAGGTCGGGGCCACATCCCTAGACGCCGTGATTATCACGCACCAGCACGCCGACGCGATCGGCGGGCTGGACGATCTTCGTGACTGGACGAACAACGTTCAACGGGCGATCCCGCTCTACCTGCGCCAGTCCGAGATGGAGCACGTCAAAAGGGCGTTTTACTGGCTCGTAGACACCAGCCTTGCGAGTCCCGGCGGAGTGTCTAAACTCGATTTCCAGATCATCGACGAGAATCCGTTCGATGTCTTCGGGCTCGCCGTCACGCCGCTGCCGGTGCAACACGGTGCACGCGCAGACGCGTTCGGCTACCGATTTGGCGATGTGGTGTACGTCTCGGACGCCTCGGGCATCCCTGACTCAACCGCACAGCTGATGCACGGCGCGGAAGTCATGGTGATGGACGCCCTGCGCCCTGAACACTCGCACGGCTCCCACTTCGTCCTTGAGGAAGCGTTGGAGCAATTGCGCCGTTTCAAGCCGAAGCGCGCCCTCCTGGTGGACATGACGCACAACTTCGACCACGAGCCGACAAACGTCGAACTGGCAAAGCTCAAAGAATCAGAAGGCCTAGACGTACAACTCGCCTACGACGGACAACGCATCCCGATCGATCTGTAGGGGCGTGCACCGCCCGTGGGCGCGATC
>PCAM01000010.1 GCA_002730555.1 Chloroflexota bacterium
CGATAAATTGCGCAACCTTCACCATGATGTTGGCGGCTTCGGAACGCTGCTGGCGATGGGTCATGAATGGGAGCCCAAAGAAAAGTGGACTAACTCAATGACCATGCTGGTTAACGAGGTGATGCCCAAGCTGGCTGATTTGACCTAGATAGCTTAAGCCCTTGACAAGATGGTGGTGGGGGGGTCTAGAGATACCCCCACCACCCCACCTCCCAACAGCCTTAACAGCATCCTCGCTATTCACTTGCTCAGCGACCAATCTCTCAAGCAGACTCTCGCCATGGGATCGATGAGTCGTTGTCGTATCTAATCTCAATGTTGATGCTAGACGAAACGGCCTTTGTCATCGAGTCATAGACCTCGTCGCCATACAGAGACGAGATATGGCCGAGGCTGATCCGGAACAAGAATCCGTGATCCCGGGCCGCACCCGAAGCTTCCCGGTGCATGGCGAAATCGTGGCTGACGTGGCACTTATCCGGAACGGCAACGGCGGGTTAATTTATTTGATGTAGCGGAGTATCTAATTGAAGCCGAGGGTTAATAGTTTCATCACCTGGAATAAAGCCTTGCTGAGTCGATGAACTCGTGGCCTGCCCCCTGAGGCGGTATCAGGGATTATGTTAGTTCAGCCGCCTGTGGAAAGGCTGGCATGAATGTTTCTGACGTCGGCGGCCTGTAGCCCAGGGAGCTATGAGGCCGGATCGTGTTGGAACGTAGCTCGGCGTCGGTCGATATCCCGGCCGACGCCGGCGCCAGCGGCCACTGCGGCCGGTTCGTGTCACCGCCCTGTGCGCCCACTACTCGTCCGCCCTCCGTACGAGCCGCACCACCCGGGCGTACTCCCGTTCCACCGACACGCACGACCGTTCCACTGCGGCCAGCGCAGCACGCGTCTCCCGGTGTTCTTCCTGCCGCGACCGGAACTCACCGATTACGCTCAAGTCCGTGAGCATGCGCATCATCATCAACTTATTCACGTCGCCGGTTGCTCCCCGTGACACACTCATCTTCGGATCGCCCAAGAGTTCCCTGATGCCGATCAACTGCTCGGTCACGCTGTCGCGCTCGCCGGGTTTGGCATGAAGAGTCAGCCGCTCCAGGTAAGGTGCGTCGTGATTGCCGGTCAACGGGTTCGGGTCCATCCCTGCAAGGCCTTCGCCGATCATGTGCGAAACACTCTCCGACAATCCAGCGATCTCTGCCCACGCCTTGATACTGTCAGGATCGGTCGCCAACTCTTCGACGTAGGCCTGGAGCCCTTCAAGGTCCTGGTCAAACGGCGCGTTGTTGTAGATAACCGGACGATCTGACGCGACGCTGATCGTGGCGAACCCGCGCGTCCGGCGGCTGCGGGTCTTGTATTCGATGATCTTGTCGACGATCTCCTGGCCCAGTCCCGGGCGCGGGGTGATGATCGTGGTGTAGACGTACGAGGGAGACATGGGGCCTTTCTATCCCGGATTTCAGCCCGGGGATCAACTCTTCTTCACAAACACGCGTCGGCCGACGCCGACATACCTCCCGTATGACCTACCCGCTCACCCGAGCCCACTTCCGCAACGTCACCGGCTGGCGGTCATACGCCCAGCCGTAGTTGCCGTTGAACTGCGCCGTCACCTCTGCAACGTACACATTGCCGTCGGAGTCGGTTGAAATGCCGTGTGGCGCACTGAACTGGTCAGGCTCCTCGCCGGATGTGCCGCGCCCGAAACGGTTGACCTCTTGCCCGTCGCTGCCGATCACCACCACCTGCAGTCCAAGTCCCGGAACATTAACCTGGACACTTGGCGGCCCGGCTTCCCCGATGTACAGGTTCGTGTCGTCACCCTTCCCGGCGCAGATCGCCATCGGACGATGGAACCGCCACTGATCGATGAACTCTCCCTCGGTGGTGAACACCTGCACCCGGAAGTTCTCTCGGTCGCACACCGCAACACGGTCGTCGCCGATCATCTGGATGTTGTGGGGCAGTGAGAACTGGCCGGGGCCTGTTCCGGGCTCGCCCCACGAGGTGATGTGGGTGCCATCCGGGTCGAACTTGTGGACCCGGGAATTTCCGTAGCCGTCTGAAACGAAGAAGACGCCAGTTGACGGTTGGACGGCGACGTTGGTCGGCCGGTTGAACATCCCGCCGCTCTGCCACTCGCACGGCTCGCCGGGCGTGCCCAGCGTGAAGATCACATTTCCGGCCTTGTCCGTTTTATGGACGACATGATCGCGGTTGTCGGTCAGGAACAGGTTGCCGTCAGGCGCTACGGTGATTCCGTGGGGACTGTTGAACATGCCCTCACCCCACGAATCAATGTAATTCCCGGCGGTATCGAGGATGATTACCGGGCGGTTGCCACGATTGAAAACGTAAACGCTATCGCCGTCCACGGCCAGCGAGGCGGTGTTCTGGAACCAGATGCCCTGCGGGATGGAACCCCACAGAGGGACGGGTTTGTAGACGGTTTCTGAAGTGGCGGGACCCTGTGGCAATTTACGCTCCTGTCTGGCCGATGGACCGGCTCTCCGAATACCTTCCGTACATGTGGTCGGACGAACTCAACCGCTAACCCGTGCCCATTTGCGCAGGCTTACCGGTTCGCGGTCGAACTTGTCGCCGAAGTTGCCGACCGTGGTGAACGACACCTCGGCAACGTAAACGTTGCCCTCGGCGTCGGTGTCCATCCCGTGCGGCGCCATGAACTGATCCGGCTCTTCTCCCTGCGTGCCGCGTCCAAAACGCGTGATCTCGTTGCCGTCTCGGTCGATCACGATCACGTAGAGACCCAGTCCATGCACATGCCGCTGGACCGGCGGTGGGCCGGCCTCTGCCACGTACAGGTTGGTGTCGTCGCCCCGGCCGGCGGCTATCGCTATCGGGCGATGGAAGTGCCACTGGTCGACATACTCGCCGTCCGTCGTGAACACCTGCGTCCTGAAGTTCTCACGGTCGCAGAGCGCGACCCGGTCGTCGCCGAGCATCGCAATGTTGTGCGGCAGCGAAAACTGGCTCGGTCCTGTGCCCGACTCTCCCCACGATTTGATGTGTCCCCCGCCGGCGTCGAACTTGTGTATGCGGGAGTTGCCGTAACCGTCGGAGACGAAGAAGTCGCCCGTGGACGCCTGAATGGCGACGTGTGTCGGACGGTTAAACATCCCGCCGCCCTGCCATTCACATGGCTCCCCCGGCGTTCCGAGGGTGAAGATCAACTTGCCGTGCGGGTCGGTCTTCTTGACCGTATGGTCGAGGTCGTCCACCAGGAAAAGGTTGCCCTCGGGATCGACCGTCACGCCGTGCGGCCGCTGGAAATCGCCCTGCCCCCACGATTCGATGAAATCGCCAGCCTTGTTCAGAACAACCATCGGGTGGTTGCCGCGATTGAACACATAGACGCGGTCACGCGCATCGTCCACGGCAGCCGCTGTTGCATCCTTGAAGTAGATCCCGTGAGGGATCTTGCCCCAGAGCGGTACAGGTTCATAAACGGTGGCGGAGGTAGCTGGTCCTAGCAATTGGTGCTCCTAATAAAACCCCGTCCCCATGGAGAGGGCCGTTTTCCCCCTCTCAAAGCGGGAGGGGATCAAGATCAAGGTGAGGGAGAAGATGCTCCCATCTGTGCGCCGGATATCGTTACAGAAGGACTAACCACCCCCGAACCCCCTCCTACATTAAGAGAGGGAGGCAAAAGCCACCCGTTAAGAACGAACGGGCATCCGTCAAGCGCCTACTCCTTCGGCGCAGGCTCCTCGCCGTCGAAGATGTGAATCCCGGCCCGGTTCGTCACCGCCAGGCGCACCGCGGACTCGTCGCTCACCGTGATGATCTCGTGGCGGTAACCTTTCTCCACAAACACGACATCGCCGGAACCGGCCCGGAACGGCTCTTTTTTGCCGACGTGCCACTCCAGCTCACCCTTCAGTACCACCCACCACTCGTCAAAGTCCGGGTGCCAGTGAGGGTTGTTGGATGCGCCGGGCAGCGAGTGAATGAAGTTGACACGATTGCGCTGGTCCAGGACCACCTCTTCGCCCCAGTTCGTGGCGGTCCCGTGCCGCTCCAGCATCTTCTCGTATGAAGTGTGGATTAGATTGGGCGGGTCGGCGTCGGGCATCGGGTACAGCTTCGACGGTTCGATGCCCTTGATGTCGTGGTTGCTCCACTGCGGACCGACGACAAGGCGCATGTTCCACGGGCCACGGCCGGTCGAACGAATGTCGTGGCGGAAGCCGCAGGGTGCGATCACCACGTCGCCCCACTTCGCCTTGAACGGCTCGTACTGACCGATCTGGTACTCGGTCTCACCGTCCAGCATGATCCAGAACTCGTTGAAGTCCGGGTGGATGTGCGGGTCCGGCGGGGCGTCCGGCGCGGCGGTAATAAGAAGCGCCCGGTTGCGACCGTCCTTCGTGAGGAGTTCGCCCCACCGTTCCTCGCCCTCGTGCAAAACACGAAGATCGGACAGATGGGTGACGGGCTGATTAACGACCGGAGGCGCTGCGATCACCATTCGAAATAACTCCTGAGCCAGATCGGCTGAATGCCGAGCGGGCGGAGTATACAACTGAAAAAGGACATCCCCCAATGTCCGTCACCGTCCGTAATAGCTTTGGAATTAGGGTTTGCTGTCCGCCATAGTGCTTCGGAATAGCTGTCAATCCGTCGGCTTGGCTGTCAAGTTGGCTGCCAAACCTGCGGGGCGGGTTCGGTGTACACGGGCGGAGCGCCCACGCGTCCCTGTCTTTGCTATGCTGACGCGAACGGGTGTTGCGCGGCGGAATGGATCAACTTCCTCCGGTTCTCGCCGGTGCCCCCGGTAGGTGGGGTGCATGGGCGCGCCGGGTTCGGACAATCAACCAGACAACGGAGCACACCCCATAGCCGCCACCGACTCCCCGAACATCGATGCCGGGGAAGCATCGACCACCGGGGTCGCGCCAACGGACTCCCCACGATCCGTAGCACGTACCGGCATCTACCGCGGCTGGCCCATCGCGGGCGTTGCCTTCCTCTCCTCCGGCCTCGCGATCGGCATGGCCCAGTACGCCTTCGGCTCGTTCGTTGAGCCGCTTGAAGAAGAGTTCGGCTGGACACGCACCCAGATCAACTTCTCCCTGACACTCGGGCTCACCACCGGATTCATGTCGCCGTTCGTCGGTCGCTGGATGGACCGATTCGGGGCTCGATACGTGGTGGTCATCTCCCTGTTGTTCCTGGCGGCCGGGTTCCTGTTGCGATCCGTGATGACAAACGCCGGCAACATCGTCATCGACGCATCGCCGGATCTGCTGTTCTGGCAGCCGGACCTCCACTTCACATTCCTGACCCAGTTCTACCTGTTCAGCCTCCTGCTGTTCATCGGATTTCCGGGCGCCACCGTCATGCCGGCCGGTCGGTTGATCTCCGTCTGGTTCGCGCGAACTCGGGGGCGGATGATGGGGATCGTGACCGCCGGGAACAACTTCGGCGGATTGACCATGGTCCCGCTCGGCACCTTTGTGATCGCAAGCCTAGGCTGGCGCTGGGGATACGCCGTGTTCGGATTTATCATCATCGGCATCGCTATAGCGGCCTGGTTCTATATCCGGGATCGGCCAGAGGACGTGCTCCGAGAGAGCCACAAGCGCTGGGCGCCGCCCGGGATGGACGCCGCCACCGCCGCGGCCGCGGCGGCTGGATACACACTGGGGCAGGTGCTCAGGATGCCGTCGTTCTTCTTCATCACCCTTGGGCTCAACGCGGCGATGTTTACCTACACCGCCGTTCTTACCCAGCTCATCCCGCACCTGGAAACGGAAGGTTTTTCCAAGAATGAGGCCGCCGCCGGATTGTCGATAGTCGCCGCCTGCGGGATCATCAGCAAACTGGCGTTCGGTCGGCTCAGCGAGACGATCACGGCCCGATGGTCGGCCGTTCTCAGCCTGACGATTCAGTCCACCGGGCTTGTTCTTTTCATGCTGGCCGACGGTTCCAATCTTGCCTGGGTCGCTGCCGTCGTATTCGGCCTTGGGTTCGGGGGGATCGGCGCACTCATACCGCTGACGGTTGCCGAGGCGTTCGGCATCCGGCACTTCGGCAGCATCCTCGGGATCATCAGCATGGTCGGCGTCATTCCTGTGGTGGTCGGGCCACTCATGGCCGGGATCATTTTCGACAGGACCGACAGCTATGACCTGGCATTCGGCATAACCATCGGCATCTTCCTGGCCGGAGCGCTCTTCCTGTCGCTGGCGGGACGATCGAAACCCACGCCGACGGCGGTGGGGAGTTAACGGGTTCGAGTGCGCCATTGCCGTACTTAACCACTTCGTAACTCCCTCCTGCATCAGGAGGGGGTCGTCTGTAGCCTCTTCCCAGGAAGGAGGTCTGGAGGTGGGTCGCGTCGTTCCCCAACAATCCCGTGCACCATCACTTTGCCCGCTCTCCCAACGGGAGAGGCCCATGAGCATCAAGCGTGAGGGGGTCCTTCTCTAGTAGGACGATCCTCCGGTGCGCTCATACCGCTACTCGGTTCTTTGAGAGCCTCAGGGTGGGGTGGTTCGCCTCAGGGCACGGATTTACGACTCAGGACACGACTAGCTCAAACCGCAGCAGCCCTGACCTCTGACTCCAGCCTTCGCATGTAGTTCAGGCTGCGGGTGTCCATCTCAAACTGGTCTCCTACCCGTCCGCCCTCGATCGCAACATAGCCGTCGTAGCCCGCCTGCACCATTGCCGTCATCAGGAAGCGATAATCCATCTCTCCGTCCTCCAGCGAGACCTTCCATCCGATAGACCGTTCGTTCTCCGGGTGAACCACCCGCATCACGTTCTTGCAGTGCCAGTAGACCGAGATCCCGGCCAGCGCTCTGACGTTGTCTTCGGGCGTCTCTTCCGCCTCGTGATAGGCCCATGCAACGTTGCCGATGTCCGGGTTGATACCGAAATTCGGCCGGTCAACCAGTTCATGGAGCAGTCGAGACGACCACGAGTTATCGACGGGAGAGGAGTGGTGCATCTCGATAGCGACCGTTATCCCACGAGCCACAGCCGCATCGCACACTGGGCGTATCGAATCCGCAACCCTCTCGTACAGGTAGATCGAGGCGTCCCGGGACGAATCCTGAGAGTGCGTCATGCCGGTCGGTTCCCACCCGGGTTTCAGATAGCGCTGCGGGGCCATCAGGTTTCCAACGACCAGCGCCGAGCCGACGGCTTCGGCGAAATCCACGCTCCGACTCAGCACACCCAGGTTACGGACGGCGGACTTCGCCTCGATGAGCGACCCACCGGCCCGCACCGCAACTATCGGCAGGCCGAACCCTTCAAGCCGCTCTTTGAAGCCCGCCACACCGGCATCGCCGTCCAGCAGACTGAGCGTGTTCGTCCCCACCTCCAGTCCGTCGTACTCGGCGTTGCCCACAGACCGTAGCCATCCGTCCGTGAAGTGCTCCGGTCTAGCGCTCCACGTGCTGTGGACATCCGGGAACGAGGCTTGCCGACGGTTGGCGTAGCAGTACTTCATAGGTTTTCAGTCTCCAGCCAACACGACGTAGGGACGTATGGCAATACGCCCTCCCCGTCTCCCAGCGGGAGGGGGTCGGGGTGAGGGAGAAGCCCCTCCGCAGCACCCGGCCCTTTGAGAACCTCAGGGCGCTGCTGCCCGTAGGGGCGGATAGCGATCCGCCCGAGGGCGGGCCACTGCCCGCCCCTACGCGTGCATGCCTACACAATCAATTTGCCGTGGACCGCGCCCTAACCCCGGCCGGCGTCGATGTCTGCCAGCACGGACTTAGCGTACTCAACGCTTCGTCCGTCGGCGAGCCACTGGTCGCCGTCGCGTGCGCCTTCGATCGCCATGTAGCCCTGGTAGTCGGCCTCCACCATCGCCGTGATGGCGTACCGGTAATCGATCTCGCCGTCCGGAATGGCGACCCGCAGGAATACCGAGCGCTCGTTCTCAGGGTGGAAAACCCGGAACAGGTTCTTGCAGTGCCAGTACACCGAGATCGGAGCGACCGACTTGATGTGCTCGTCTGTGCTCTCTTCCGGCGTGTCGTAGGTCCAGTAGACGTTGCCTAGGTCCGGGTTGATCCCGAAGTTCTCGCGGTCTACCAAGTCGTTGATCAGGTGCGCCGACCAGGAGTTGTCCACGAGTGTGTTCTGGTGGACTTCGACCGAGATCGTGACACCCTTGTCTCCGGCCGCATCGCTGGCGTCCTGCAGCTCGGTCGCGAGCCGCTCGTAGTCGTAAATCATAGCGTCACGGCTTGAATCCTGCGCCACGGTCCAGCCCGTGCTGCTGCCGGGCTTGCCCGGGTATCGTGCCGGTGCGCCGAGCGCTCCGTTTATGACGTCGGCGCCGACCGAATCCGCCATATCAACCATCTGGTGGAGTCTATCGCGGTTGGCCTTGTAGCCCTTTGCCTCGGTCAGAGATCCCCCACACCTGAGCACCAGGGCTGGGACGCCGTGGTCAGCTAGGCGCTTGCCGAAGTCTTTGACTTTCTGATTGGATCCCAGCGCCTCGAGCGCCTGGAAGCCGATCTCCATTCCGTCCATGCCGATGTCCTGGCATTTACCGAGGAACTGGTCCGTGTAGTCTTCAGCTTTAACGTCCCAGTTGGGCTGGCTCGCAGGGTACAGAGCGTGGCGGCGGTTTGCGTAGCAGAACTTCATTGGTACGACCCTCTTGTGGACTTAAGACTGACTGGTTATCGGGGCCCGGCGAGGCCGGACGTTTGGGCCCTGCCATCGGGCGGTTGAAATAGCTTCCCGTGAGCGGCGCGGAGTCTAGCACAGGGGCCGTCGAAATCTGTCCGGAAAACCCCATGGCCCGCTCACAGGAACCAGAGAGGCACGCCTGTATGATGGCGCCGTTCCTGGAACTGGCTGTTCTGATGTTGGACGTGACGGCAAGCCATGAACGAGATCGTCACAGAATCTTCTTTCTCGTCCTACATCTTCTCCCGCTGGGAGAAGGAAAATCCCACCCCTCCAAGCGGGAGAAGACGGAACGTCCAATACAGTCTCACCAGGCAAACAGGTCCCGTCCTCATCAACGAATCGAATCCCAGGGAGTTCCACCCCACATGAAGATCACCGATATCAAGGTCTGGCCGACCCGGGTCGCTGAAAACCGGTCCTGGATATTTGTCGAGGTCAACACTGACGAAGGCGTAACTGGGTTCGGCGAGGCCACAAACTCCGGCGGCGGCGGCGTGATCATGGTGGCCCGGATGGTGGAACTGGTTCGCGAGACCGTGCAGGGGGCCGACTTCGCAGAGGGCCTGATCGGCCAGAACGCCAACGAGATTGAGCGCATCTGGCAAAACCTTTATCGACGTTTCACCACCCTGGGTCCGCGCGGTCTCGTCACCTCGGTGATCAGCGGGATCGACATGGCGCTCTGGGACATCAAGGGCAAGACGCTGGGAGTTCCGATCTACGAACTGCTGGGCGGCAAGGTCAGGGACAGCATCCAGTTGTATACCCACGTGCGAAATCAAGACGACCCCACCATGGCGGCGGCGCACGCCCGTGAGCTGGTCGATATGGGCCACACCGCCCTCAAGACCGATCCCTTTGTCGAGATGCGGATCCGCCATCGGCGTTACCTGGACGGCCGGATTTCGGCCGCGGGCGCGCAGCACGGGATCGACGTGATGACCGCCATCCGGGAGGAGGTCGGCCCCGAGATCGATCTCATGGTCGATGCCCACGGCAACTTCAACGTGCCCACGGCCATCGACCTCTGTAATCGCATGAAAGACGTCAGCCTGAACTGGTTCGAAGAACCGGTGCAACCGGAGAGCATCAACGCTCTCCGCCAGGTGAAGAACGGCACGGACACTCCGCTCTGTGTCGGCGAGCGTCTGTACACGCGCTACGACTTCGCCGATGTCCTGTCGGAGGGCCTCACGAACTACATCATGCCGGACATCTGCTGGACGGGCGGGATATCCGAAATGCGGAAGATCGCCTCTCTTGCGGAGACCTACTACGTGCCGATCAGCCCTCATGACGCGCTGGGCACGCTGAACGTGGTGGGAGGCGCGCAGGTGATGATGGCCACGCCAAACTTCTACAGGCTTGAGACGGGCCCCGACACCGCGGACATCTACAACAAGGTGCTGAAGGAGCCGATCGAGTTTATCGGCGACCAGTTCACACTCCCCGATAAGCCGGGACTCGGGGTCGAGTTGGATACGGAATACTTGGCAGCGCACCCGGACCCGCACTGGGCGCAGGCGGGCGGCGGCGGCTAGCCCGGCGGCCACGGCGAACATCCCGACGACGACGGGGTTGAGCCGGGGCCAACGCAACCGCGGGATAGTCCTTGTAACGGCGGCCACCTTCTTCATGTGGGGGTCGCTATACCTCTACGTCCCGTTCCTGCCGATCCGCGCTCAGGACCTCGGCGCCAGCAACACGATGGTGGGCGCTGTGATCGCGTCCTACGCCATCGCGCAGGTCGCGCTCCGGATACCGATCGGCGTCGCCTCCGACCTGTTGGGTCGGCGCAAGCCGTTCGCCTTGATCGCAATTGCGTCCGCCATCCTGGGAGCGCTCTGGCTCGGCGTATCCCCCAATCCGCTCAACATGTTCTTCGCCCGAACCGTCACCGGGATTGCCGGCGCAGGCTGGGTGGCGCTCAGCATCCTGTACGCCTCCTACTTCACGACCAAAGGCACAGCCGGGGCGATGTCCCGGATCATGGCCGTCAACGGCATCGCACTGGTGCTGGCGACGCTGACCGGCGGCTGGATAGCGGAACTCATCAGCCCAGCCGCAACCTTCTATTCGGGAGTGATCGCGGGGGCCATCGGGTTCCTGCTGCTGCTCATGGCGCCGGAACCGCCGATGGGCGAACGCAAAGCGTACTCAAAGGCGATCTTTTTATCGGTCGCACGCACGCCGCTCTTAATCTTGGTCTCGATCATCTCGGTGTTCGCCCACTTTGTTACCTTCGCGACCTCCTTCAGCTTCATCCCCATCTATGCCCGTGAAATTGGCGGCTCGGAATCCCAGATCGGCTACATCAGCACAGCGATGTTCGCCGGCGGGGTGCTGGGGACGATCGCCGCTCCGTACATAGCGCGGAGAATCGAGTATCCGCGGGCCGTGCTCCTCGGGCTGGGCTTGATGGGCGCCTCCGCGGTAATAGTCCCGGCGCTGGACGGTGTGCTGGGTCTGGGTGTCAGTCAGTTCTTCGGGGGATTCGGACGCGGCCTTGAAGCAGCGCTATTGATGACCCTGGCCGTGCTATCTGTCGCTCCAGCCATGCGCGCCACGGCGATGGGCATGTTCCAGGCCGTGTACGCCATCGGCATGATCGCCGGACCGGTCGTGGCCGGAGTTGTGGCGGACAGCGTGGACATCGACGCCGTGTTCTACCTGGCGACGGCAATAGCGATGATCGGCGGGGCGCTGGTGTTCCTGGGCCGGATTCCGCAAAGAGCGGAGTGAGAAGATATTCTCTCCCAATCGGAGTGGGTTAGGGTGAGGGAGAAGTCCGAATCTCGACCTCACCAACCACCCGGGAATACAGATGATCGTCCAACCAGGAGGAATGGCGCCCGGCCTGGAAGTCGTCCCCGGGCTGACGGACGCCGCGGCCCGACGTGGGATCATCACCGTCGCCGCGGCGACGATCTTCCTGTACCTGTCGCTCTACCTGTACGTCCCGTTCCTGCCGCTCCGGGCCGCCGAGCTTGGCGCCAGCAACACGATGATCGGGCTAGTGATCGCCGGGTTCGCAGTTGGCCAGGTCGTGCTCAGGCTGCCCATCGGCATCGGCGCCGATCTCATCGGACGCCGGAAGCCCTTTGCAGTTGGTTCGCTGGCGCTTGCGACCGTGGGTGGACTAGGCCTGGCGCTCGCCCCGAATACAGGAATGCTGTTCGCGGCCCGATTGCTGACCGGCGCGTCGGTGGCCGGGTGGGTGGCGATCACGGTCCTGTTTTCCTCTTATTACCGTCCGAACGACACGGCAAAAGCGATGTCCCGGATCATGACGGTCTGGGCCGCCGGGCTGGTGCTGGGGACATTTGCCGGCGGTGTAGTGGCCGAAGTCTTTGGTACCGAAGCCACCTTCTGGGGATCTGTGGGTGCAGGCGCTATCGGCACGGCGCTCATCGTGTCGGCCCCGGAGCCGCGTAAGGAGTCGGCGGAGCGCTACGGCTTCGCGACCGTGAGGCAAGTCGCGTCCTCCGGCCTCCTCTTGCGGTTGGCCGTCATCGGCATCGGCGTGCAGTTCATCGCCTTCGCAACCTACTTTGCCTTCATCCCGGTCTACGCCGAGAGCTTCGGAGCGTCGCTCTCCACGATCGGCTACATCACCACGTTCACGCTGGCGGCGGCGATGGCCGGAACGCTGATCACGCCGATGGTCATCGGACGGGTCGGGTACCGGGTCACCGTGACCGGAGCACTGGTCGTGGTCGGAACCGCCACCGCAGCCGTAACCCTCGCCGATACCTCTGCTCCGCTATTCCTCATCCAGGGCGTCGCGGGCCTGGGCCACGGCGTCCTTTCAGCTGCGCTCATGGCGCTTGTAGCGATGACGGCTATCCCGCGACTGCGAGCGACGGCGATGGGTCTATACCAGTCGATGTACGGCGTGGGCGTACTGGCCGGACCGCTGGTGGCGGGAGTGGTGGCGGACGGGCCCGGGCTAGACGGTGTGTTCCTGGTCACGGCGATCGTGGCTGCCGGCGCTGCCGTGATGGCGCTCGTCACCCGGATGCCCCGCACCACGGGGAATTGAGGGCAACAGGCTGTTCCGATCGGACCCGGGCGCTTTATGGCATGATCCGCCCCGCCTGGTAGCTGGATGTTTGCGACATACGTAAATACCCGTTGCGTCGCAAACAATTCAGTCCCACCAGGATGGCGTGGATATCGCTTCGCCTGGTCCGGTTGCCGCTCATAAACCGTGACGACTAACGTCCAGGATTGAAGTGCCGCGCAATGCCAATATTTGACAGCCGCCACGCTCCGTCCGAGACTCCGCGCAGGCAGACCAGAGAAAGGCAGATAACGATTGACCGGAGAAGCCACGGGTTCCCAAAGTGGCCGCTCACTACTACCGGGTTTCTGGGAGGTCGGCGCCTCCATCCACTCGGAGATCGAAGGGCTGACCGAAGAGCAGTTGAACTGGACATCGGATCGTTTTGAGTGGGCCGCGTGGAGCATCTCAAGGCAGACCAGCCACATGGCGTCGATGCTGTACCGTTGGATGCTGCTTCGCTGGGGAGATCAGCTATACCCGGATGGATCGGGCCGGGATGAAAAGCAGGTAACTGCGCTGGCCGCGTCGGCGACCGATCGGGCGCTGGACGAGAACCTGTTCCAGGACATCGACGACATCACCCGTGCCCTGGACAACGCCCTGGCGCTGGCCCGGGCGGCGCTGACCGCCCACACCGTCGACCAGATGCGAAACATGACCATTGAGTCGGAACAGGGACCGCACTGGGATCTCATGATCAACGCCCACCCGACCGGAATCGATCGCAACCGGGATACGGGAGTCTCCATCCTCACCATGGAAGGCACGTTCCGGCACATGTATTTCGAACTGATCACCCACACCTTCAACATCCAGCGCCTCAAGCGAGCACAGGGCCTGGAGACGGTCGTCGATCTGCCCTGGGTCGGCTACTACACGCTGGACGGCTGGGACATATCGGAAGCGTAACGTCGCGTAGCCGAAAACTTCCTCTCCGGCGGGGGAGGCCGAGGTGAGGGAGATCAGAGGTTCTTCGATCGAGAGTGTCGCAACCGAAAAGTCTCAAGGTGAACATCCTTCGACTTCGCCCGGGACGGCATTCGAGGGTTTAAGACAGTGTAGAGGCGTATGGCAATTCGCCCGCCCCCTCTCCCGGCCACAACGTGGTTTTACACAACACCCAGCCAAACGGAGACCAACTTGCCAGATAAGCGAAAAGTCCTGATAACCGGCGGGGCCGGGTATCTGACAGGGATGTTGTGCGAAGGATTGTCGGACCGATTCGACTTCACGCTGGTCGACGCCGTCGAAAAGCGTGAGGGCGACCCGCGCCCGGATGTCGTGGTTCGGGACTTGATCGACCCCGACACCTCAAAGTACGAGGATGTTTTCGAGGGCGTCGACACCGTCATCCACCTCGCCTACAAAAACCCCGGCGGCATGTTCGGCAACGCCGTGCCGCCGCTGGAGCGTTTTCCGATAGAGATGGAGAACATCCAGATGATGTTCAATGTCCTCACGTGCGCCCACCGCACCGGGGTGCGCAGAGTGCTGATCGCCACCTCCAACTCCGTGACGAGCTGGACCGAGCAGAACCGTATCCACTCGCGCCTGCAGGATGTGATTCACCCGGACGACGCCCCGTTCCCTGCGTCCTTCTACGGCTGGGCCAAGCTCTCGTACGAGCAGCTCGCTTTCCTGTTTGCCAACGGGGATGTCGGCCGCAAGATGGATATCGTGTCGATGCGCATCGGAGCGCCGCGGCCGGTGGAACTGGCTGGCTATGGTGACGACATGAACCGCTACAAACGGGACCTCGCCGCTTACATCAGCCCGCGCGACTGGCGGCATTTTGTGACTCAGGCCATCGAAACGGAAGACATCACCAACTCAGACGGCGTGCCGTTCATCGTTTGCTACGTGGTGAGCGAGAACACCCGTCGTTTCATGTCGATCGAGAACTCGCGGCGGATCCTCAACTACAATCCGGAGGACGATGCCGAGGTGATCTGGGCCGAAGATGTACGGCAGGCGCTGACCGGGGAGAACCCGCACCCCGGGCGCGTCGGGCCGGGCCGAGCGGGCGGAGCGTCTACACGGGGCAAGTGAGGAGGGGATTATGGGCGGTGGCGTTTTAGAGGTGACCTTGCTTGGCACGGGTTCGCCGATCTTTGTGCCGGGACGGTACTCGATCAGCACACTGATCCGTGCTGGCGACGAATATCTACTTATCGACTGCGGCCGCGGGGCCGGTATTCGCCTCCATGAAACGGGCCTGCATCCAGGCCAAGTCAACAAGCTCTTCCTGACCCATCTGCACTCCGACCATGTCGTCGGAATTCCTGACTTCTACATCTCCGGCTGGTTCACCACGTTCGGCAGACGGCAGGGACCCTTCCGGGTCTGGGGACCGGACGGTACGGTGGCGATGATGGCGGACATGGACAAGACCTTCGAGTTCGATGAACGCGTCCGCGCTGCCGAAATGCAGATCCACCACAACGCCAACGAAACGCATGACATCGAACCCGGCCTAGTGTTCGATGAAGCCGGAATCCGCGTGACCGCTTTTTACGTCGACCACCGGCCCATCGACCCGGCCCTGGGATTCAAGGTTGAGTACGCCGGTCGCAGCGTCGTCCTGTCCGGCGACACACGCCCGACCGAATCAGTGGCCGAGCACGGAACGGGCGCCGACCTACTTATCCATGAAGTGATTTGCGGTAACAAGGAAGACTCACCGGATCCGGAGCAGTTCGAACGGATCATCGCCCATCACACCTCGCCACAACAGGCGGGGCATATCTTCAGCAAGACCCGTCCCCGTCTTGCCGCGTACTCACACGTCATCCTGTTGGCCGGCGTCACCGCCGACGATCTTGAAGCGCAGACGCGGGAGACCTACGACGGTCCGCTGCTGGTGGGCGAAGACCTGACACGGATAACGGTCAGGGATGAAATCACTGTGGAGCGATTGGGCTGATTTTGGCGGGGCATTCCGGCATTAAATCCCGACGCTCTGACAAAGACGGCCCGAGCAAGCCCCGTCCCCTGCAACGCGTTACGCGCACCCGACGTTTTGCCCCTCACTCCTCCTCGGGAGAAGGCTGGGACGAGGGAGGAGAACCGCCGACAAGCGGTCGTCCCGCCACCGCGTTGTCGCACCGCCCGGCCCTCCGAGAACCTCAGGGCGCTGATGTGGAGCCCCAGAACGCTGGCGGCTCAGTGCTGACCTGACCTAGTCGTAAATCGGCAGCTTGCCCTGGACCAGCTTGTCCTCACCGATGTGTTCCCGGATCTTCTCCCAGCCTTCAAAGTCCCACTCGGCCAGGAAGGTCACGGCGTAGCCCTGCCGGCCCATTCGAGCCGTGCGTCCGATCCGGTGGACATACTCTTCAACATTGTCCGGCATGTCGTAGTTGATGACGTGGGTGATCTCCGGGATGTCGATACCCCGGGCGGCGACATTGGTCGATACCAGGATCGGCAGCTCCCCGCCGCGGAACATCCCCATCGCCTGATTCCGCTCTCCCTGAGATAGCCCGCCGTGAAGCCCCATGGCGCCAAACCCGCGTGACTTGAGCGCTCCTGCGAGCCGGTCCACGCCAATCTGTGTCCGACGGAACACGAGCATCCGATAATCGGTCCCCACGTCCTCAAGGACGAGGCGCAGCGCAAGCTGCTTGTCCCGCTCTGCCACCTCGAAGTAGATCTGATCTACCTCGTCAACGGTCTGGATTTCGGCCCCGAGCTGGATCCACATCGGGTCGTCCTGGTAGCGCCGAATCAGGCGTTTGACGAAACCCGGAACGGTCGCCGAAAACAGCAGGGTTTGCCGGGAACGCGGCGTGTGTCGGAGGATGAATTCCATGTCTTCAGCGAACCCGATGTCCAGCATCTCGTCCGCCTCGTCTAGCACAGCGACCCTGACCTGCTGCAGGTCCAGTGTCCCCCTGCCCATGTGGTCCATCACCCGGCCGGGAGTGCCTACGACGACGTTAACGCCGCGCTCAAGCGCGGCCAGCTGGCGGCCGATCGGCTGCCCGCCGTAAACGGCGCATACTGAAATTCCGCGGTGCTTGCCGATATTTTCGACCTCTCGCGCCACCTGCATCGCAAGTTCACGGGTCGGCACAAGGACTATCGCTTGGACGTCTCGGCTGTACGGGTCCACCCGCTCACATATCGGGATGCTGAAGGCCGCGGTCTTGCCGGACCCGGTAATGGCCTGCCCCACGAGGTCACGCCCCTCGAGGCAGCCTGGCAGCGCCTCTTGCTGGATCGGCGAAGGGGTTTCGTATCCCATGTCCGCGAGGGCGGCGGCGATTGGGCCCGATACCTCGATGTCGCCAAATAGCCCGCGTTCCGGGCCGTCGTACGTATCGAGAGCACTGCCCTGGTTCTGCAACGGGGAGCGTTCGTCCATCAGGCGTGGCGCACCCGATTCAGATTGTGAGGCAGACTCGGACGGGCGCCGGCCTCGGCCTCCCTTGCGGCGGGGCGGCGCACCTTCACCGGTTCGAGGTCGTCGTTCCCGGCGTTCACGCCGCGGCTCCCACTCCCCACCCTTCTCCCCTTCAGATTGTTCCGACCGTGAAAGCTCTTTGCTCTCCGCTCTCACCACATCACCGCTCCCGTTTTGGCGTCCATTGCTACGCGCCCGCCCACTGTGTGAGCGTGAGTGGCGACGCGTCGACCCATCCGGGTTGCCTTCGGATGCCGCCCGCCGAGGGCGGCGCCTGCGTGAGGCCGGAGCGTCATCCGCTCCCTGCGAGGGTCGTTCGACCTCCCTGCGGCGGGTGCGGCCGGTACCGGGGTTTCCGGCGGGGCCGCTCTCGGTCTCCGGCGCCTGAGATTCCCGGGCCGGATCCTCGTCTCGATTTCGGCCTACGAAAGAAGAAAGGGTACGCAAGATACCTCGCGCACCCTTGTTGTCCGAATTATCGCTATCTACGTCTGCGTCTTTGTTTAAGTCTGGCATGTAATGCAGTCCAGTTTAGGTACTGCGTAGGTGTGATGCAATCAAAGTGACACCAAAACGCACTACTAAACATACGTCGACACGTAAAAAAAATCGTAGCATCAAACAACAACGGCGGGAATCCGTCGCGGGCCTGAACGGCGAACATCCAATCGTACCTGCTACGGTCGCTGCTATGGACACGCACTCGGAATTTCGAATCTCTGAACGGGCCACACTTGCCGCTCGACTCGCCCTGGTTTTCGGCGTGCTCGCGCTTGGGTTGGCGACCGGGGTAAACCCGGTGGGCGTCGCAACAATTGCTGGCGGATTCGCCGTCTACACGACCGTCCTCCAGTTCATCCTGCTGCCGCACTTCCGTTCAGACGCCTGGATTTACGGCATGGTCGGAACTGACGCGCTGTTCGCCGGGACTGTCGCCGCCGTGCTCGGGCTGCCGGGTCCCGCCATCGCCATCCCGGCGCTTTTCGTTTTGCAGCACGCCCTTTTCCTTGGCTACCGGGGAGCGGCTATTTCGGCGGTACTCGGGACTACGGCGGCTTTCAATGGTGGGGTCGCCGCCGGGGCAAGCGCGTTGGACGCCATTACGATTACCGCCCCAGTACTCGCCGGAGCCGCCTCCCTGTCCGGGTACATCGCATCAGACCGCTTCCAACAACGCACCGCACGCCGTGAGGCCGAACGCCTCAACGACACCAACTCCCGGGCGGCGCGGATGCTCGAAGAGCTACGGCCGATCGCCCTGGCGTCCGACGAAGCCACGGCGCTGGAGACCTTCGCGCGGTCGATCCTGACAGTGACAGGCTTTGACGCCGTAGCCGTTTACACTCGCAGCGGCGGTCTGGGACTCCAGAAGCGAGTGCTATTGTCCCGGGGTGGCGAGGACGATCCGAACGGCCAACCCGTGGGAGCTTCTGAGGAATCGATGCACGGCGAATCCGCCTCCGCTCGCGCTGCGGGGCAAGGTGTGGCGCTGGCCCTCGGAAATGACGGGCCGGGTTTAGAGCCGCTACCGGGCTGGGCGAGGGAGGTGGGGTACAGATCTGGAATCGTTGCCCCGATGGTCGTGGGCCACCTCACCGTCGGCGTCGCCTTCGGGCTGAGCCGGAACGAGGCATTCGTGACTTTGGACCGGATCGACCAGATGGAGCGATTCGTTTCGCTCTCGTCTCGGCTCGTCGCCGCTCACAACTCCGGGTCGCAACTGGCGTCCCGAAACCGGCTGTCGCTGGAATTGGACGCCGCCGGCAGGGCGGACATAGGCGAGGCCCGGCCGATCATCAAGATGGTGGGCCTGACGCTGGACCCGGCGACCGACCGATCTGCCGTCGCCGGCGTTCCCGTCCCGCTCTCACGCTCCGAATTCGATCTCCTGTACGCACTAGCAGGAGCGCCCGGGCAGGTGATCACTCCCGACTTGCTTATCGAATCAGCGTTCGGCGACGCGCCCGGCAGCGGGCAACGGACTGTCGACGCCACGATCTATCGCCTGCGCCGCAAGCTTTCACGTGCGCCGGCCGGAGACGGTCTGATCCGCACGGTCCGCGGCAAGGGCTACCGGCTGATCCCGCCGACCGCAGAAGAGGCACACGCCGTGACGGCGGGCTAACGCCGGTCCCTGCGAGTGGAGCACTTGCCCCATCTGGACGGCCATTGTTGCTGAAACACCGTACGGGCGGCGCTTGCCCATCACCCGGGGCGTTACGGATCGCTCCTACCAACACCTGATCGTGTAATCCCAATAAAAAGAGCGACGGAACCAGCCTTAGGGGGAGGCCGAGAGCGGCCTTGCTGGTTCCGTCGCTCATCACTTGTCCGTATCCCAGGGGGGAGGGCCGGACCGCCCGGAGAAGCGAACTTCGCCTGGGCCGGTGAAGGAGGGCCTCACCGATTCGATATAACTCTAGCACGTTTGTTCTAAATTTTGCCTGCAACTTTCATTACGAGTTTTGGAACAATTGTGCTAATTTGCAAATCCTGGGTTTCCGTACGCAAGAACAGCGCATCCCACGAGGGTGCAACCGATGGCAGACAATAAACGTTCTTTCCGGCCATTTCACAGGGCCAGCGACAACCTGACCACGTACCGGCTCAAATGGGCGGCATGGGAGTGGCTCTACAGCGAAGCGAACTGCCGGGCAATCGGATTCGAGGTTCGGCTGGAAGGCCCGGGCGGCAGGGTCCTTGATGTCGTTGGCGTCGGGCCGGACAACCGGGTGTACGCCATCGAAGTGAAGGCGTCCCGAGGCGACATGGTGCGCGACGACAACGACGCGAGCGACCGCAAACGTCTCGCGGCGCAGATGCCTGTGATGAATGAAGCGGTCCAGTTCACGGCCGGGGTGTTGGAGGCGGCGGCGGAGTACGCAGTGTCCTCCGGCGTCGAAGAGCTTGAGTCTGACCCCGCCTTTCGCCAGGCCCTTTCGGACCTAGATACACAAACGAAGAAACGGGATAGTCACGCAAAACGTGTTTCAACATTCAGCACCAAGTTTCGCGATCCCGGGTTTCTACGCACGGCGCACTGCCACTACCTGATGACACCGTCCGGGCTGATGCATCGCGACGAGCTACCGCCGTTCTGGGGCCTTCTCGACGAAACGCCAAAGGCCGTGGTGGAGGCGCCCGTAAAACAGGTGGCGAACGCAACCACGCATGTATTGCGTAACATCGCCAGGTCCAACTCCACGGCGATGATGACCGAGTACGGCGTGATCAGATCAAAGGGCGAGACGGTGTTCCCGGACTACGTAAATCCGGTCCGTGCCTGAACCCGCGCCGCCAATCCTCAAAAGGACCACGCGACGATGACCGAAACACACTAGGTGTCCCTGGTCCCGGCAAATTCGGGCCTTGAAATCAGTTTCGATATCGCCGTCGGTGTTGTCGCCGAAGAGCGACGTTACATCGGCATCGTTGCCGAAGAGGGCGTCGAGCGTCGGGCGCGAAAGCTGGACAGGCGGTACCACGACATCATGGTGATGGCAGTCTTCCGCCCAGAAACTGATCAGCGCGCCGTCAGCATGGCTTTGATCTGGGAGATCGCTTTGCCGATGTTCTCCTCAGAGTTGGCAAACGACAGACGGGCGTAGCCTTCGCCGAACTCGCCGAACGAAGTCCCCGGCAACAGCGCCACATTGGCGTCGTACATGCAGGCGTCGGCGAACTCCTGACTCGTCATGCCGGTGCCGCGAATATTCGGGAAGGCATAGAACGCTCCGTCCGGCGTGCGGCAGCTGATCCCGTCGATCGAGTTCAGCCCCTCCACGACGACGGTCCGGCGCTTTTTGAACGCCGACACCATATCCACCACCGGCTGCTGCGTGCCTTCAAGGGCCGTGATCCCGGCTATCTGCGTGAACGTCGTGGAGGCAGAGACGGAGTTGGTGGTCAGACGGCTGAACGGCTCGACTAACGCGTCCGGAAGGACAGCCCATCCGAGTCTCCAGCCGGTCATCGCATAGCTCTTGGAAAAACCGTCCAGGATGATGGTCCGCTCTCTCATACCTGGGATCTGCGTAATGGATGTGTGCGCGCCGTCAAAGTAGAAGTCGTGGTAAATCTCGTCGCTGAGAACAAACAGGTTGTTCTTGATGGCGAGCGCGGCGATCCGCTCAAGGTCGGAGTGCGGGATGACGCTGCCACATGGGTTGTTGGGCGAATTAACGACGATCAGTTTCGTCCGGTCTGTGATCCTTGATTCCAGGTAGTCGATGTCCGCCGTGAAACCGAATTCTTCGTTCAACGGCAGCGGTACGGGCGTGCCGCCGGTGAAGTTGATCATCGACTCGTAGATCGGGAAGCCCGGGTTCGGGTAGATCACTTCGTCGCCCTCTTCGACCAGGGCGAGCATGGTGAAAAACATGATCGGCTTGCCGCCGGGCGAGATGACGATGTTGTCGGGGCTGACCTCGTAGTCCATGCGCTTTGCGACGAACTCTGCGACGGACTTGCGGGCCTCCGGCAGACCCGGCGACGGTCCGTAGTGCGTGAAGCCGTCGTCGATAGCCTTCTTGCCGGCTTTCCGGATATGCTCCGGCGTGTCGAAATCAGGCTCGCCGATCTCCAGGTGGATGATCGTGCGTCCCTCTGTCTCAAGCGCCCTCGCCTTTGCCAGCGTTTCGAACGCCGTCTCAGTGCCGAGGATACCCATCCGGGAGGCTAGTTTATTCACGCCGGTCGACTCCCGGGGGTCTGTAAATGAATGCGTGGATAGCCCTGAGGCCACCCACGATCGTCGGTTTATTTCAATACAACAGCGAACGAGTTTGGGCGAGGCCCAATCGGGTGTCAACAGTTCAGCCGTGTAACCGTGATGTAATTCACACATATCTGCAAATATTTGGGTGATTCCTGACCACCGTGGTGCGATAATCCCGCCGCCGCAGGTTGGTTTCATGATCTGGACGATTCACAGGGGGGCTCCAAGTGCTCAAGAACAAGATGAAGGCGAAGATCAAGGCCGGGGAACCGGTGTTCGGGATCTCGATCATGTTTCCTTCGCCCCACCTCGTGGAGATCATCGGATTGTTGGGATTCGACTGGGTTTTGATCGACTGTGAGCACGGCTCGATGACGGCGGAGAATGTCGAGGTGTTGGCCCTCGCCGCAGAGCGGCACGGCATGGCGCCCATCGTGCGGCCGGAGGTCAACAGGCCGGACCTGATCGCCAAGTACCTGGACCGGGGTTGCAGCGGCGTGCAGATCCCGCACGTAATTACCCGCGCCGACGCCGAGGCAGCGGTGCGTGCGGTCAAATTCGCCCCTGAAGGGATGCGCGGGCTGGCGCGCGGCACCCGGGCCGGCGATTACGGTTTCCTGGGCGATGGGCCTGACATGGTGAAGGCCCTCAACGACGAGACGCTTGTCTGCGTGCAGATCGAAGACCGGGAAGCGCTCGATAACCTGGACGACATCCTCAAGGCCGAGGGCGTGGATGTGTTTTTCGTCGGCCCGTCCGATCTCTCGCAGTCGCTCGGGCACCCCGGCGACCGCAGCCATCCCGAAGTGAAGGCCGCCATCGATGACGCCTTTGCCAGAATCCACGCGGCCGGCAAATCGTCCGGCACGCCCGGCGAGGCCGCGGCAGCCGCAGAGCACGTAAAGCAAGGCATCCTCTACCACTACACCCACAGCCAGAACCTGGTCGCAGCCTCGGGCCGGGCCTACCTGAAGGCAGTCGGTCGAGACTAAGGCCCTGCCGGGCGGCCATTTGGACGGATCCGCTCGATAGCATTCCCGTCATTCCGATCCTTCCGATAGCGGAAGGACGAAGAACATTCACCGAGACGACAGCGGCCAAACCAAACCCGTCTCCTGCAACAACCCGGTTCCGCAACAACCACCGCCGAACCACAACCAACAAAGGAGCATCCCGTGATCACGGAGAACCGAATGAAGGCCAAGATTAAAGCTGGTGAACCGGCATTCGGCGTGTCGATCACCATTCCCGCGCCTGAGCTCACAGAGATGGTCGCCGGGGCCGGATACGACTGGATCCTGATCGACGCCGAGCACGGCTCCCACACCATCACGGACGTCTACCAGATGGTGCTCGCCTGCGAGCTGCACGGCGTCACGCCGATCGTCCGGCCGCAGGTCAACGACGCCGACGTGATACTCCGCTACATGGACCGAGGAGCAATGGGCGTGCAGGTGCCGCACGTGAATAGCGCCGCCGAGGCGGAGGCGGTGGTAAAGGCGGTTCGATTCCACCCGGAAGGCGAGCGTGGGCTCGGCGGCGGCAGAAAGTTGATGGGGATCAGCGAGCCGGAGTTCCTCAAACGTTCCAACGAGGAAACGCTGGTGTGCGTCCAGATCGAGCACAAAGAGGGGCTCGACAACCTGGACGAAATGCTTGAGGTGCCCGGGGTGGACGTCTTCTTTATCGGTCCGTCCGACCTGTCGCAGTCGCTCGGTTACCCGGGCCAGCGCACCCACCCCGTTGTGGCCGAGGCGGTCGACACGGCGTTCAAAAAGATCCACGCTGCCGGCAAGGCGTCCGGCACGCCCGGCGGTCCCGAACTCGCCCGGTCAAACGTGGAACGAGGCGTCCTCTACCACTACACACACATCCCGACCTTCGTATCGCACTACACCGAGCACTTCTTCAAAACCGTCCGGGGCGAGTAGGCCCTGCCGGGCGGCTAACTGGAACCGCCCGATCGGTAACATTCAGGTCTTTTCGAGAGAAGCCGAGGAACCCTCACCGTAAATTACTGCATCGGTAACACCGGATCCCGGCAACAACACCCTCCCGCAACTAGCCATTCTGAGCCCTGTTCAATAGGGCGAAGGATCTCGCCGGTCTCCGTGCACCACGGGGTACCACCCCACATAGAAAGGCCCCCCGGTGCTCCACCATTACGATCTCCCGGAAATCCAGAGCCTCCGCTTGGACTGGGTCCGATTCATGAACGCCGGGGATGTGGAGCGGCTCGGTTCGCTGTTCATGCCCGCCGCCGTCTGGATCCCGAAAGACGAGCCTGCGCTGGAAGGTTGGGGCGCTATTTCCGGCTGGTTTCAGCGCGTCTTCGGTTCCTACCAGTACCAGCTCAGCGTGTCGGACCCGGTCGTCAGATTCGCCGGGGACTGGGCCGTCGAGAGCGCCCGGGTCTTGACGATAGTCGCCCCTCTGGACGGCACCGAATCCAGCACACACAACGGCGCCTACACAATCATCTGGCGCCGCCGAGACGACGAACTCTGGGCGATCGACCGCTATATCGACGACAGCGGATAGGCGCGGGACAACGCCGTAGGGGCGTATGGCAATACGCCCGGGCGGGTCGCTGCCCGCCCCAACGACGTTTCGAACAGGGTAGATAAGTAACGCGGCAACACCGTGGGCATCACCCCATACGCCCTCACACCACCCCCTACACGCCCTCATCCCGCGACGAATCCGCGTCGATCACCATCTTGCTAACCGCGTTCACGCCGATCTTCTCGTAGTCGTACACAACGCCCAATCCCGGTCCCTCCGGCACGCTCACGTTGCCGTCCGAATCCACCGCATCCAACTGGTCGCCGTCATAGTCGTTGGCATATACCGCAAGGTCGGTCCCGGCCAGCTTTGGGTGAACCAGTCCCAGTTCATAGAAGTTGGCATTGCGGATCGCCGCCATGGCGTGACGGTGTGCAGGTCCGCCCGTGTGCAACTCCAGGTCCATCCCCATGCCCTCAGCGGCGTGGGCGATCTTCATCAATCCCGTGATCCCGCCGTCGTACTCGGCGTCACCGCGGAAGAAATCTGTGGCTTCGGCGATCGCCATATCCGTGTGCGCTTCCACCAGGTGCACATGCTCGCCCTGCAGCAGCGGCGTCTTCAGTGCCGCCCGAAGCTGCTTGTGGGCGTAAAGAGAAACGCCGCCGTCCCGCATCGGATCCTCATACCAGAAGAACCCGGCGTCATCGCACGCACGCCCCACCCGTAGCGCATCACCGTACGTGTCGAAAACACAGCAGGGATCGCTCATAAGCGCCATCTTTCCGCCCACGCGATCGCCTACCGCCTTGATGGTTGCCACCTCGCGATCGATGTTGCCGTCGGCCCAGGTGTGGAGTTTGAAACCCTTATAGCCCATCTCGAGGCACTGCTCGGCGAAATCTGCGAAAGCCTCGGGCGAGTCCAGCCCGCCGGGCGTGCGATCCCCGTGATAGGTGCTGGCGTAGCACGGCAGTTTGGTGCGATGCCCGCCAAGAAGCTGATAAATCGGGGCGTTGTGATACTTGCCGGCCAGGTCCCACAGCGTGATGTCCAGCGGGCCTATACCCATGCGGTCGTTCTTGCGCAGGTGCGTCTTGGCGACGTTATAGAACTTCTCGCGCTCAAGCGCGTTCGCACCGATCAGCAGTGGAGCGACGGCCTGCATCTGCTCGAAGGTACCTGGAGCGGAAGACATGAACTCCCCGGTCACGCCCTCATCAGTGAAGATCTTGATGCCAAGCAAGCGCCGAGTTCGCTGCGAGCCCTTTTCGTAAAACGGCCCGACCGCAAAGCTCAGATCGTCGCCGACATCATGCCACGGGAACAGATAGCGGGTGATCTCGACCCTGTCGATGACCGGGTAGTTAGGCATCTCGGCGTGCTCCAAACGATGGGGTCGAGCGAGTCACCCGACCGCCCTTGCGGTTAGCGTCCAACGACTCGCAGCGCAAGATAACCGCGAAAGCGGGTCGCCGCCAGTCTCTCAAACCGGTAAGGTCCGCGAAGTCACAGCGGGAACGGCATGACTCCGGGGTAACATGGCGAGTACTGCCGTAACGGCGGTCGAAACGCCGCCCGTTCTGTCCTCCGGAATCGCCTGACATCAACTCGGGCCCCGGGTCCAGAAACGGACATGAAATCGCGTTCGACACCGTGCGCCACCCACCACAACCGTGACATGGAGATCCGAATGCCCCAGCAGGCCGACGGCCCTACCCGACTCGAACGTGACTCGATGGGCGAGCTCCAGGTGCCGGCCGGCGCCTTTTACGGAGCGAACTCGCAGCGAGCAAAGCTCAACTTCCCGATCAGCGACCTGAAGTTCAACCGGTCCTTCATCAAGGCGATGGGACAGATCAAGCAGTCCGCATCCCGGGTGAACCGGGATCTTGATTCTCTGGAGCCTGAGCTGGGCGCCGCCATCGACGCCGCCGCCCAGAAGGTGATTGACGGCGAGTACGACGACCAGTTTGTGGTCGATATCTTCCAGACCGGCTCCGGAACCTCCACCAACATGAACACCAACGAGGTGATCTCAAACGTCGCCATCTCGGCGCTCGGTGGAGAACTGGGTTCTCGGGACCCGGTGCACCCCAACGACCACGTCAACAAAGGACAGTCGTCCAATGACGTGATCCCGACCGCCATTCACCTGGCAGCCGCCGGCGCCATCAAGGAGCGGTTGCTCCCGGCAATGGCGGAACTGGAGAACGCGCTTCGTGCGAAGTCGGAGGAGTTTTGGCCCATCATCAAGACCGGCCGGACGCACCTTCAGGACGCCACACCGATCCGGCTCGGGCAGGAGTTCTCCGGCTACGTGGGGCAGTTGGAGTACGGTCAGCAACGGGCCGCTAAAGCACTTGCCGAGCTAAGCGTCCTGGCGATCGGCGGCACGGCCGTCGGCACTGGGATCGGCATGCACCCCGAGTTCGCCGACCGCATGATCGTCCAGCTCAAAGAGATGACCGGGCTGGACCTGAGCGAGACGGCGAATCATTTCCAGTCGCAGAGCTCGCTCGACGCCATCGTCGAGGCCAGCGGCTCGCTCAAGACCATCGCCGTTAGCCTCATGAAGATCGCCAACGACGTCAGGTGGCTCGGCTCCGGCCCGCGCGCCGGGATTGGCGAGATAGAACTTCCGGAAGTACAGCCGGGCAGCTCCATCATGCCGGGCAAGGTCAACCCGGTGATCGCAGAATCGGTCACGATGGTGTGCGCGCAGGTGATCGGCAACGACGCAACGATCGCCATCGCCGGCCAGTCCGGCCACTTTGAGATCAACGTCATGATGCCGATCGCCGCATACAACTTGCTGCAGTCGATCGACCTCCTGGCGGCGACGTGTGAGAACTTCTCCCGCCAGTGCGTCAGCGGGCTCAAGGCCACCTCCAAGGGCCCGAGCATGGTGGAACAGGGACTGGCGATCTGCACGGCACTGGCCCCGGTGATCGGCTACGACCAGGCGGCCGCCATCGCCCACGAAGCGTCCGAAACGGGCGAGACCATCAAAGAGGTGTCGCTCCGGGTCACGGAACTCTCGGCTGAAGAGCTGGGCGTGATCCTCGAACCCAGCACCATGACCGAACCGTCTTAAGGCTGCCGTAAGCAACTTGAGCGACACCGCGAGCGATCCACCAGATAGCACTCGGAATTCCGGTAATTCAGGGAGCCACGACCACGGAAATCGGCCGGCGCCATCTGCCGGAGCGGGTTCCGGGCAGGGAGACGCTCCAGCTCTACAGGGAGCGGCAGCCACCAAGGACGCTTCTCCCGGACAATTCCGATTGTTCTTCGGCTGGTGGATCGTCATCGCCTCGGTGTTCTCAAACGGCACCGGCGGCGCGATCCACTGGCAGGGCTTCTCCGTCTTCTTCCTGCCGGTCACGGAGAGCCTTGGGCTGAGCCGTTTCCAGACCTCGCTCGTGTTCTCTTTTGCGCGCCTGGAAAACGGATTGATGGGCCCGTTTACCGGCTACTTGATCGACCGCTTCGGACCCCGCTGGATGGCGTTCTTCGGATCGCTCCTGGTCGGCGTTGGCTACATCATCCTCGCGACGACAAACACCTACTACCAGTTCCTGATCGTCTACATCGCCGTGATCTCGTTGGGCGCCTCCACCAGCTTTATGCAGGCGTCGATGGCGGTCCTGAACACCTGGTTCATCCGGCGTCGCGGCCTCGTCATGGCCATCAACGCCGCTGGCATGCGGGGCGGGGCGGCCATATTCATCCCATTACTTGGCTGGTTGCTATCCGTCTACTCGTGGCAGGCCGTGTCCGTCGGCATCGGGCTGATGATGATCTTCTGGGTGGCGCCGTTTGCACTCACATATCGCCGGTCTCCAGAGTCGTACGGCATGCAGCCGGACGGCGACACCCCGGAATTGCGAGCAGTGGCGGAGCGAGCCGCACGCAGCGGAGGTGCAGCACGATCGGACGTGACCTGGGGCGTGAGGGAAGCACTCCACACCTCTGCTTACTGGCTCCTGGCCCTCGCGACCACGCTGCGACTGGGCGTCACGAGCGCCATCCAGGTCCACGCCATCGCCATCTTCGTGTGGAAAAGCGAGAACGCGGTGGCCGGGGCCGCCATGCTCGGGGCCGTTTCGGCCATCGCCTTTCCGATAATTCTACTGCTGGGCTGGTTGTCCGACCGTGTGGCGCGCGGGCCACTGCTGTTCGTTTCCTACACGATCTCCGCCGTTGGATTGGTCCTGCTTAACTTCGTTGAAGGGACCATCCCCGTCTTCATTGCCTTCGCAATGTTCGCCCCGGCGCAGGCATCGGCCTCGGTCAACTGGTCCCTTGTGGGCGACCTGTTCGGACGACGCAACTTCGCCACGCTCCGCGGGCTGCTCGCGCCGATGTACAACATAGCCACGGTCGTGACCGTCGCCGGCGCGGGGTTCATGTACGACCGGACCGAGTCGTATTCTGTCGTACTCATGGTCGGCGCCGCCCTGCTGTTTGGCGCAGCGTTGACCTTCTTCATACTTAAGCCGCCAACTCGCTCAACGGAATCAACGACTCCGAAACCATCGAATAGTTAACCGGCAACCCATTAATCCAGGGGAAAGCAAATGAGCGCAGAAGCAAAGATAGCGGAGATGAAACTGGACCTGTCACACCCGGCGACACCGCTCGGGAACTACGTCGAAGTGGTGGCGACCGGAAACCTCGTTTTCCTGGCGGGACACGGACCGCGTGGAGCGGGGCCAGAAGGACGGTGGCTTACGGGCAAACTGGGCGCCGACATGGACGTCGATCAAGGTTACGAGGCCGCACAACTGACCGGCATCGGTTTGCTGTCCACATTGCGCCACGAGATCGGCGATTTGGACCGGGTGGTCCGGGTAGTGAAGGCGCTCTGCATGGTCAACGCCGCACCCGATTTCACACAGCACCCGGCCGTTGCGAACGGTTTTTCGGACCTGATGGTCGAGGTGTTCGGGGACAAAGGCCGTCACGCCCGCTCCGCAGTCGGCATGTCGTCCCTACCCAATAACATCCCGTTTGAAGCGGAGATGATCATCGAGGTTGCGCCGGAGTAGTAACGCAGTAGCGCCGGGGCCGGTCCAGTACTAAGCTTCGGCCCACCGTCAATAAATAATCGCCCGATTGGGACCCTGGAGCGCCAAATGGCCGGAATCACCATCACCGGTTTTAACCACATCGCCTACCCGATATCTACACGCCACCACACGCTGCCGCTGTATCGGGACATCCTCGGGCTTGCCGTGATCCCGTCCATGGTGGACGGACCCGCCGTCATCTGGACGCAGATGGAGAGCGGAACGATGGTCCATCCGATCGAGTCCGCTGAGCCGGGCAAGTTAGGCACGTTCCACCTAGCGTTTGGCGTCGAGAGCGTTCCGGACGCAATCGCCTCTCTGGAAGCCTCCGGTATCGAGGTGTCCAGCAGCGGTGAGCGGCACGACGGCCAGGAGTTCGGCTTCATCAACGACCCCGACGGCAACCGCCTGGAGTTCGCCAGCGTCAACGACCGAAAAGTACACGGCCGAATTTGCGACGAGTGGGGCGTGACAAGAAACGGCGACGGCCCGCCGAGCCGCCACCAGAAGTCGGACGCGCCGATCCGCGTCCTGTCGGTCGAGCACGCCGCCGTCCCCATCACCAACCGTAAACGCGCCGTCACTTTTTACAGGGACGTGATCGGACTCCAGATCATCCCATCTATGGTGGAGGCGGACACGATCACATGGTTCGGGCTGCCGGATGGTTCGATGCTACACCTCGTCGAGGCCGAACAGGGCAACGCACACACCTACCACGGCGGTTTTGTGGTCGAGGACTTCGACAGGGCCGTAGACACCATCCAACAACTGGACGCCGAAAACATACGGGTCGGAGACCGTCTCGATGACCGCAGAGCGCTCCACTTCGATGACCCGGACGGCAACCACGTGGAGCTCGTTTCAAACAACCCCGCGCGGTCCGGCCATCGGATAGCAGACGAGTGGGGATACACTAAGAACGTTTAAATAATCCCCTCTCCCAGCGGAAGAGGGCAGGGGTGAGGGAGAAGGCCCGAACCGGGAACTCGCCACTCCCACGCACGTGGGAATCTAAGAAACACCAATCGATTGATACAACGTCGGGGCGACTGACTACCCGGCCTGGGTCGATGCCAATCGGCCCTTCCACGCGATTCACACATCGACAGAGTCGGAGACTACCTCCGGATTCCCGACTACTGGGGAATGACGATAAAAAACGACAACAGCGGACGAACATCACATCTAGGAAGGTCCACATGCCAGAGTTCCACATGAACGGGATTCAGCACTGGATGTTCCCGGTCGCGGATCGAATGACGGCGGTCCCGTTTTACCGTGACCTGCTGGGCCTTCACCTGGTCCCGGCATTTGAAACCTCGCCCGGCGTCACCATGATGGAGACGGACGATGGTACGATGGTCCACCTGAGCCAGAGGACGGAACGCACACCGCCGACCCACGTTGCCTTCGAGGTCGACGACTTCGACGCGCTCCGCGCGCGCCTGGTCGAGCTGGGCCATGAAATCGACGGACCCGTGAAACGGGCCGACGGCCGGCCGGCCATGAAGACGCAAGATCCCTCCGGCAACACCGTGGAGTTCACCACCGGCCCCGGTCCCATACAGCGCGACGTCGTGGTGGATGAATGGGGCCGTACAACCGAGCGCCCAGCGGACGGTTCAGCGCCTGACCTGAGTGGGATCAACTCTGAATTCCACATGAACCGTGTCCAGCACGTCATGTTTCCGATCTCGGACCGGGAAGACGCCCTGCCCTTTTACCGGGACCTCCTTGGCCTTCACATCGTCCCGGCGTTCGAGGACGGCCCGGGCGTGATTTTCATGGAGACCGACGACGGGACTATGTTCCACATGAGCGAGCCGGGCCCGGCGCAACCGGACGCGCACATCGCATTCGAGGTCGACGACTTCGACGCCGTCCACACTCGCCTTGTGGGGCTGGGTTACGACATTCAAGGGCCTGAGAAACGTGGCGATGGTCGGCCTGCGATGAAGATATCGGATCCGGACGGCAACTCCGTGGAGATCACTACAGGCCCTGGCCCGATCTCCATAGCGGATCGGACCGTGGACGAGTGGGGCCGCACCTCTATACCCGGCGATTAACGGACGTTCCGGCGATGCGGTGTCCCGGTTCCTGTTAACTGATCCGGCGCACCGGTAATCTGTACGGGTCGCTCACCGGCACCCGACATTGCCGCCCAATAAGAAATCCCTCCACCTATTGAGCAGTTCCAATAATAACGCGCCCCCGAAACGCCCCGTGACTCCGGCCGGAGTGAACGCGCGCCCGATCCTCACGCCGGCGGGCCCCGGCGGTTCGCGCGTATTCAGTCGATCGTCTCTCCTCTGGATCCTGTACGTCCCGAGCTTCCTGCTTCAAGTAGGCGTCGGCATGCTCATCCCGGTGCTGCCGAGCTTTATCGAGGAGATGG
Source organism: Chloroflexota bacterium (assembly GCA_002730555.1). GTDB lineage: Bacteria > Chloroflexota > Dehalococcoidia > Lucifugimonadales > Lucifugimonadaceae. The sequence goes on from PCAM01000010.1 coordinate 31,865, forward strand.
GCGTCGGCGTCGGGCTGATTGGACTGGGGGTGTCCGGCGTACTCATCGGCACCATGGTCTTCGACGTGCCGTCCGGACTGCTGGTAGGACGATTCGGCCACAAACAGACGATGCTTGTCGGCACAGCGGCGCTTGGTTTGCTGGCCCTGGTCACGGCGTTCACATCGTCGTTCGCCATTTTCATGGTGCTCCGGTTGCTGGCCGGGACGGCGATGGCGCTGTGGTCCATCTCCCGGATGGCGTACGTATCGGACACCGTCCCGTCGGCGGCACGTGGTAGAACCCTGGCGACCTTCGGCGGAGTCCAGAGGATTGGCGCATTTGTGGGGCCGGTGGTCGGCGGGATTATCGGCGCACAGATCAGCCTGGAGGCGGTGTTCCTTGCCCAGGCGGGAATGAGCGCGGCCACCGTACTGATGCTGATCGCTTTCACAAAAGAACTTGGCGGAGACAGGGCCGACCAGCTCATACGCCAGGGACGTTCCTCGGTCATGAGGACGCTCGTCGACAACCGCCTCGGGCTGGCCAGAGGTGGCACGGCGATGGTGTCACTGCAGCTCGTCCGGCGCGGCCGGGAGCTGCTCCTGCCCCTGTGGGGCACGCACCTCGGGCTTGAGGTCGACCAGATCGGTTACGTGATCGGCGCAGCAGCCGCGGTGGACATGTCCATGTTCGCCCCGGTGGGCTACGTTATGGACAAATACGGTCGCAAATGGATGTCTATCCCCAGCTTCCTTGTCCTGGGAGCGGGGATGGCTATGCTTCCCCTGACCAACGAGATCTGGACCTTCGGAGCGATCGCTGTATTCACCGGGTTCGGGAACGGGCTAAGCAGCGGGGCGATGATGACGCTCGGGGCCGACCTCGCGCCCCGGCAGCGCGCCAGCGAGTTCATCGGCGTTTGGCGGCTGATCGGCGACATCGGCGGCGCGGCCGGCCCGATCATCGTCGGCCAGATCGCGACCATCGTCACTCTGGGCTGGTCGTCGATCTTCATCGCCGGGTTTGGCTTTCTTGGCGCGACCGGCGTGTACGTCATCGTCCCGGAGACCCTTGGCCGAGATGAAGAGATGGGGCTTTCGAACCCTCCCGAAGACCCAGGGACCGCGACGACCCCGGTGTCTTCTCCCGGAGGCGGCGAAACTACCGACTGATCGCGACCCGACAATCTCTCCGCTCCTGCCTTCCCGATTTGGGTCCAACTCGCTTAGTCTCTACCGCAGTAAATAAAGTCGGCGCATTTCGAGCCGCCCGCCAGCATGCAGGAGAACGTTGATGGCCTACGAATTCATCTCGTACGAAAAGAAGGGCCGCATCGTGTACGTCACGATCGAGCGGCCGGAGCGGCTCAATGCACTGCACCCGCCGGCAAACATGGAACTCGTCAACGCCTTCACCGAGTTCAATAACGACCCGGACGCATGGGTAGCCATCATCACGGGAACCGGAGAAAAGGCATTCAGTGCAGGCAACGACCTGGTCTACACCTCCGAGAACTGGGCGGAACGAGAATCCAACGCCATCCGTGCGCCTTTTGGCGGCATTACCTCCCACTTCGAGTGCTGGAAACCGATCATCGCTGCCGTCAACGGCTACGCCCTGGGCGGCGGTTTTGAACTGGCGATGGCGTGCGACATCATCATCATGGCGGACCACGCACAGGTCGGGTTGCCGGAGCCACGGGTGGGGTTGATCGCGGGCGCCGGCGGCGTGCACAAACTGCCCCGGCACATCCCCATCAAGATCGCGATGGGCATGATGCTGACGGCGACACGGATCGATGCCGCAGAGGCGTACCGGCTCGGCATTGCCAACGAGGTTGTCCCGCAGGCTGATCTGATGGCGACGGCCGAGAATTGGGCGAACCAGATCCTTGAGGTCGCACCGCTATCGGCACGGGCCACTAAGCAGATGGCCTACCAGGGTCTGGCATCCTCCGTGGAGGTCGCATTCGACCGCAAATACTCAGAAGAAGCCAAGTTCCTGGCGTCGGACGACCGCCGAGAAGGCCCGCTCGCCTTCGCCGAAAAGCGCAAGCCAAACTGGACCGGGAAGTAGGGACTAGCCGAGGGCGATCAAACGCGTCATTCCCACGCCGGTGGGTATGACGCGTCTTGAAGTGGGACACGACCCACCTCCAACCTCCTTCCTCCCAGGGAGGCGGCACCAAAAAAGCCCCCTCCTGATACAGGAGGGGTTCCGGGGCGGTTACGTCAAAGGCCGCACCCAACTCAGCCGGCAGCAGCTTCGACCCGGGCCTGAACCTGCTTCTTCATGCCGCCGAAAAATTGCTTCATCAGCAGCTTGGCCACACCGCCCAGCAGACGTTGGCCGACACGTGAAAACAGGCCGGCGACTTCACCTCCACCCTCCACGTCCACAACGGTCTCCCCCGGTTTGCCCTGCGAAAGCGTGAACAACGCGGACCCATTCACGGCGCCCTTGGCGCCCTTCCCTTCAACTAAAAGCCTGAATGAAGAAGTCGGCTGTTGATCCGTGACCTCAACCCGGCCCGAGTAGTTCCCTCGGATCGCCGCAACGCCAACGCTCAGATCAACCTCATATGCGTCGTCGCCGGCTGGCGTGAAAGACTGCGCCCCGGGGATCGATTTCGCCAGCGCATCCGGGTCCAGCAGGATCGCCCAGACCGTCTCGGGGTCCGCCGGGAGTTTGTATGAGCCGTTGATCTTCATACCGGTCGCATTCCTCGTTATATCTCCATATCCGTGCCCTCCAAGATACCGGAACCAGATCACACTTGGGTTACGAATGGTCATCTATCGGTGTAAAAAGTCTGATCCCTGCTTGCGAAGCTACAAAACAGCAGGCATAGTGCGGCCTACATTGAAACAAGTGGCAGGGAGGCCGATTATGTCGACCGAAATCAGTGTCACCGTGAACGGAACCGAGCACACCCGCAGCGTTGAGCCTCGTTTGCTCCTGGCACATTTTTTGCGCGACGTTCTGGATCTCACGGGGACACACGTCGGTTGTGACACGAGCCAGTGCGGCGCGTGCACAGTACATCTAAACGAAGAGGCCGTTAAATCGTGCACGGTATTTGCCGTTCAGGCGAACGGTGCCGAAGTAACGACCATCGAGGGACTGGCCGACGGAGATTCGTACACGAACGTCCAGCAGGGCTTCTGGGACGAGCATGGCCTCCAGTGCGGTTTCTGCACGCCGGGCATGATCATGGTGTCCGAGGCGCTGCTGAAGCAGAACCCGGATCCCTCAGAGTCGGAGATCAGGGCCGGAATCGCCGGTAACTACTGCCGCTGCACCGGTTACCAGAACATCGTTAACGCCATCGGCGCTGCTGCGAAAGCGGGGAGTTAGCCATGGCCGTCACCACATTTGGAGAGAGCGTCAAACGTACCGAAGACCCGCGGCTGATCACCGGTCGCGGCAAGTACGTAGATGACGTCCGGCTGACCGGAATGGCGCACATCGCTTTCGTGCGCAGTCCGTACGGCCACGCCAATATCAAAAGCGTGGACACCTCGGCAGCGATGGATTCGCCCGGGGTCATCGCCGTGTTTACCGGCGTAGACCTCCAGGAAGAACTTGGCGGACTCCCGGTGGGCTGGATGCTGCCCGATCTGAAGCAGCCGGCGCACCCGCCGCTCGCATTTGAGACGGTCCGCTACACCGGCGACGCTGTCGCCGTGGTCGTGGCCGACACCGCATACCAAGCTCAGGACGGCGCGGCTCTGGTCGACGTCGACTACGAAGTCCTGCCGGCCGTCGTTAACGCCGAACTCGCCACGAAAGACGGCGTGCCACTGCTCCACAAGGAAGCGCCAAACAACCTTGGTTTCGACTGGGAAGTCGGCGGCGGCGATTACGACGAGGCGATCAAGGATCCCGACGTGATCATCGTCAAAGAGCGCATCGTCAATCAGCGTCTCATCCCGAATTCGATGGAAACCCGAGGCGTTGTGGCCGATTACGACGCCGGCAAGGGCAATCTCACCCTCTACACCTCCACGCAGATCCCTCACCTAGTCAAACTGCTGTTCTCGCTGGTCACCGGCTGGCCGGAGCAGAAGGTCAGGGTGATCGCCCCCGACGTCGGCGGCGGTTTCGGCAGCAAGCTCTATCTCTATGCCGAAGAAGTGGTTGCTGGAATCGTTGCCAAACACGTCCAGCGACCGGTCAAGTGGATCGAATCCCGCTCAGAGGCTTACGTCTCCACGGCGCACGGGCGCGACCACATTTGTGATGTGGAGATCGCCGGCAAGAAAGACGGCGAAATCGTCGGAATCAAGGTAGACCTGTACGCCAACCTCGGCGCTTACATCTCCACGTTTGCCCCGCTCATCCCGACTTACCTGTTCGGGCTGATGCTCGGCGGCGTTTACAAAATGCCGAACATCGATTGCAAGGTCCACGGGGTGTTCACCAACACCACGCCGGTCGACGCCTACCGCGGCGCGGGCCGCCCGGAGGCTGCGTACCTGGTGGAGCGCATGGTCAGCCGGTTCGCACAGGAGATCGGGCGCGACCCGATCGTGGTGCGCCGTAAGAACATGCTCCAGGCGCACAAAAACGGCCGTGCGGTAACGACCGGCGTCATGTACGACTCCGGCGACTACAAGGGCAACCTGAACAAGGCGCTGGAGATCTTCGACTACAAGGCGTTCCGGGCCGAGCAACGTGCGGCGCGGCGCGACGGGAAGCTCCTCGGAGTCGGCATCGCTGCCTACATCGAGATCTGCGGCATGGCGCCGTCCGCCGTTGCGTCATCGCTTGGCGCAGGCGCCGGGCTGTGGGAGAGTAGCAACGTCCGGGTCCACCCCACAGGCAAGGCGACGATCTACATCGGCACCTCGCCACACGGGCAGGGTCACGAGACGACGATGGCCCAGCTTGTATCGAGCGAACTGGGCATACCGATCGAGGACATCGAGGTCCTCCACGGCGATACGGATATGGGTCAGTTCGGAACCGGCACGTTCGGCAGCCGCAGCATTGCGGTCGGCGGAGCGGCGCTGTTCAACAGCCTTCAGAAAGTCAAGGCCAAGACACACCGTCTGGCTTCCCATCTGCTGGAAGCGGACCCCAAGTTCGTAACGTTCAGCAACGGCACTTTCGCCGTCGAGGACATCGCCGACAAGACGCTCACCATCCAGGAGGTTGCCGGTCAGGCATACGCCGCCGCCAACCTCCCTCCGGGTATGGAGCCGGGGTTGGAAGAAGTCAGCTTCTTCGACCCGCAGAACTTCGCCTGGCCAAACGGCACACACCTGTGCGTGGTGGAGGTAGATCAGGACACCGGCAAGGTGGAGGTCCAGCGCTACGTTGCGGTGGACGACTTCGGAAACGTGCTGAACCCGATGATCGTGGACGGCATGACGCACGGAGGCATCGCACAGGGCGTCGGTCAGGCGCTCAGCGAGGCGGCGGTCTACACAGACGACGGACAGCTGTTGTCCGGTTCACTCATGGACTACGCGCTGCCGTCGGCAGACATGTTCCCCATGCTGGAGTTGGATCGCACGGTATCGCCGTCTCCCTCAAACCCGATCGGCGTCAAAGGCGCCGGCGAGGCGGGAACCATCGCCGCCAGTCCGGCCGTCATGAACGCGGTGATCGACGCCATCGCACACCTAGGCGTCAAACACATGGACATGCCCGCCACCTCTGAAAAAGTGTGGCGAGCGATCCAGGGCGCGAAAGAGGCCCGGCGTGCGGCGCGCGCTGTGGCCCGAGGAGGGAGCTAGGAATGGTTACAAGTAACTTCGACTACTTCGCGCCGACCACGTTGGACGAGGCGACGAGCCTCCTCTCCAAGTACCGGGGCGAAGCAAAGGTCCTCGCCGGCGGTCACAGCCTCATCCCCATTATGAAGCTCCGGCTTGCCGAACCCGGTGTCTTGGTGGACATCGGCGGAATTGAAGGCCTGTCCTACATCAAGGCAATAGGCGGCGGGGTCTCGATCGGGTCGATGACGACGTATCGTGAGCTGGCCACTTCGTCCGTGGTCCAGTCCAACTACCCGTTGCTGGCAGACGCCGCCGGCAAAGTGGCTGACCTGCAGGTGCGAAACCGTGGAACCATCGGAGGAAGCCTGGCCCACTCGGACCCGGCGGGCGACATCCCGGCGGTGATACTGGCGATCGGCGGCGTTGTCGTTGCACGGACGCGTCGGTCCAGCCGCGAGATCAACATCGACCGATTTCCGGTGGACCTGCTCACAACGGCGCTCCGTGATAACGAGATCATCACGGAGATCAAGTTGCCAGGGCTGGCTTCGGGAACCGGGACCGCGTACTCCAAGTTCCATCAGCCCGCCTCGCACTACGCGATCACCGGGGTGGCGGCGGTGATCACGGTCTCGGACGGGGTCTGCACCGACGCACGGGTGGCCGTGACCGGCGCGGGCGACAAGGCGACCCGGGCACGTCGAACCGAGCGAATCCTGAAGGGCAAGGAGCTCACCACGGTGGTCATACGCCGTGCGGCGAGCCGGGCAGCGGCAGAGGTCGAGGACGCTTTGAACGAAGACATCCACGCCTCCGCCGAGTACCGGGTGCACCTGACACAGGTACACGCCGGACATGCCATAGAGCAGGCGGCAGCGGCGGCGGGCTAGTTTTAGAAGAAACGTGAAATTTTGGCAGGGGCGCCCCGATCCGTTGGGACGCCCCTGTTTTACGTACCGGACAATCCTCGGTCAACGCCTCCCCACTCCCGAGCGGGAGGAGGCGCAAGGTGAGGGAGAAGTCTAAATCGGTGAGATCGGTATTTTGTCGCCAAACAATGTGCCGGTGAACGTCCTTCGGCTACGCTCCGGGGGGGCAACCAACGTTGTCCATCACAAGGCTCGTTGCAGTTCTCAACACCCGTCCCGGTCGCACATTTCCCTTCTCCCAGTAGGGAGAAGGCGCAGGATGAGGGAGTCCCTTCCCTCGCATGGGAAGGACTACGCGCAAACGCGCAGAGCTTTCCAAAAGATTCTTCAGACCAATAATCGTCTTCCTGACTCTCTCCTGCGAAGGAATGACGAAGTAGCGAGCGACGGCGCTGGACGTTTCCGTGGCAAGATACCGCCCTCACCGAATCCTGTACCCGGAGCACACGCCTCGATGCCCTCCCCACTATCACCCGCCGACCTCGTGTACGGCCTCACTTCTGTCTCGTCCCCTTCTCTATCGCCGGATGGCGCCCGTCTGACATTCGTTCACTCGACCACGTCCGCCGAGGATCACAAATTGACCAGCCGGGTGATGATGATAGACACAGCCAGCGGTGACACCGTCGCTTTCACCGGCGGTCCCAGCGACTCGATGCCACGTTGGTCGCCTGATGGTGGCTCGATCGGGTTTCTGCGCAAAGACGACGATGGATACGACCAGGTGTGGGTGATCCCGGTGGACGGCGGCGAGGCACGGGGACTCACGACCCGGGTGCGTGGCGTGGTCGATTACGCATGGTCTCCGGACGCATCTACGCTGGTTATCTCCGCAGACGTTCCGGACCCGGAAGAGCCCGGCCCCGATTCCCCTGATCACGACGAGGACATCCCCCACTCCAGGAGCGTGAAGCGCATCCGCTACCGGTACGACTCGGTCGGCTGGCGTGGCGAGATGTACCGCCACCTGTTCGTGGTGGACGTTGAGAGTTGCAAAGAGCGCCAGCTGACCGACGGCGCGTGGGACGACATGGCCCCGGCCTGGTCGCCAGACGGCACACACGTCTCCTTCGTCTCGGGACGTCGTCCCGACCACGACACCCGCTGGCGGGCCGAGGCGTATGTAGTTCCGGCCAGCGGCGGCGAGGCCGAGTGCTGGTCCGGCGATCTGATGTCGGTGAGCGGCCTCGGTTGGTCGCCTGATTCGACACGCCTGTGCGCGGTGGTCACCGAACTGGACGGTGCCTACGTCGGCGCTCAGTCGTACCAGGGAATCGTCGCCCTGCTCGGGCCGGATAACACGCCGGAGTTGTTGACGAACGGGGACGCAGCCCCGGCGAGTCTGTCGCCGCCGACCTTCCGCGCAATATCGCTGAACTGGAGCGCTGACGATCGAATACGGTTCCTGGCTTCTTACCGCGGCCAGAGTGCGCTGTATGAAGTTTCGGCTTCCGGCGGAGACATGGCGCTTGTTGCGAGCGTCGACGGGACTCTGTCGGACATCAACTTCAGCGCGTCCGGAGATTCCGCCGCGGTGCTGGGGACGCCGAATTCGCCGTCCAGTATCGCCTTGAACGAAAACGGAACCTGGAACGCCATCACCGGCTACAACCGTGCGTTCTTCACAGACCACCCGCCGGCCTCGATGGAGAAGTTCACCCTGGATCGGGCCGGGATAAGCATCGAGTCCCGTGTGATGCTTCCTCCGGATTTCGACCCGGCCCGGAAGTACCCGCTGATCCTGGAGATCCACGGCGGGCCAAACGGCGCGTTCCTGGATTCGTTCATGCCGGACCATCACATCATGGCGACAAACGGCTACGTCGTGCTGGCCGTGAACCCGCGCGGCTCCTCCACCTACGGCATGGATTTCATGACCGCGGTTTTCGATGACTGGGGCGGGCACGACTACGAAGACATCATGGCCGTGGTAGACGACATGGCGTCACGCCCCTACATCGATGCGGACAGGATGGGACTGCACGGCTACTCGTACGGTGGCTTCATGGCCACCTGGGCGATCGGACACACAACCCGCTTCAAGGCAGCTCTGGCCGGGGCGCCGGTGACCAATCTCAGCAGCATGTACGGCACTTCGGACATCGGCGTCTCATTCGGCGAGCGACAGTGGGCCGGCCTGCGAATGGACGAGATCGAAAAGTACCTATTCAGGTCGCCGATCTCGTATGTTGAATCCGTAGAGACGCCGGTACTCCTAATCCACGGTGAGTCGGATGTCCGAGTGCCGATGGAGCAGAGCGAGCAGTACTACGTGAGTTTGAAGAGGCTCGGCAAAACCGTGGAGTTTGTCCGCTTCCCGGACTTCTCCCACCTGTCCAAACGCTCCGGCCACCCGGTCCTCAGACAGGAATACGGCGACCGCATGCTGGCCTGGTTTGATGGGTACTTGAAGGGGTAAGGATTCCCCTCCCCCAGTCAGGAGAGGGCATGATTACTGCGCGCTGGCCGCAGAATTGTCATCCTGAACTCGATTCACGATCCGACTGTCACACCTGGCCCAACGACACAGCAGCGACAGATTGTTCATGTCAGCGAGAAACCATCAGAACGTAGAAATGGATCCTGAATCGGGTTCAGGATGACAGATCGGCGGTCATGCCCCGCAACAAATGCGGCTGAAGGACAGTTCCCCGAGGCTCTCGAAGGGCCGTCATCCAACACCAACACTCCCCTTTACAACCCCTGTAAAAACGGGTTGTTCTCCCGTTCTTCACCGATCGTGGAAGATGGCCCGTGGCCCGGGTAGACGATCATCTGGTCCGGCAGCGTGAGCAGGTTGTCCCGGATGCTGCGCAGTTCCTGATCGCCGTCGCCGCCCGGGAGGTCGTAGCGACCAATGCTGTTCCGGAACAGAGTGTCGCCGGTGAAGAGCGCCTGGCCCGCCAAGTAGCAGACGCTGCCCGGAGTGTGGCCCGGGGTTGCGATGACGATCACCCGGGACTCGCCCAGTTCCAGTATTTCGCGCCCTGTCACTGGCCTGTCGATGCCCGGCGGATTGACAAACCCGGGGATCATCGCGACGAGCGACGCCGACGGCGTCTCGATCTGGCCGCGGTCGCCGTCCCCCACCACGTACTCGCCGCCTGATTTGTTGTGGAGGTCGAACGCCCCGCCCGTGTGATCGGCGTGACCATGGGTCGTCAGGATGTACTTCAACGTCGCGCCAGCGGCGCTGATCGCATCAGATATGTGCAGGCCAGAAGCTCCCGGATCGACCACCGCGGCCTTCCCGCTGGACTCGTCCAGCAGCACATACGCGTTCGTTTGCAGTGGCCCAACAACCAGCGTTTCTACTCTCAAATTACCCCGTCGTTATTTCGGCGCATGACTCTCGGATGTCACGAATTCCCGACACATGGAGGACAGTGCTCTGAGGCTCTCGAAGTTTGTGCCGAGCCTGTCAAAGTGGGTCGGATAGCATCGACCGTGATTGTGGAGCTTGCCTTCTCCCTCATCCTAACCCTCTCCCGCTGGGAGAGGGGAGTTCTTTGAATCCGTCAGTCCCCTGATCCCGATCCATCGCCATCGCTCTGTCCCTCCGCCATCTCCTGCAGCCGGTACAGCTCCGTGATCGCCTGCAATGGCGTGAGGTTCGGTACGTCTATCCGTGCCAGCGCACCCTCCACCGGCGACGGGCCGGACATGAACGACAGTTGAAGCCCCGGGCCGGAATCAAGGCCGGAATCAAGACCATAGCCGGAACCCGTCGGCGCCAACCGTCCGTTCGATTCCAGCTTCGCCAGCAGATCCCACGCCCGGGCGATCACCGCCGGCGGCAGCCCGGCCAGCCGTCCGACGTGCACGCCATAGCTGCGATCCGCGCCGCCCGGGACGATGTGGTGCAGGAACACCACCTCACCGTCTTCCTCGGACACAGAAACCTGGTAGTTCACGGCGCGCGGCAGCATGTCCGCCAGCGCCGTCATCTCGTGATAGTGGGTGGCGAAAAGCGTCTTGCAGCCCAGGCGCGGGCTGTTGTGGATATGCTCGGCCACGGACCAGGCGATCGAAAGCCCGTCGTACGTGCTGGTGCCGCGCCCTATCTCGTCCAACACGATCAACGAGCGCGTCGTCGCCTGGTTCAGAATCGCCGCCGTCTCCACCATTTCCACCATGAAGGTCGACTGCCCTCCGGCGATGTCGTCCGTCAGCCCGGAGCGCGTGAAGATGCGGTCCACGAGACCGATTCGGGCGCTTTCCGCCGGAATGAAGCTGCCCACCTGCGCCATCAGCACCAACACGGCCACCTGACGGATGTAGGTCGACTTGCCCGCCATGTTCGGACCCGTGATGATGGCGACCTGCTGGGCGTTTGACGAAAGGTGGATGTCGTTGGGAACGAAGCGCCCCGGTCCGAGGGCGGTCTCGACCACCGGGTGGCGTCCGGCTTTGATGTCGATATCGTCCCCGTCGTCGAGCTCCGGGCGTACCCAGCCGCCGTCCGCCGCTGCCTGGGCCAGTGCGCAAAGCACGTCCAGTTTGGCCACCGCCGACGCGCCCGCCATGATGCGATCCGCGTGCGAGCCAACCTCGCCACAAACCCGCCGGAAAATAGATCGTTCGACCTCAGAAATGCGGTCGCGCGCCATCAGGACTTTGGCCTCGTACTCCTTAAGCTCCGGCGTAATAAATCGCTCAGCGCCCACGAGCGATTGACGCCGATCCCACACCTCCGGAACAGCGTCCAGGTTGGTGCGGGAAACCTCGATGTAGTAGCCAAATACCTTGTTGTATCCGACCTTGAGGCTCCTGATGCCGGTGTCCTCCCGGGCGGTCGCCTCCAACCCAGCTATGTACGACTGCGCCTCGCCGGACAGCGTCCTCAGTTCGTCCAACTCGGCATCGAACCCGGGACGTATCGCATCACCGCCGCCAGCCGAGATCGGCGGATCGTCAGCAATGGCGGCTTCGATCAGCGCATGAGCGTCCTCAAGCGGGGTGATCCCGGAATCGAACTCCGCCGATTTCGCCGTCTCGATTAGCCCCGGTAACTGCCCCAGTCCCCGGGCCAGCGCCGTCAGATCGCGCGGCGTGGCGGTGAAGGCGCGCACGCGGTTCGTGAGCCGTTCAAGATCGGGAACCTTGCCCAGTAGATCGCGCGCTGAAGCCCTCGGGCCGCTGGCGGCCAGCCACAGCTCCGCACCGTCCTGCCGTTTATTCAGTTCCTCCAGTTCCATGAGCGGACGGGCCAGCCGTTCGCGCAGCAATCGCTTGCCCAGCGGCGAGCGCGTGTGATCCAGGGTGCCGAGCAGCGTCGGAGCGCCCTCACGGTCGCCCAGCGAATCGAACACCTCAAGATCCCGGCGCGCCCTGCGGTCCAACAACATGAACCCGGACTCGGCCATCGTCCGAAGCGTGGTGACCTGGGGCAGGCTGCCGAGTTGCGTCTCCCGCAGAAACTCCAGCACAGCGGCGGCGGCCATCACGGCCAGCGGCTTCGACTCGCAACCGAACGGTTCCAGCGTGGCCGTCCCGAAGTGGCGGCGCAGCCTGTCGCCCGCCAGGTTCGCGTCCAGGCTTACCACCGTCATCGGTCGTCGCACATACCCGGCGGTGGCGGGATCCCCGAGCGCCGCGTCCGCCTCGGCGTCCACGATCACTTCTGCGGGTCCGATGGCATCCAGCTCATCGTGCAGAAGTTCGAGCGGCAGGTCACGCGTCACAAACTCGCTTGTAGTGACATCTATGTAGGCGACGCCGGCCCTTTCGCCATCCACCACCGCGGCCGCCAGATAGTTGTTGCGCCCGTTATCGAGTAGTCCGGGCTCAAGCACCGTGCCCGGCGTAACCAGCCGGACCACCGCCCGATCCACGATCCCCTTCGCTGTCGCCGGATCGCTGGTCTGCTCGCAGATCGCCACCTTCAACCCAGCGGCTATCAGCTGGCCCAGGTACGACTCGAGGGAGTGGTACGGGATGCCGGCCAGCGGGGAGCGTGCGCCGCCTCCAACGTCACGGGCGGTAAGCGCAATGTCCAAGACCTCCGCCATCACCTGGGCGTCCTCGTCAAACGTCTCGTAAAAGTCGCCCATACGGACAAGCAACAGCGCGTCTGGATGCTCCGCCTTGATATCCAGGTACTGTCGTCTGCCCGGCGAGAGACGCGTCTTACCGGAGCGCGCCGCGCCGTTGGCCCTCGATTTCCGGGGTTTCGGGGACTTCCCGACCTCCGGAGTGGTCTGGTCGGCGTCGGGCGCCGTTGGAGAGATTCCCGTCATCGTGCGCTGATTCTACGCGCGCCCGGTGCGCCCGAACGTTAACCCGTCGGGCAATTCCGGAAAAAGGGGGGGGTTATCTGCCTGCGAACTAGTCCCGGAAGCCGATGGCGATCGTATCGGACGCCTTCCAGGTCATGCGATCTGCCTCGAAATCCGGCGGGACCTCAAAAATGAGCATCCCGGCCACCGACTCTGTGGCCCGGATCACGATGCTGCGCCAGAGACCGATGAAATCCGGATACCTGTACCGCGGATCGATCGGCCCGGACATGCCTACGCTGTGGGTGACCACATTGAGCGGCGAGTACTCTTTCCCGTCAACCCCGACCATGGTGGCCGCCTCTTCGTTGATATTTACCGACACCTGCTGCGATGTCTGGTTGAACAGCGATACGTGGACAACTGCCAGGTTCCACTCGTTGCCCGGGCCAGCGATGCGGAAATTGACGGAATCGCCGTTCAGCGTCCGTCCTCCGTACTGAATCTCGTCCACGATTTCCGGCTGCGAGGCGCGCATCCAGAGCGTTCGGCCAGCCCTGTAAAGCGGGTCGCCGGTGGGGTCGGACCGCTGGATGACAAGCGGGATCAGGATCACCGCAGCGATCACCGAAAGCGTCGCGATCGCGATCAGAACCCAGGGCTGACTGTCTTTAGGCCTTGAGATCAACTCCCGGGTACGGACGTCGCGGTCGGGGCCGACCAGGACCCACTCTTCACCCGAACGACCGGAGAAACCGCTCGCCGGGCGATATCCGATCCGCACCCTGACATCGGCTCCCAATCGCTGCGTCTCCAGGACTTCGAACGACAGATCGCGGCGCGCCATCGGTCCGCCGTATGGCGTGCGGTCTCCGTCGACATACGCCAGAGCTGCGGTTTCTGCGGCGCTTAACGCGGTGTGGTCATCAGGATCGGCCCTGACGCCAGCAGGTAGAGCGTCATCCGAGTCGATGTTCGCCGGGCCATCCATGCGCTCGTCGACCATAAATTCCTTCTCGGTTAAATGCGATTCTTGTTGATTCGTTGAGGACCCAGCGCGTCCGGGTGCGGGCCGGCATGGCCCCTGGCGCAACACGCGCGGCGGGTATTTTCGGCTCTACAGCTTACGACGCGTAACCGGAATTTGGTCGTATCTAGGCCTCGCCGGTATTCGAAATCAAACAAAACGGCCCGATATCCCAGGTGCCGGGTCGCCATAAGCCGTTAGGAAATCCCTCACGTAGTCGAGGAGAGCGACGGCATTCCCCGCAACCGGGAGATGACGCCCGGAAGCACATCAAGCGTGGTCCGGATCTCTTCTTCCATCGTGTCGCTCCCGAGCGTGAGCCTGAGGCTGCCGACGGCAAGATCGGCATCAAGCCCGAGCGCCACCAGCACGTGCGACGGTTCGATAGAAGCGGAGCTGCAAGCGCTCTGGGTGGACGCGCAGATGCCGGCGAAATCCAGTCCCAACAACACCGCCTCGCCCTCAACACCGTCAAAAGAGAAGTTGGCGTTGTTGGGAAGCCGCTGATTCCGATCCCCGTTTAGCCTGGCGCCCGGAACACGTTCAAGTGCGCCTTCTATCAACATGTCCCGCAACGGAATGATGGCCTCACATGACTCCTCCCGTTGACTCTCCGCAAGCTCCAGGGCGACCGCGGCGCCGACTATCCCCGGCACGTTTTCGGTGCCCGATCGGCGCTGCCGCTCCTGCCCCCCGCCGACTATCAGCGGGTTGAACGGTGTCCCCCGGCGGATGTACAGGATGCCGACGCCCTTGGGTCCATGGAATTTGTGGGCGGACAGGCTCATCATGTCGACGCCCAGCTCGTTGACATCCAGGCTCAACCAGCCCGCCGCCTGCACGGCGTCAGTGTGGACGACGATGTCTCGCCCCATAGCACGCGCCTTGCCGTGTGTCCGGCGGGCGATCTCGGCGATGTCCTGCACCGTGCCAATCTCGTTGTTTGCGTACATCACGCTGACGAGCGTCGTGTCCTCCCGGATCGCCTCCTCGACGGCCCCCGGGTCCACGACGCCTCTGCTTCCAACGGGCAGGTAGGTGACCTCGTACCCGGCCTCGATCAACTCCTCGCACGAATGGATCACGGCGTGGTGCTCGATGGCGGTGGTGATGATGTGCCGACCGCCCGGCTTCAGAGCGGAAGCGACGCCCTTAATGGCGGCGTTGTCCGATTCCGTGCCACCGCTCGTGAACACCACCTCCCGGGTGCGGCTTCCGAGCACTCCGGCGACCCTCTCACGCGCCTCATCCACGGCGTTCCGGGCCTCCTGAGCGAATGCGTACGGGCTGTTCGGGTTCCCGAACACTTCGGAAAAAAAGGGCAGCATCGCCTCCAACGCCTCATGGCGTAACGGCGTCGTTGCAGCGTGGTCCAGATATATCGGCTGTTCGTTAGTCACAGGCACCGGCAAAGCGTCCCAGATACCAGCGGAGAAAAACGCGGCTGGGAGATTGTTGAGGCGTTAACGGCCTTGGTATGTTGCACCGGAAAACCATCACCCACGAGTTTCCCCACCGTTGGTCACCGGCCCGGTTTCCCAAAGCTGTTCCGATTCTACATCCGCCCGGGACATCAAACCGACTTCCTTTCGTGGTGTGTGGCGCATTCGTAACGTTTCGAAGATCCGCGTTACTCACCCCGGTTATCGGTTGGCCCGCGGTCGTGCGTGGGCTAAGATACTCCGATTGCGCGGGCAACTCTTGATCTCAGCAATCCGTCGGACGGTGGCAGGTCGTAGTCCTCATGTACGAAGCCCGTCGACGCACCGGTCTAACTTCAGAGATATTTTCGGTCCCAGATTCCCCGAAATACCCGGGTAACCGGTGCGGGCGCCGGGACCGGCTGAAACAGGAAGCAGGCTCCAGAAACAGATGATCCGGCTCGAACATATGTCGAAGTCTTACGGCGATTACCCCGCCGTGATCGACGTGTCCGCGCACATCCAGCAGGGAGAGGTCGTCGGGTTCCTCGGGCCCAACGGTGCGGGCAAGACGACGACCATGCGCGTGCTAACAGGCTTCACGCCTCCGACCGAAGGCAGCGCGGCCATCGCCGGTTACGATGTCGTGTCCCACTCACTGGACGCCCGGCGGCACATCGGATACCTCCCGGAGTCCGTTCCGCTCTACCTCGACATGACCGTGATGGACTACCTCCGTTATATGGGCCAGCTTCGCGGGATGAACCGCAAATGGATCGATGAGCGGCTCCCGGTCATCATCGAGATCGTCCGTCTCGGCGAATACCAGAACGCCCTCGTCGGCAAGCTCTCGAAGGGCTACCGGCAACGGGTGGGCATCGCCCAGGCCATCATCCACGAGCCGGACGTGCTGATCCTGGACGAGCCGACCATCGGTATCGACCCCATACAGGTGGTCGAGACCCGCTCCTTGATCAGCGAGCTTGGCGGCGAACACACGCTGATTTTGAGTTCACACATCCTCCCGGAGATCAGCGCGATCTGCCGCAGGGTGCTCGTGATTCACGAGGGACGGATCGTTGCCGACGACGACCCGGAAAACCTCTCGGACCGGCTCCAGAGTGCGGAACGCATCGAGGTGAGCCTGCGCGGGACCCAACCCGGCGAGGCGATCGCGGCGATACGTGAACTTCGGCATGTCGTCGACGTGCGCCGAGACAACCGACCGGTACAGGAACGCATGGCTGAACAGGGCGTGGTTGCGCTGGTGGTAGATGCCCGGCCGGAAGAAGGCGCCACGGAAGACGTGGCCAGAACCATCGTCGACTCCGGTTGGGGCCTGGTTAACCTGCACCCGCTTCCGATGACTCTGGAAGAAATCTTCCTCCAGCTGACCACGGAAGAAGAGGCTTCAGCCTGAACCCCGGCAACCCACCATCACTAATCCCCTGGAATTCCCGCTGGCCCTCACAGGGGCCGGAGACCGAGAATACATTTGCGTAACATTCAAACAATCGCCTGGAAAGAGGTAAAGACGTACTTCGCCTCGCCGATGGCGTACGTAGTTGCGGCTTCCTTCCTCGCGATCACCGGTTTCTTCTTCGTCGCCTCGGTCTCGGACCCGTTTTCCGAGGCGAGCATCCGGGGCTACATCGCGGGTGCCATCTTCTTCATGGTGTTCCTGTCCCCCGCCCTGACGATGCGTCTGCTCGCAGAGGAGCAAAAACTCGGGACTCTGGAACTGCTCATGACCTCTCCCGTCCGTGAGTGGGAGATCGTGATCGGGAAGTTCATCGCAGCGTTCGTGATGCTGGCTTTGATGGTCGCCGGGACGTTCTACTTTGTGGTCGTACTTTCCTGGTACGGCGATCCGGACATCGGCCCGATCCTCACCGGATACCTGGGCGTACTTCTTTACGGCTCTGCAACCCTCGCAATCGGTCTCATGGCGTCTGCGCTCTCCAGCAATCAACTGGTGAGCCTAGTGGTCGGGGCCGGATTGCTCACGGCGCTCACCGTTAGCAACTTCGTCGCCGATCGGCTGACCGGCACGGCGGAAGAGATCGTTTCGAACTTCCAGCTTGGGAGTTCGTTCTCGGTTTTTGACACATCAAGTTTCGGAGTGGTTGAAGGCGGGCACTTCGCCGACTTCGCCCGCGGGATCATCTCGGTCACAGACATCGCTTACTACATTTCTATAACGGCGGTGTTCCTGTTCATTACCGTGGTGCTCCTGGAATCGAGAAGGTGGCGCTAGAGCACCATGGCTAACCAGGACCCGGAAGCCGAACGCGCGCGACGCATTTCATCCCGACCGGACGAGACGCGCCCACGTGGGTCGATATTCGATTCGTTCAAAGACAACCTCACCTCGTTCAAGTACATGCTGGTCGTGGCGGGTCTTGGCGCGTTCCTCGTAGGCGCCCTGATCTTCATCTTCATCCGTGAATTGGACACGACCGGTGTATGGACCATGCAGATCGGGCTCGCCATCCTGGTCGTCGCCGTGATCATTTCATGGCGTCAGGTGGCACGAGCCGTCTTCGGGCGCAGGGGACGGTACGGCGTAAACACGCTCATCATCGTCGCCTCATTCATAGCCCTGTTGACATTCGGTAACCTCGTCCTGTGGTCGTTCAGCAACCAGGACAATCCCCCCGGCTGGCTGAGGACGGACGTGACGGCGAACAAACAGTTCGGCCTGTCAGAACAAACCGTCCAGTTGCTCACCGACCTGCGCGAGCCGATCCAGGCGACGGTGTTCCTGCAGGTCAACTCCGCAGAGGGCGCAGCCGCTTGGCGTGACACGCAGGACCTTCTTTCCGAGTTCTCACGACGCGCCGCAGACGATTTTGAGTTCCGGCTCATCGACCCCGTTCTCCAGCCTAATGTGGCCGCCGATTATGGCGTCACCCAGACCCCGGCGATCGCCATAGAAGCCACCGCTTCCAGGCGCACCGATATCGTCGTCGGCGGCAACCCTCTGACCAGCCCAGACATCTTTGACGAGCAGGGGATCACGACGGCCATGCTGGTCGTGAACCAGGTCCGCCAGAAACAGGTGTTCTTCATCTCCGGTCACGGCGAACGGGATATCAGTTCCACCGGGGACGAAGGGGAAGGCTTCGCCCAGGTCGCCCTGGCGTTGATCCGGGACAACTACCGCGTCTCATCGTCCACACTGATAGACCTGCTTCCGCAGATTTTCTCCAACAGCGAAGACGACTTCCCGGCGGCTTTGATATTCGCCGATCCCAAAAGTGAACTCGTGAGCGCGTCCGGAGAACTCCGGGATGAGACCGACATCCTCAGGCAGTACATGCTGAGGGGCGGCAGCGTGATATTCATGTTTGAGCCCAACCCCAACGCCTCGTACGCGAACCTGCTTGGCGAATTCGGCGTGGCGCTCGGTACGGGACATCTTGTGGACGTGACCAGTTTCGTCGCACCGGAGGCCGACTTCCTCCAGATCACACGGGCGAACCGGCAGTTCGATCCGCCACACCCGATCACCGAGCCGATCGACGTGGTGTACATGCCCGGAGCGACCTTCATCGGCCGCACCATCACAGACGACGCCATCCCGCGCACCACCACCGGCGAAGCCCACCTGACCCTGACCGGCCTCGCCACAACCACGCTGAACAGCTGGGAGGAACTAGGCGACACCGACGAGTTCGACCTCGACGAAGACCGCCCCGGACCCTTCCCGGTGGCCGTTGCAGTGGAAGCGCTGGCGCCGATAGGGTTCAGCCCGCAGATCGTTGAGGGAGAGTTGATCCGGACGAACATCGTGGTGATCGGCGATACCGATTTCGCAAGCGACCGCTACTTCTCGTCCGCTAAAAACGGGGATTTCCTGGCCAACGCCGTCAACTGGGCCGTCCGTGACTTTGAGCTGATCTCTATCCGCTCCAAAACCAAGGTGTTCCGAGAGCTTGTGCTGACCCGGTCAGAGCGTGACTTCGTCAGGTGGTCGGGCTGGCTACTGATGCCATCGTTAATCAGCGCCATCGGCATCTGGTCCTGGTGGCGGAGGCGCTGATCCTTTGAACCTGCGCTTTTCACTCGTCCTGGTGATCCTGGTATCGCTCTCGTCGATTGTCGTGACCTTCGTCGTTACGGACCACACCATCGAACGGGTTTCCGAAGGCGTGCCGTTCTTCTACACGCTGCCGGAGGGCTCAATCAACAGGGTGGAGATCGACTCGCCAAACGGCGTCATTGCATTCGAGTTGGACCCGGTCGAAAACTACTGGATATTCGCCGGCGACGACACGATGCCGGTCGATCGCCAACGATGGAACGGTATCACCACCATCCTCGGCGGCCCGCGGTCACAGCGTCAGCTGGAGACATCGTTTGGCGACCCATCGCTCTACGGCCTCGAGATCCCGGACACCTCGGTCACCATCGGGCTGACCGATGGCTCGACCGTCCGACTTCTCCTCGGTGATGAGACCCCAGACAGGTCCGGCAACTACGCCCAGCTTGAAGGATTCCCCCAGCTCGTCCTGGTCAGCTCGGCATGGGGCGAGGTTCTGACAGGGTTGATCGAGGACCCCCCGATACCTGAATGGCGCTACGATCTGAACGTCGCCGAGGTGACCGAGGTCGTTTTCCTCATCGATAACGAGGTGGTCGGCGCCCTGGCCCTGGATATCGAGGCCGACCAGTGGCATGTCTGCAACCTGCCGCTCAAAGGCGACGCTGTTTGCGATGGCGATCTGGATATCGACGAGGCCACGGTGCTGGACCCGCTGCACGTCTTCGCCGACCCGGTGTTCATCGGCGTGGAAGAGGTCGGAGAGATCACCGACGAAGTGCAGGCGCTCTACGGCATTACCGATAACTCCCCGTACGCCACCGTGCGTTTCGAGGTACAGGTACAGCAAGGGGTGCGTCAGGCGAACCAGGTTTCCCTGACCCTGGGCGACTTGACTCCTGATGGCACAGGGATGTACGCCCTGGCCAACGAACAGCCTGATGTTCTCGTCATCGATGCCAAGTGGGGGCAGTCGATCCGGAATTTCTTCGACCTGCCCACCACGCTGGCGTCTGAAGAGCCCTCCACACCAGCCCCCGCCGGTTAACCATACCCGGGGCCAGGAATCCCGGCAGCCCAGGCAATCCGGCCCCGGCTCGCGTATCTTGTGTAACCGACGCTTAACCGTCAGGCTGACGCAGTCATCGCGTCTCCCGTTCCCAGACAAACGCACGAGGAGCCCGATGCGCTCGACACAAAGGAACAACACGCAATGAATGCCGAGATCCTGGCGGTAGGCCACGAGCTGCTTATGGGCGAGATCGTGGACACAAACTCGTCTTACATCGCGCAACAGCTCGCGGGGACCGGGATCACGGTCCGCTGGATGTCGCACATCGGGGACAACATCGACCATCTCTCAGAGGCCTTCAAACGCGGTCTTAAACGATCCGACATCGTGATCTCCACCGGAGGGCTTGGCCCGACGTCTGACGACCTAACTAGGGAAGCCGTCTCAAACGCCGTGGATGAGGAAATGAATGTCGATCCCGATATCCTCTCCTGGCTTGAGGCGGTGTTCGCAAACCGTGGCATGGAGATGCCGCCGACCAACATCAAGCAGGCCATGCTGATCCCGTCCGCCACCTCCATCCCCAACCCCGACGGCACTGCGCCCGGCTGGTGGGTGGAGAAGGACGGAAAGCACGTCGTGATAATGCCTGGGCCGCCGCGCGAGCTCAAACAGGTCTGGGAAGTAACCGTGGGTCCGAGGTTCGCCGAGATATCCGGCACAGGCGTGACCGCGACACGCACCCTCAAAACTCTCGGTTTGTCCGAGGGCGGTATCGACGAGATCCTGTCTGAACTGTTCGGCCAGGAGAACCCGTACCTTGGCATCTACGCCCACACGGACGGCATCCACCTCAGGATGATCGGTCGGGGCCTCGACCAGTCCGCCGCAGAGAAGGTCATCGGTCCGGTGGAAGCCGAGATACGCCGGCTTATCGGCGACTCGATCTGGGGAACGGACGAAGACACCCCCGCCGGCCGTGCCGCCTCGATCCTCATCGACCGAAACCAAACGCTGGCGGTTGTGGAAGGCGCAAGTGCCGGAGCGCTCGCCTCCATGCTCCATGCCCTACCGGAGCGCGAGTCGTTCTTCAGGGGAGCGCTGGTTCCCGGTTCAGGACCGGTCCACGCCGGGCACGACACGGCGTCCATCGACGAAAACGGGGCTGTCACTCTGGCGCACCTTGCGCGCGAAAGCCTGTCCGCTGACGTCGGGATCTCCGTGACCCCGGTCGATATGACCGATGGCATCGTCTACATCGGCATGGTGTCCAACTCTGGGACCCACGTCGCCAAGGGAAGATTCCCCCGACATAACCCCGAATGGTTGATGCAACGGTCCGCGACAACGGCCATTGTCCAACTGATGGACGCGCTATCCTCGGACCGCATCTAAGAACCCGGGCTTAGGCTCGTGAAGTCCTTCTTCACACTTTTCGCATGCTCCGCCTTCGCGTTCCTACGGGTTCGGCGCTATCATGCCGGACACCGGGCCGGCGTCGATTTGCGATGCTGGCCCGGCCACGAACACGCGTAATCGTGATTCGGTAGAAACTCAAGGCAGCCCGGTAACGCGGGCCATTTGATCTGACGGAGGCATTGATGGCACAGGCGAAACAGTACGGAAGCGGCGCGGACGCCATGATTTCGGTCGACCAGGGCGCAGACCTGTTCGTGGAATCGATGCTGTCTAACAATGTCGAGTACCTGTTCATCAACTCAGGAACGGACACTTTCCCGATCCAGGAGAGCCTGGCTAAGTACATCGATCGCGGCCAAGACGTACCTGAAACCATTCTCTGTCTGGACGAAAAGATGGGGATGGCCGCCGCCCACGGTTATTTCATGATTTCAGGCCGGCCGCAGGTGCTGCTTGTACACGTGGACTCCGGCACCCAAGCCGTGGGCGGAGCCGTCCACAACGCCCAGCGGGGACGCGCCGGGATCGTGTTCTGCGCCGGTCGAGCGCCGTACACCTATGAAGGTGAGATGGTCGGCGGCAAGAACATGAGCATCCACTGGATCCAGGAACAGCTGGACCAAGCCGGCGGCGTCCGCCCATTCACGAAGTGGGACTACGAGGTGCGACGCCCGGAAAACCTTCAACGGATCATGCAGAGGGCGTTCCAGGTCGCAAGCTCTGAACCGGCGGGACTGGTCTATGTGACGCTTCCTCGTGAAGTCCTGATGGCCCCGATGGAGACGACGACCATCCCGGCGGCGGCACGACACGGTCGTGCGACAACGCCGCAAGCAGACCCCGAGGCGCTATCGGAAACGGCGGCCATCCTGGCGTCCGCACAGAGACCCGTGATCATCACGTCGCAGTCCGGCCGCAACAAGAACGTCGTCGCACATATGACCCAGCTCGCAGAGTTGACAGGCGCCCCAGTGATCACGGAGCGCGTCCGGCTCAGCTTCCCGAGCGACCACCCGCTATCTGCGCCCACGGCCATGGAAGCTGACTACATCCGCAATGCCGATGCAATCCTCGTTGTCGATACAGACATCCCGTGGATTCCGACCAACGTCCGGCCCGCCCCGGACGCCGCCGTCGTGTGGATCGATCAGGACCCGGTCAAAGACTCCATCCCGCTCTGGACCTTCCCGGCAGACATCCTGATGGAGGCGGACTCTTCCAAAGCGGTGCCGGCGCTCGTGTTCGAGATCAGGGAACAGATGACCGCAGCGCAGTCTCAGGCCGCTTCAGAACGGGCAGCGAAGACGGGCGCGGCACACGAGGCGATCACGATCCAGAGTCGTGAGCGCTCAGAGAGCCTGTCCACCGAAAATCCGATAGCGCCCGACTGGCTGTCGCACTGCCTGGGTCAGGTCATGGCACCGGACGACATCCTTCTGAACGAGGCCGTTACAAACGGCGGTTCCGTGATCAGCAACATCCCGCGCACCGTCCCAGGGACGATGCACGGCAGTGGCGGTTCGAGCCTGGGCTGGGCGTTAGGCGCAGCGTTTGGGGCCCGGCTTGCGGCGCCCGACAAGAACGTGGTCTGCACGGTCGGAGACGGCGCTTTTGTGTACGGCTGCCCGACCTCCAGCATCTGGGCGGCGCAGAAGTACAATGCGCCTTTCCTGACGGTGATCTACAACAACCAGATCCACAACGCCCCCAGGATGGCAACCCTCGGCGGATACCCGGAAGGAGTCATCGACCGAACAAAGAACTTCGTCGGCATGGAGATATTCCCATCGCCCGACTACGCAACGCTCGCTGTGTCCTGCGGCGCGTACGGCGAGACCGTGGAGGATCCAGCAGAGGTCATCCCGGCGCTCAAACGGGCCTACGCGGCGATCGCGGAGGGCCAGCCGGCAGTGCTCGACGTGCGACTGGCGAGGCCGGCCCTGTCTTGAAGGACACGGGGCGCTCACGACACCGTCAACGCGGTACGCGACCCACCTCCAAACCTCCTTTCTCCCGGGGAAGAGGCCCATAACAGCCCCCTCCTAGTGAAGGAGGGGGCAGGGGGTGGTTAACTACCGCGACTACGACCCTGTGCGACAAGACGCGAAAAGGCCCGGGCATTTCTCCCGGGCCTTTTCCATTAAACCTCTGTGAGCTGCTTGTACAGCTGTGGGA